>NZ_JBYTEG010000004.1:0-343841 GCF_058792255.1 Cupriavidus sp. CPT47-8839-RL05A | reverse complement strand
TCGTGAACCGCCGTATGCGGAACCGCACGTACGGTGGTGTGAGCGGGCTGAGGGGGCGACCCCTCACCCGACTCGATGGGGTCCGTCAGGACGGCGGTGTGGCTATGGGGTAGGGCGACGCCTTTGGATTCCACGGGGTCTTCCGTGTCTGAACTGAGTTGACGGGAGCGGTGGGGCAGGTCTGAACCGCCCCGGGTTTCGAGGAGGCTCCACTCTTTGAGCGAATGGAGTCCATGAGGAAGTCAGTCAAATTTTTCCCGGAAGTCCGGGAGCGCGCCGTGCGCATGGTGTTCGAGCATCGTGACGAGCACGAATCGCAGTGGGCTACCGTGGTGTCGGTCGCAGCCAAGATTGGCTGTACCGCGCAGACCTTGTTGGCTTGGGTTCGCCAGCATGAGCGCGACACCGGTCAGCGCGCAGGCACAACCACGGCAGAGGCCCAGCGTATCAAGGATCTGGAGCGGGAGGTCCGCGAACTGCGCAAGGCCAACGAAATTCTCAAGCTGGCCGGCGCGTTTTTCGCCCAGGCGGAGCTCGACCGCCGATTCAAGTCTTGAGGGACTTCATCGACGCGTACCGAGGCCCTTGGGGTCGAACCGATTTGCAGGGTGCTGCAGGTCGCCCCGTCGGGCTATCGCCGCTATCACCGTCTGATGGCGCCGCTGGGATATGTGCCGCCGGCCGAGTACGAGGCCAACTACTATCAGCAACTTGAGCAGCAGGCCACACGCATCGCTTGCGCACTACAATGCTCCTGTACAGGCGGCGTCCTGAGGGAGTCTCCAGATGACCGACAGCAGCGTGAAATCCAATCTTCGCAATACGTGGGAGTCGGCAGCACCCGGCTGGGCGAAGTGGGAGCATGTGTTTGCCACCAATCTTTCGGGCGCCACGGACACGCTCATCGATATGGCCGGTATCCGGCCGGGCATGCGCGTTCTCGATCTGGCCTGCGGTGCCGGCAGCCAGAGCATCCAGGCAGCGATGCGAGTGGGTGCCGGCGGCGAAGTGGTCGCCAGTGATATATCTGGCACCATGCTGGAGCATGTCCGCCGAAATGCCGCTCGTGCCGGCCTTCAGAATATCGAAACGCTGGAATGCGCAGTAGACGAATTGGACGAGACACTGGCGCCGTTCGACGCGGCGATGTGTCGATTGGGATTGATGCTTTTCCCGTCACCTGGAGAGGCATTGGAATCTGTCCGACGCGTACTCAAGCCTGGCGCGCGTTTCGCGGCGCTAGTCTTCACGACGCCGGCCAACAATCCCTTTATGGCCCAGCCGATGGCGATCCTTCTACGCCACGCGGGCAAGTCTCCGCCCGCCCCCGGACAACCTGGAATCTTCGCACTGGGCGGCGATGGCGTGATGGAGCGCCTGATGAACGACAGCGGTCTTGGCGATGTGAAAACACAGCACGTTCGAGCGCAGCTCGTCTTGCCGAGTGCGTCTGATGCTCTGCAACTGATGCAGGAAGCCGCGGGGGCATACCGGGCTGTGGTAGCGGACCTCGACGTCGCGGCGAGATTGAGGGCCTGGAACGAGGTTTATGAATGCCTTAAGCAGTTCGACGTCGGTGAAGGCTTCAAGACCGAGCTTGAACTCATCATCGGGTCAGGCACCAAGCCAGGATAGTTTTCGCCCGTTCCATGCCGACTTGTCATTGCTCGCCCGCAATCTTGTCTTGACCGGCGGTCCAAGTCTGGGCGCCCTGCTTGCGCTGACCCGGCGCCTGCTCTTTATCGATGATCGCCAGCTTGCCCAGTTGCATCACCCGGCTGGCGAGCAGACCGCACGCAGCGAACTCCTCCGGCTCGCGTTCAACACCCTGCTGCCGCCAGCCGCGCGTAGCACTGACACTGCCAGGCACCAGAATCACCGGCGCATCCTGAGCCAGGCAATGGACTTGCCGGCAGCGGCGCGGCACACGCCCATCCTGCTTGAAGACCTGTGCGCAGCTACCAGTGCCTCGGAACGTACCATTCGCAACGTGTTCAACCGGTACGTCGGCATCAGCCCCCACCGGTATCTGGTGCTCCACCGCTTGCACCACGCGCGCCATGCGCTGAAGCATGCCAAGGCAGGCGAGACGGTCACGAGCATCTGTATGCGCTTCGGGGTCTGGGACATCGGCCGGTTCGCCATGCAGTACCGCCGGCTGTTCGGCGTGCTGCCCAGCCAGACGCTGCGCGCATCGCATCTCGGCAGGCAGGCGCCACACCAGGGCCAGTTTCCGATGACCATCGCTCGTGATCGAATGACCGACGCGGGCACGACGACACGTTGCTGTGCCGGTTCATGGCACCGATCGTCGGACCAGATCTACAAATCCCACCGGCTAATCGTTGCTCTAGCCATCCTGCTCGCCCCTGCCTCCGAGCACTGAAAGCGCGTTTCACATTGTGGAATTTGCTGCGTGTTTCCCCGGGCGCTAGCTTTCGTTCTCTGAAAAAGCTTTCCACATTACAAAATTTAGCGCCTATCTCATTGAAAAATAAGGAGAAATGAACTCTTATGTCTTATATAAGACTTTGTCGCGACGCATCAAGAAGGCCCTACAATGAACCCACGCTGCTCGCTTCGACATCCGCCAGCACACTCAACTTTTTTCAAACGCGCTTTCTTCTTAGGAATTTCCCATGGCCCAGTATCAAGACGACATCAAGGCAGTTGCCGGTTTGAAAGAGAACCACGGCAGCGCGTGGAATGCCATCAATCCCGAGTATGCCGCCCGCATGCGTGCCCAAAACAAGTTCAAGACTGGCCTGGACATCGCCAAGTACACTGCCAAGATCATGCGCGCCGACATGGCCGCCTACGATGCCGACTCGTCGAAGTACACCCAGTCGCTGGGCTGCTGGCACGGCTTTATCGGCCAGCAGAAGATGATCTCCATCAAGAAGCACTTCAACAGCACCGAGCGTCGCTACCTTTACCTGTCCGGCTGGATGGTGGCCGCGCTGCGCTCTGAGTTCGGCCCGCTGCCGGACCAGTCGATGCACGAAAAAACCTCCGTCAGCGCGCTGATCCGCGAGCTGTACACCTTCCTGCGCCAGGCCGACGCCCGTGAACTGGGCGGCCTGTTCCGCGAGCTGGACGCGGCCGAAGGCCCCGCCAAGGCCGCCATCCAGGCGAAGATCGACAACCACGTCACCCACGTCGTGCCCATCATCGCGGACATCGACGCGGGTTTCGGCAACGCCGAAGCCACCTACCTGCTGGCCAAGCAGTTCATCGAAGCGGGCGCATGCTGCATCCAGATCGAGAACCAGGTGTCCGACGAGAAGCAGTGCGGCCACCAGGATGGCAAGGTCACCGTGCCGCACGAGGACTTCCTGGCCAAGATCCGCGCCATCCGCTACGCCTTCCTGGAACTGGGCGTGGACGACGGCATTATCGTGGCCCGTACCGACTCGCTGGGCGCCGGCCTGACCAAGCAGATCGCCGTGACCAACACCCCGGGCGACCTGGGCGACCAGTACAACTCCTTCCTCGATTGCGAGGAACTGTCGGCCGACGCACTGGGTAATGGTGATGTCGTCATCAAGCGCGACGGCAAGCTGCTGCGTCCCAAGCGCCTGCCCAGCAACCTGTTCCAGTTCCGCGCCGGCACGGGCGAAGCGCGCTGCGTACTGGATTGCATCACCGCACTGCAGAACGGTGCTGACCTGCTGTGGATCGAAACCGAAAAGCCGCATATCGCCCAGATCGGCGGCATGGTCAGCGAGATTCGCAAGGTCATCCCGAACGCGAAGCTGGTGTACAACAACAGCCCGTCGTTCAACTGGACCCTGAACTTCCGCCAGCAGGCGTATGACGCGATGAAGGCCGAAGGCAAGGATGTGTCGGCATACGATCGCACGCAACTGATGAGCGTTGAATACGATCAGACCGAACTGGCGAAGCTGGCCGACGAAAAGATCCGGACCTTCCAGGCCGACGCGGCGCGCGAAGCAGGTATCTTCCACCACCTGATTACCCTGCCGACCTACCACACCGCCGCACTGTCGACCGACAACCTGGCCAAGGAATACTTCGGCGACCAGGGCATGCTGGGTTATGTGGCTGGCGTGCAGCGCAAGGAAATCCGTCAGGGCATCGCCTGCGTCAAGCACCAGAACATGTCCGGCTCGGACATCGGCGACGACCACAAGGAGTATTTCAGCGGCGAAGCGGCCCTGAAGGCGGCGGGTAAGGACAACACCATGAACCAGTTCTGATACCAGTAGTACCCCAAGCAAAAACGCCAACCCACACGGGGTTGGCGTTTTTTTTGTTCGGCGAGATAGCTCGCGGGGTTCTTCAGCCTTATGCATGCGGCGCTGCAGCATCCCGCTGTCGCCGCCGGCCTTTGTTGAAGGCGCGCTGCGGTGCTAGGCTGAAGGCGAGATCTTGCCGCCCAGGCGGAGACACCAATGGTCGAAGCTTCCGAACTGAAGTCGGGCATGGTCATCATGCTTGAGGGTGAACTTCATAGCGTTACCAGCGCCGGGTACCACGCCGGCGGCGGCCAACAGGGGAGCGCAGTTTTCGCCAAGTTCAAGAACCTCAAGACTGGTCACATCAAGGAGTTGCGGTTACACCCGGGCCACAAGCTCGAAGAGGTCGAGCTTGATCACCAGGAGATGGAATATCTGTACACCGATGGTGTCGCCTTTTTCTTCATGAATCCCGACACCTTCGAGCAGATCAGTTTTCCTGCGGAAACCATGGGTGCATACCAGAAATTTCTTCACCCCAATATGCGAATCCCGGTGCAGCTTTATGAGGGCGAGCCAGTCACCATCGCATTCCCGCCGGCGGTCGAGGTAACCATCATGTCCACGCCGCCAGGACTGCACGAGCATGAAACCTCTACCTTCAAGACTGCCACGCTGGAGAACGGCATGGAAGTTCTCGTTCCTCAGTTCGTCAAGGAAGGGGACACGGTGCGAATCGAGGTCGCTTCAGGAAAATATCTGGAGCGGATAAGGCGAGGGACGCGAAAGTCGTGACGCCAGTGCCGCGCCATCGCTCCCTGCATGCGCAGCGCCGCGTACAGTCTCGCTGGAACTTGGCCGGCAGCAAACTGTGCGCGCCAAATGCGATTGCCCAGGCGCGCTACGCTGGAGATCCTTCCTCGCCGAGCTGACTTACTCGTTCCTGAGATCAATGCCGAAGCCGCCAGCCAGTTCACAATCGATGATCCCGGCGGCGTAGGCAAAAAGCCAGTCCTCTGCCTCCAGCAGCGATGCGGGCGGGTGGGGCCAGTCCGGCGTAAAGCGGATGCCCATGTCCTCATTGCGCGTGGAGATCTGGACTCGCCCGCATGGCTTGCCTGGCTCAATCACCTCCGGCACGAACAGGGCAACGTGGAATCCCTTGTAAGACCGCTTTTTTTCCAGCATTTCAGCCTCCGAAAATTTATGCAGGTCCGTGGCTCAGCACGAGCGCCGGACTGTCTTGAGTTCACGATATAGCGGGGCGCGGCGAAAGCCTAGTAATGCCGCGGCCAGTGCCCAGGCATGGGAGTGACCAGTGGCGGATTTCGGCAACAGGAACCCCGGGGATCACATCGGAGCGTGCGGTCGATTTTGACCTAGACTGAAAAAGTGCCCTTCGCGCGCTTCGGGGCTGCGCAATGGAGCTTCACTGGCAGCCGATAATGCGGGCGAATGACAATGGCACAGGCTACCTGAATTCATGTGAATTGATGTTCACGAAGGGGGCATCATGTTGCAAGCCAGTGAAATGCAGCAACGTTTTAGTCATCTGCAGCAAACCATCAGCGAGACATCACGCACTTGTCATGCCGATGCGGGGATTCCACAAGATTTGATGAACTGCGTGGATGAGCTCGACAAGGAATGCAAAGCGGCATCGAAGGTCGTGTCTTCCAAGGATGAGGATCGGATCCGGCAGTGGGTCGATGATCTCGAACGGATCGGTGATCGTGCAGACCGCGCTTGCCAGCAGGCCGGCGGTCTCGATGCAAAGGTCAAGGATGCAGTCAGTTCGATGCATTCGGAACTTTCTGACCTGAAGCGCCAAGTGCACTAACCAATCTGACAGCCCCGGTCCAACCCGCCGGGGCTGATTGCTCACTTGCGCCGCATTTCCACGACCGTTGGTTTGCCATCGACGTTGTCGAAGGTCACGGAAACTGCGTCGCCCTCCTTGAAATCCTTCAGCGATGCGCGTTCCTTGACGGGGAACGCCATGGTCATCGGGCCCATGCCGAGGTTGGCGATCGGTCCGTGCCTGAGCGTGACCTTGCCGGCCTGCGCATCGATCTTCTTGATCTCGGCTGCGACGGGTTGCGGCGCCTGCTGCGAGGGTGCGGACGGCTTCATGTCCATGCCGTCCATCGAGCCCGCTGCGAATGCGGCCGGCGTGGTGGTCAAGGCAAGGACGAGGGCGAGCGTCTTGATGGATTTCATTGCGGTTCCTTTTGCAGTGATGGGTGGACGGAAACAGGTTGAGGTCTGGTCTGGCGCCGGCGCATCAGCAAATACACCGCCGGCACCACGAAGAGCGAAAGCAATGGCGCGGTGAGCATGCCGCCCACCATCGGCGCGGCAATGCGCTGCATGACCTCGGAGCCGGTGCCATGCGACCACATGATCGGCACCAGGCCGGCCAGTATGACGGCGACGGTCATTGCCTTGGGGCGTACGCGCAGCACCGCGCCTTCCTGGATGGCTTCAAGCAGCGCGGACAGGCTGGCATCGCCCTGGTTCGCGCGCGCGGTCCATGCCTGCTTGAGGTAGAGCAGCATGATCACGCCGAATTCCGCCGCCACGCCCGCTAGCGCAATAAAGCCGACCACGCCGGCAACCGACAGGTTGTAGCCCAGCAGGTAGAGCAGCCAGAAGCCGCCGATCAGCGCCAGCGGCAGCGTGCCCATGATGAGCAGGGCTTCATCGAGACGGCCGAACACCAGGTACAGCAGCACGAAGATGATCAGCAGCGTGAACGGTACCACCACCTTCAGCTTTGCGGCGGCCCGCTCCAGGTATTCGAACTGCCCGGACCAGCTCAGCGAATAGCCGGCCGGCATCGGCACCGCTTTCGCGACGGCAGCCTGCATGTCCCGGACGGCCGAGCGCAGGTCACGCCCGCGGATGTCGACATACACCCAGCCCGACAGGCGCGCGTTTTCGCTGCGCAGCATCGGCGCTCCCTGCACCACCTGGATGCGCGCCACGTCGGACAGCACGATCTGCTGGCCCTTGTCGGTGACGATGGGCAGGCTGCGCAGTTGCTCCACCGAGTCGCGGTAGTCGCGCGGGTAGCGTACGTTGATCGGGAAGCGCGCCAGCCCGTCGACGACCTCGCCCACATTGTCGCCGCCGATGGCCGACGACACCACGCTCTGCACATCCGCGATGTTCAGCCCGTAGCGGCCCGCCGCCACGCGATCGATGTCGATATCGACATAGCGCCCGCCGCTCAGCCGCTCGGCCAGCGCCGACGTCACTCCCGGCACTGTCCTGACGGTTTCCTCGATGCGCGTTGCCAGGCGGTCGATTTCCTTCAGGTCCGCGCCCGCCACCTTGATGCCGACCGGGCTCTTGATGCCCGTGGCAAGCATGTCGATGCGGTTGCGGATCGGCGGCACCCAGATGTTGGACAGGCCCGGCACCTTGACCACGCGATCGAGCTCTTCCACCAGCTTGTCGGTGGTCATGCCGGCACGCCACTGGTCGCGCGGCTTGAACTGGATGGTGGTCTCGAACATCTCGAGGGGTGCCGGATCGGTCGCGGTATCGGCGCGGCCGGCCTTGCCGAACACGGTCGCCACCTCGGGCACGGTCCTGATCAGGCGGTCGGTCTGCTGCAGCAGCTGCGCCGCCTTGCCGGCGGAAAGGCCTGGCAATGCCGACGGCATATAGAGCAGGTCGCCCTCGTCGAGCGGCGGCATGAATTCGGCGCCGGTACGCAGCATCGGCCACGCCGTCGCGGCCAGCAGCACCGCGGCGATCGCAAGGGTGGTCTTCGGGTAGGCCAGCACCCGTGCCAGCACCGGCCGATAGGCGCGGATCAGCCATCGGTTCAGGGGGTTGGACTTCTCCGAAGGAATCCTGCCGCGGATCAGATAGCCCATCAGCACCGGCACCAGCGTCACCGACAGGCCCGCCGCCGCGGCCATGGAATAGGTCTTGGTAAAGGCCAGCGGCGAGAACAGCCGGCCCTCCTGCGCCTCCAGCGTAAAGACCGGGATAAACGACAGCGTGATGATCAGCAGCGAGAAGAACAGCGCCGGCCCGACCTCGGTGGCGGCCCGGCCGATCACGCCCCAGCGCTCGTCCCCTGCCAGCGCCCGGCCGGGGTTGTCGGCATGCCAGTGTTCCAGCTGCTTGTGCGCGTTCTCGATCATCACGACCGCGGCATCGACCATGGCGCCAATGGCGATGGCAATGCCGCCCAGCGACATGATGTTGGCATTGATGCCCTGGTAGCGCATCACCAAAAAGGCGGCCAGCACGCCCAGCGGCAGCGACACGATCGCCACCAGCGCGGAACGCAGGTGGAACAGGAACAGCAGGCACACCAGCGCGACCACGGCGAACTCTTCGGCCAACTTGTGCGTCAGGTTTTCCACCGCGCGCTTGATCAGCGCGGAGCGGTCGTAGGTGGTGACGATCTGCACACCGGCAGGCAGGCTCTTCTGCAGCGTGGCTAGCTTTGCCTTGACCGCCTCGATGGTTTCCAGCGCGTTCTTGCCTGAGCGCATCACGATCACGCCGCCGGTAACCTCGCCCTGGCCGTCAAGTTCGGCGATGCCGCGCCGCATCTCCGGCCCAAGCTGCACGACTGCGACATCGCCCAGCCGCACCGGAATGCCGGCATCGCTGGTCACCAGCGAGATCTGCCGGAAATCGTCGAGCGTCTTCAGGTAGCCGCTGGCGCGCACCATATACTCTGCCTCGCCCATTTCCAGCACCGACCCGCCGGCTTCCTGGTTGGCGCCCCTGAGCGCCGCCAGCACCTTGCCCTGCGACAGGTTGTAGGCGCGCATCCGGTCCGGCAGCAGCACCACCTGGTACTGCTTCACCATGCCGCCCAGCGAAGCGACCTCGGCCACATTGGGCAGCGATTTCAGTTCGAAGCGCAGGAACCAGTCCTGCAGCGCGCGCAACTGGCCGAGGTCATGCTGGCCGGTCTTGTCCACCAGCGCGTACTCGTAGATCCAGCCGACGCCGGTGGCATCCGGGCCCAGCGCCGGCCTGGCCGCGGCGGGCAGGCGGGACTGCACCTGGTTCAGGTATTCCAGCACGCGCGAGCGCGCCCAGTACAGGTCGGTGCCATCCTCGAACAGCACATAGACGAACGAATCGCCAAAGAAAGAGTAACCCCGGACCGTCCTGGCGCCGGGCACCGACAGCATGGTGGTGGTCAGCGGATACGTGACCTGGTTCTCGACGATCTGCGGCGCCTGGCCGGGGAAGGGCGTGCGGATGATCACCTGCACATCGGACAGGTCGGGCAGGGCGTCGAGCGGCGTGCTCCGCACCGCCCACAGGCCCCATGCGGTCAGCATCACCGTGGCCAGCAGGACCAGGATGCGGTGGCGGATCGAGGCGAGGATCAGGCGCGCGATCATGGCCTGGCTCCCTGGGCGGTGCCGGCGGGCTCGACTGACGACAGCATGGCCGCGCCGTCGCGGTCCAGGCGGAAGCGGAAGCGGATGCGGTCGCCAGGCTTCAGTCCCTTGGGCAGGCCTGTCGGCGGCGCGGCGAAATCCATGGTCATCGCACCCCACTGTGCCGACGGGATCGGGCCGTGCGAGATGGTCAGGCTCTCGCTGCCGTGCACGGCTTCGATGCGGCCTGTGCCTTCATGCTCGGTCGATGGTGCGGCAGGTGCGGAGGCCGCAGGCGGGGCGGACATGCGTTGCGCGCTGCCGCGCAGGCTGGCTTCCGAGTCGATCAGGAACTGGCCGGACGTGACCACTTTCTGTCCCGGCGCCAGTCCGTCCAGCACCTCGACCATGCCATCGGCCTCGCGGCCGGTCTTGATCTCGGTGGCAACGAACCCTGCCTGGCCGGCATCGACCATGACGATACTGCGCTGACCGGTGCGGATGACCGACTCCGACGGGATCAGCAACGCTTCCTTCTGCGCGCCACTGTCGAAGCCGACCGTGACAAACATGCCCGGCAGCAGGCGCCTGCCTGGGTTTGGCAGCACGATGCGGGCCTTGACGGTGCGGGTCGCCGGGTTGACGTCGGGAAGGATGGCGTCGACCTTGCCGCCAAGGGGGCTGGCCGTGCCGCCCTGCAGTACCGTGGCCGCCGCGCCGGGCCGGATGGTGCCGGCCTGGCCCTCTGGTACCTCGGCAATCACCCACACCTGGCTGAGATCAGCCAGGCGGAACAGCGTCATGCCCGGCGACACGGTCATGCCCTCGCGCACCGCCACCTCGGTCACGAGGCCATCGACCGGGCTGGCGATGGCAACACCGGGCTGCAGCTTGCCGGATCTTTCGACCGCACTGACCTGGCCCGGTGTCATGCCCGCCTGCAGCATGCGATTCCTGGCAGCACTGCGCAGGTCGCCCAGATGCTCGCTTGCTGCCATGCGCGACACGGCCAGGTATTCCTCTTGCGCCGCGATCCAGTCGGGCGAGTACAGGGTGACCAGCGCCTGTCCGCGCCGGACCGGGTCAAGGGTCGCGCGGACCGCGACGTGCTGCACAAAGGCGTTGGTGCGCGCCTGGATGACCTGCACGCTGCGTTCGTCGATGGCGACATTGCCGGGCACCTGCAGCATCGCGGCCAGCCGCCCAGGCTTTGCTTCGGCGGTGCGAATGCCGAGGTTTTGCGCGACATGGCTGTCGACGGTGACATTGCCGCCGCCGCCATCGTCCGCGTAGACCGGCACCAGTTGCATCTCCATGAAGGGCGACTTGCCCGGCTTGTCGAAGCGCTGGCCCGGCACCATGGGATCGTGCCAGTACAGGATCTTCCTGCCTGTCTTCGGGTCGATGTCGCCGGCCTTGAGCATGGTGGATTGCGCGCCAGCCGTGCTCGACGGTTGCGCAGTCTGTGTGCCGCGCGTGAACCCGAAGTGGTAAGCGCCGTAGAGGGCGATGCCGGCGACGACCAGCCCGGCTGCTGCTGCAATGATGTGCTTCTTCATTTTGCCTCCCTCACTGCGGCTTCGGTCTGGGCGGTCGGCAATGGCACCAGGTAGTTCAGGTCCGCCCACAGCTTCGCGGTCTTTGCCTCAAGCAGCAGGCGATCCATGGCGGTGTCGATGGCGCGATGGTTGGCTTCGGCGACGGCCGCCAAGCTGCCCGTGCTGGCGCGGTAAGCCGTCAGTGCCGCATCCGCCTGTGCCCGCGCGAGCGGCAAGGTCTTGTCGTCGTAGCGCCGCAGCCGGTCAAGGTTGCGCTGCAGCTCGGCCAGCCTGGCGCCGACCATGGCCTGGGTATTGCGCCGGATCACTTCCAGCCTGGCCCGCGCGTCGTTGGCCTGCGCCAGCCGCGCGCTGATTTCACGGTCCTGGCGGTTGCCCCGGTCCCACGGCAGCGGGAAGCTGACGTTGAGCGAGCCCATGTTCGAGTAGGCCGAGCCGCGCTGGCTGTACATCAGCTCGACCGTCACGTCCGGCTTGCGGGCTTCGGTTGCCACCTGGATTTCCGATTCGGCCAGCGCCACGTCGCGCTGCGCAGCCGACAGTTCGGGCACGGCCTCGAACTCGCCCCGGGCGAGTTGCCGGGCGCCTGGCGGCACTTCAAGCGGTGGCCGCTCCGACAGCGGGCGCCGCGCAGCGGCGCCGACCCAGCGCTCCAGGTTCAGCGTGGCCGTTGCCAGCGCGGCGCGGTTCTCGTCCTCGCGGTCGTGCAGCTTCTGGATTTCCAGCTCCATCGCCAGTACCTCCGCACGCGAGCCGCGCCCGCTGCGGTAGGCCGCGGTGGCGGCCTGCAGCGCCAGTTCAAGCGGATCGCCGTGATGGCCGAGCAGCACGCCGGCCTGCTCCGCATACCACCGGTCGAGCCAGGCATTGACCGCATTGCGCTGCACGCCTGCCAGCCCCAGCGCGCGCTGCGCGTCGGCAGCGGCGGCTTCGGCTTCGAAGCGCGCGGCCCTGGCGCGGCGCTTGTCCGCGCGCGTGAATTCCTGCATCACCGAGATCGAGCGCATGGTCATGGAATCCCGGCTCAGCGAGAACGCGTCCGAGCCGTTGACCGGCACGTTGTTGACGCCGAGCTTGACCACGGGATCCGGCAGGCGGCCGGCGGCGACCGCCATTTGCCCCGCGGCCTCCACGGCGCCGCGCGACGATTCGGCGTCGCCGGCATGGGCGCTCGCGATCGCGACGGCTTCCTCAAGGGAGAGGGACGGGGCGGATGGTCCGGGCGCGCCTTGCGGCGCAGCCAGGCCGATTGCGGGCGCGCTGAGCAGCGCCACGGTCAGGTGACGTAAAAAAAGCATAAAACCTCCAGGGACGACGACTGCTGCCCGCATGGAAGCAGGCAGCACCAGGTGACGTCGAGCCGGAGGCTAAGTCTGGAAACTGCAGTGAAGGACGGTGAGGGGAGGCGGTGCGCGCGCCTCAGCCTCGGCGCGCAGCGCAACGCGAACCTCCGCCAGGACCACGCGCGTTGGCTCAAGCACGCGCATCAGCACCGGCATGAAGGCCGGAAGCTGCGGCGAAGCATGGTCGGCGTTCTTGGAATCGGCCTGGCAATGCGCCAGGCAAAGCCCGCCCTGGTCAATGCCCTGCTGGGTGTCGCTGGCGGCCATATCGGCGCAGGATTCGGTCATCGCCGCCATCGTGCCGCTGTGTTCCGCCTGGTAGCGGCTGCCGGTACAGGCGTACGCCGCCACTGCCAGCTGGGCTGCCAGGAAGACAACGAGGAGGAAGCCGGCGAACCATGGCCGGCGATGCGATTTGCCCACGAGAGCGGTGCCTGTTTTGGCGACAATATATCAGTGTTCGGCGCCACCAGGCAGCATCGCTACTGCGGCAGCTTGCCGCACAGGTGGGCCGTTCGCGAACATAGCGAACGGCCTGATGCTGCACTTTCGCATGTTTGCCTGCAGCGGCAACGTTGCCGTCCTGTGACACGTCACGGTGCCGAAATATTCGTCGTGCATCCTCCCGCCAAAACCAACGGGGAGGAAATATGAGGCGTCTTTCAATACTGGCAGCCCCGCTGCTGGCGCTGGCCGTGGCGTCGTGCGGCAGCGATGATGACAACAATGCGCCGGTCACGCAGCCGCCGGCTGCCGGCAGCACCGCGCCCACGAAGAACGTCGTGTTCTTCCTTGGCGACGGCATGGGCATGACGACCATGACCGCGGCGCGGATCTACAAGGTCGGCGAGGATGGGGACCTGACCATGGACACGCTCCCCGAGAGCGGGTTTATCCGGACCTATTCGAACAACGCGCAGGTGACCGACAGCGCGCCGTCGATGGCGGCCTACATGACCGGCGTCAAAATGAACAACGAAGTCATCTCGATGACGCCGGAGACCAATGCCTTCGACGCCAGCGGCAAGGACTACCTGTCCGGCGCGGACAGCACCTGTCCGGCTTCCGGCAACGGCCAGAGCGTGCCGACGCTGCTCGAGCAGATGAAGGCGGCAGGCTACGGCACCGGCGTGGTCACCACCACCCGCATCACGCACGCAACCCCCGCCACGACCTACGCGCACGTGTGCCACCGCGACGCCGAGAACACCATCGCCGCGCAACTGGTGCCGAACGGCGCCGGCTACAACAGCGCGCTTGGCGATGGCGTCGATGTGATCTTCGGCGGCGGCCGCAAGCACTTCCAGAACAAGGCCGCGGGCGGCGCCCGCACCGACGGCCGCGACCTGGTTGGCGAACTGACCAAGGCCGGCTATACCTACGCTTCCAGCAAGGCCGAGTTCGACAAGATCGACGCCGCCAGCGCGAAGAAGGTGGCAGGGCTGTTCACGTCCAGCCATATGGCCTACGACCTGGACCGCGTGCCCGGCGATGAACCGAGCCTGGCGGAGATGACCGGCAAGGCCATCGACGTGCTTGCCGCGAAGAAGAAGGGCTTCTTCCTGATGGTGGAAGGCGGCCGCATCGACCACGCATTGCATGAAACCACCGCGCGCAAGGCGCTGCAGGACACCGTGGCCTTCGACACCGCGATCAAGACTGCGATCGACAAGCTCAACGTGATCGACCCGGGCCTGAAGAACACGCTGATCGTCGTCACCGCCGACCATGACCACACGCTGGTGCTGAACGGCTACGCCAAGCGCACCGGCCCCACCAGCGACAGCAACCCCGGCGTGCTGGGCCTGCTGAAGAACTACGTGACCGGCGCACTGTCCACGGACTCCGGCGGCAATCCCTTCACCATCATCGGTTTCGGCACCGGCGAGAACCGCCCGGCCACGCGCACCGCGCTGACCGATGCACAGGTCTACGACAAGAGCTATCACCAGGAAGCGGCGATCCCGATGGCGGCGGGTGGCGAGACCCATGGCGGCACCGATGTCTTTATCGGCGCACTGGGCAACGGCGCCGAATCCTTCACCGGTGTGATGGACAACACCGACGTGTTCGGCCTGATCAAGACGGCCATCGGCCTCTAAGCCACTATCGCTGACGGAATAACGCCATGAAACTCATCATTCGTACCGGCCTGTCCGCAGCCGCGGCTGCCTGCGCCTGCATTGCCTTCCCTGCGCAAGCCGCGGGCGAGGCCAAGAATGTCATCTTCTTCCTGGGCGACGGCATGGGCCCGACCACCGTCACCGCTTCGCGCATCTACAAGTATGGCGAGACCGGCAAGCTCAACATGGAGTCGCTCAAGCGCACCGCGCGCGTGAAGACGTATTCGAACGACGCGCAGACCACCGACAGCGCGCCGTCGATGGCGGCCTACATGACCGGCGTGAAGATGAACAACGAAGTCATCTCGATGTCGGCCGATACCAAGGCCAGCGACGGCACCGGCAAGGCCTATGTGACCAGCGCCGGTGACAGCACCTGTCCCAGCGGCAACGGCGCGCCGGTCGTGACCGTGCTGGAACTGGCCAAGGCCGCCGGCAAGTCGGTCGGCGCGGTGACCACCACGCGCGTGACCCACGCAACGCCGGCGGCCACTTTCTCGCACGTCTGCCACCGCGACGGCGAGAACAATATCGCCGCGCAGGCAACGCCCGGCAACGCCGGCTACAACACCGCGCTCAAGGACGGCCTGGACGTGCTGCTTGGCGGCGGCCGCCGCCAGTTCCTGCCCAGCGCCTCGGGTGGCAAGCGCACCGATGGCGTCGACCTGACCACGCAGTTCCCGGGCTACACCTACGTGACCACCGGCACCGCGTTCAAGGCCGTGGACCCGGCATCGACCAACAAGCTGCTCGGCCTGTTCAACATGGACCACCTCAACTACGAGCTGGACCGCGTCAAGAACAATGTCGACGAGCCCAGCCTGGCCGACATGACCGAGAAGGCCATCCGTATCCTGCAGAAGAACGGCAACGGCTATTTCCTGATGGTGGAGGGCGGCCGGATCGACCATGCGCTGCATGGCACCAACGCCAAGCGCGCGCTGGAAGACACGATCGCGTTTGACGATGCCATCAAGCGTGCGCTGTCGATGGTGGACCTGTCGAACACGATGATCGTGGTCACTGCCGACCACGACCATACGATGACGATCAACGGCTACTCGCATCGCGGCAACCCGATCCTGGGCACGGCAACGGACATCAAGACCAGGCAGCCGGCCACGGCGGCCGACGGCCTGCCTTACACCACGCTGGTGTTCGGCAACGGCGGCGGTCCGCGCAAGACCCCGCGCGACAACCCCGCGCTGGTGGACACCACGGCCGACGGCTACCTGCAGGAAGTTGGCGTCAACCTTGGCTCGCCGGGCTCGGAAACCCACGGCGGCGGCGATGTGATGCTGTTCTCGACGGGGCCGGGCAACGCCGCGCTCAAGGGCACCATCGACAACACCAAGGTGTTCAGCGTCGTGAAGTCCGCGCTGGGCCTGTGATGCCGGCCGCGGCCTTGCTGCACGACTGAGCACAGGGTCTTTTGATGCCATGCGCGCGCCGGTTGCCGGCGTGCGCATTTTCGCTTTCTGAACGGATTTCATGAAAACCAAGCAAGCCACTCCCGTCCTCGCACTGCTGCTGGTCTCGGCAGCTTTCACCGCCGTGGCGGCAGAGCCGTCCAGGGCCTCCGGCCCGCTGGCGCTGCGCGTGCAGCATGAGTTGTCGGCGCTCGGGGCCGACGGCGTGCGCCGCGACATCTACTTCACCGAACGTGTCTACCGCGAGGGCGGCACGGTCTGGATCGAGCGCGAGATCCCGCACGGGGCGCATGACGAAGCCGAACACGCCAAGGCAGACAAGGGCCACAAGCACATGGACATGTCGGCCGCGGCACGCTGGATCGAGCGGCAGCCGTCCGGCAAGCTGTCGGTGCGGCTGGTCAGCGACGCCATGCGCAAGACCTTCGAAGTCAGCCCGGCCGAATACGGCAACATCGGCTTCGACGGCTCATGGGCGACCGCCTACCACCTGCTGGATCCGGCAGCGCTCAAGACCATGAGCGTGAGCGGTCCTGCGCGCGGCGGTGTGCAGGAGTACCGCGCAAAGCGCGGCGATGAACAGGTGACGGTCCAGTGGGACGTGGCCGGCCAGTATCCGCGCCTGGTCCAGTCGCGCAATGCCAGCGGCACGCAGAAGAAGATCACGCGCGTGACCGCCGCTGCCTTGCCGCAACCCGCTCCGTGGAACCGCACCCGGCCCTATGCGAAAGGTGAGTACACGGATCTGATGGACTAGGACGCCGATGGCGACCTATCCCGCCTCGACCCGCGCGCAGTACGCCTCGATGGTCCGCTTCCATGCGGGCCGAGCCAGGCACCGGTCCCGATACGACGCGACTCCCGGATACGGCGCGATCAATCCCTGGTCCTTGATGCCAGAGAGGAGCACGTGCGCCATCAGGATGTCGGCAACAGTGAAATCCTTGGTCGCGACGAAGTCGCGGTCATCGAACCAGCGCTCCAGGTTCGTCAGCACCCGATTCACCCAGCCGACCAGGAACTCGCGGTGCTTGCCGCAGCTGCCATCCGCCGTCCAGTCGAGCACCATCAGGCTGAGCAGCGGCGGCTCGACCGAGTTCATCGCGGCGAAGCACCAGCGCACCACCTGCGCCTCGCCGGCGCGGTCGGCGGGGATCAGGCGGCCGGACTTCTTCGCCAGGTAGACGAGGATGGCGGCGGATTCGGACAGCACCAAGCCGTCGTCGTCGATCGACGGGATCTGTTCGAACGGGCTGAGCCGGCGATAGGCGTCGGTGCTCAGGTCGTGTGCAGGATGGTCCATGCCGGCCAGCTCGAACGGCAGTTGCATCTCTTCGAGCGCCCACAGCACGCGCAGGTCGCGGGTGTGGCCGCGCGCGCCAGCATTGACCTTCGAAAAGCCGTAGAGCTTGAGCATGGAGACGCTCCTTGGTTGAAGCTGCCGTGCTGCGAAGAGTTGCGACATTCTAACGCGGTGCCGGCAGCGCTTCGCAGGATCAGGCATTGCATCAATCCCATATTCCAGTATTGTAGAAATATGGAAGAGAATGATGTTGTCCGCTCCCTTGCTGCATTGGCCCACGGGCTGCGTCTCCAGGTCTTTCGGATGCTGGTCGTCGCCGGCCCGGGTGGCATGACACCCGGCGCGATGGTCGAGCGGCTGGGCGTGCCTGCGGCCACCTTGTCGTTCCACCTGAAGGAACTGGCGCACGCCGGCCTGGTGACGCAGGAGCGCGACGGACGCAACCTGATCTACCGCGCCGCTTTCGCGCATATGAATGCATTGCTCGGCTACCTGACCGCCAATTGCTGCGAAGGCGTCGAGGAAGCCGCGGTTTCCTGTCACTGCTGATGGAGATGTTCCGATGAAGCGCTTTCACGTTCACGTCCATGTCGACGACCTAGGCAAGAGTATTGCCTTCTATTCGAAGCTCTTTGCCGCTGAACCGACGCGAGTCGAGAGCGACTACGCCAAATGGATGCTCGAGGATCCGCGCATCAACTTCGCGATCTCCACGCGCGGCCAGGGGACGGGCGTCGACCATCTCGGTTTCCAGACCGATGACGCCGCCGAGCTTGCCGAACTGAAAGCGCGCGCCGAGGCGGCCGACATGGCGCTGCTGGACCAGGGTGAAACCACCTGCTGCTATGCGCGCAGCGAAAAGCACTGGGTCACCGATCCGCAGGGCATTGCCTGGGAGCACTTCCATACGCTGGGCAATGTCCCGGTATTCGGCGAAGGCAAGGCCGAAGCGGCGTCCGCCGAAGGCTCCGCCTGCTGTGCCCCGCGTGCCGCGCGCGGCAAGCCGATCGGGATTGCGGTGAACTCCAACTCGTCGTGCTGCTGAGCACGCTCTCTCCATGACCACCAACGTTCTGATCCTTTGCACCCATAACTCCGCCCGCAGCGTGCTGAGCGAAGGGATGCTCAACCATTGGGCCAGCAAGCTCGGCAAGGATGTGCGCGCCTTCAGCGCCGGCAGCGCACCGAGCGGGCGCCTGAACCCGTTCGCACTGGAAGCGCTGACCAATGCCGGCGTCGACGTGAGCGGCTATCGCAGCAAGAGCTGGGACGAATTTGTCGGCGACAACGCGCCGGAAATGCGGATCGTGATCACGGTCTGCGACAGCGCCGCGGCGGAACAGTGCCCGTATTGGCCGGGCAGCCCGGTCAAGGTGCACTGGGGCTATGCCGATCCGTCCAACGCCCTGGGCGGCGACGAAGGCAAGCGGCTGGCATTCGAGCTGACGCGCGAGGCCATTGGCTACCGCATGCTGCAACTGCTGGCGTTGCCGCTGCAAGGCATGAGCAATGCGCAGCTGCAGGACGCGCTCAACGCGATCGCGAAGAACTGAAGGCGCCGGAACTCCAATGAATCAGAACGCAACCACCCACGCCCCCATTTCGACGAAGCCCGCCATTGGCTTCTTTGAACGCTACCTGACCATCTGGGTGGCCCTGTGCATCGTCGTCGGGATTGCGCTGGGGCAGGCGATGCCGGGCGCGTTCCAGGCGATCGGCAGCATGGAGTACGCCCAGGTGAACCTGCCGGTCGGCATCCTCATCTGGATCATGATTATCCCGATGCTGCTGAAGATCGACTTCAGCGCACTGGGCCAGGTGAAATCCCACTGGCGCGGCATCGGTGTGACGCTGTTCATCAACTGGGCGGTCAAGCCGTTCTCGATGGCGCTGCTGGGCTGGCTGTTCGTGCGGCACCTGTTTGCGCCCATGCTGCCCGCCGAGCAGCTCGACAGCTATATCGCCGGGCTGATCCTGCTGGCTGCGGCGCCGTGCACGGCTATGGTGTTCGTGTGGAGCCAGCTCTGCAAGGGTGACCCGTATTTCACGCTGTCGCAGGTGGCGCTGAACGATGCCATCATGGTGGTGGCGTTCGCGCCGGTGGTGGCGTTGCTGCTTGGCCTGTCGTCGATCACGGTGCCGTGGGATACGCTGCTGACGTCGGTGGCGCTGTATATCGTGGTGCCGGTGGCGATTTCGCAGGTGCTGCGCAAGCTGCTGCTGAGCAAGGGCGTGGCGCATTTCCAGCGGGTCGTGGGCAAGCTCGGACCGTATTCAATCGCCGCGCTGCTGCTGACACTGGTGCTGCTGTTCGCCTTCCAGGGCCAGGCCATCATCGAGCAACCGCTGGTGATCGCGCTGCTGGCCGTGCCCATCCTGATCCAGGTGTTCCTGAACTCCGGCCTGGCGTATCTGCTGAACCGGAAACTGGGTGTGGCGCATTGCGTGGCGGGCCCGTCCTCGCTGATCGGCGCCAGCAATTTCTTCGAGCTGGCCGTGGCGACGGCCATCAGCCTGTTCGGCTTCAAGTCCGGGGCGGCGCTGGCAACGGTGGTCGGCGTGCTGATTGAAGTGCCGGTCATGCTGCTGGTGGTCAGCATCGTCAATCGGACCCAAGGCTGGTATGAAGCGGGGCGCAAGGCCTGACGCCCGCCCCAAGGCGCTCCGATCCCAGCGGCCGTGATGCTCAGGCCGCCATGGCTCAGGCCGCTTCGGACGAGACGCCGCGGCGTCTGGTGGCCGCCGGCTTGCATGCCACTTCCGGCACGCCGCAGCCCTGCGGATTGCCTTGGCAGCAATGTTCCGTCAGGAAGGCAATGAGCGCGTTCATCGTCTCGAATTGCGCCCGATAGATCACGAACTTGCCTTCCTGCGTATTCTTGATGAGACCCGCGTGGACCAGTTCTTTCAGATGGAAGGACAGCGTCGCGGGTGCGACACCCAGCGCTTCGCGGATTCGGCCCGCGCTGACGCCGCCCGGGCCGGCCTGGACCAGCAAGCGGAAGATCGCCAATCGGGAATCCTGGGCAAGTGCAGCGAGCGCTGCTACGGCGGTTTCATTCTTCATGGTTCGAACTGTAGAGGTACCGGCACGGCCCGCGCAAGTCAGGTGCTGCCGAATTCAACTATTCTGATTGGATCCTGCTTCCGGCGCCCGCCGCCGCCGCGGCTCCCGCTTCGGGGTCTTGTGGCGCCAACGATTCCTTCAAGGAGAACCACAATGCGTGTCATGGTGATGGTGAAGGCCACGAGCGAATCAGAATGCGGCAAGATGCCAAGCACGGAGTTGCTTGCGGCAATGGGCAAGTTCAATGAAGAACTCGTCAAGGCGGGCGTCATGCTTGCGGGCGAGGGCTTGCACCCTAGCGCAAGGGGAAAGCGGGTGCGCTTTTCGGGCGATCAGCGGACTGTGACGGACGGGCCGTTCCCGCAGACCAACGAACTCGTTGCCGGATTCTGGTTGTGGCAAGTCGAGTCAATGGATGAGGCTGTCGAATGGGTCAGGCGCTGCCCCAACCCCATGGAAAGCGAGTCCGAAATCGAAATTCGCCCGCTGTTCGAGGTCGAGGACTTCGGTGCTGAACTCACGCCAGAACTGCGGGAGCAGGACGAGCGGCTGCGCGCTGAAGTTGAAGGGCTTGCGAACAAGGCGCGCTGACGGCAGCACAAACGCACAGGGCGAGGCGGTTGCCTCGCCGCCCAACGCTGGTTCTTTCGGCGTTGTCCATCTCCACGGCATGGCGCACCGTAGACCTGGGTGTCCTCTTGCGGGGCGCGCCGAATGCAAAAGGTGTGCGCGTCCATCGACCCTAGTCATCTCTTCGGCGGCTGACCTCGCCCCTGAAGGCGACTTCTCATTGGCGGCCAACTGATCCTGGACCCAGGCGCGTTGGCCTTTGAGAACAGTCCCGTTGCTTTCTTGGCCTTGACCTTCCAACGATGGGAACCTCTAAGCTGGGGTCATCAGGCGTGACATGGACGTCCCACCGCGAATGGCCGTCGTCTTCGCATCATGAGCGTGTCATGAAGGTAAAAGGCACGCCGGATGACGCAGTGGATGCCCGGCCGGCAACTGAAGGAAGCAGCCAGGATGAACAGGACAAGCAACGAACGCGATGCAACCGAGCCTGGCCGCCACAGCGCCGGTGCACATGGCTCGACTCAGGACCAGTCCGGTCCTGTTCATCACGAGCATGCGCATCACCATGACCATGTTCATGAACCGGCTGGCACTGGCGCCGGGGCGGCGCAGCCAGCTGCCGAGGGAGCGATTTATACCTGTCCCATGCACCCGGAGATCCGCCAGGATCATCCGGGCAACTGCCCCAAGTGCGGCATGGCGCTGGAACCGTTGTTGCCGGAACTGGATGAAGGCGAGAATCCCGAGCTGGTGGATTTCCGTCACCGCTTCTGGTGGACGCTACCGCTCACCGGTGTGGTGTTCGTCATGGCCATGTTCGGGCATCGCCTTGGCTGGATGGAGGTGTCGACCCAGAGCTGGGTCGAGCTTGCGCTGGCTACGCCTGTGGTGCTGTGGGCGGGCTGGCCGTTCTTCGTGCGGTGTTTCCAGTCGATCGTCAACCGTAGTCCGAACATGTGGACGCTGATCGGAATCGGAACAGGTGCGGCCTATGTCTACAGCGTCATCGCGACCGTCATACCTGGCGCATTTCCGCAGGTGTTCGCCGAGCATGGCCGTATCGGTGTCTACTTCGAGGCAGCGGCGGTGATCATTTCCCTCACGCTGCTGGGTCAGTTGCTTGAACTCAAGGCCCGCTCCCAGACTTCCGCCGCCATCAAGTCGCTGCTGGGACTGGCGCCCAAGACGGCGCGGCGTATCGGTCCCGACGGCGCCGAAGAGGACGTGCCGCTCGCCAATGTCCACGTGGGCGACCTGCTGCGCGTGCGGCCCGGCGAGAAGGTGCCGGTCGATGGCGTGGTAACGGAAGGCACCAGCGCGGTCGACGAATCGATGATCACTGGCGAGCCCATTCCGACCACCAAGCGCGTCGGCGACCGCGTCATCGGCGCCACGATGAACACTTCGGGCAGCCTTGTCATCCAATCCGAAAAGGTCGGCTCCCAGACCGTGCTGTCCCAGATTGTCCAGATGGTGGCGCAAGCGCAGCGATCGAAGGCACCGATGCAGCGGATGGCCGACCAGGTTGCCGGCGTCTTCGTCGTCGGTGTCATCGGCATTGCGGTGCTGACCTTTGTCGCGTGGGGACTCTTCGGCCCCGAGCCGAGCTGGGTGTTCGGGCTGATCAATGCGGTCGCGGTGTTGATCATCGCATGTCCGTGCGCGCTGGGTCTCGCCACGCCGATGTCCATCATGGTTGCAAGCGGGAAGGGCGCTTCCAACGGCGTGCTGTTCCGCGACGCCGCTGCAATCGAGAACCTGCGCAAGGTCGATACCCTGATTGTCGACAAGACCGGGACGCTCACCGAGGGTCGGCCGGCTCTTGAGCGCGCGATCGGCACCAATGGCCATGCCGAGGAGGACGTGCTGCGGTTGGCTGCCAGCCTGGATCAGGGCAGCGAACATCCTCTGGCTGCCGCGATTGTTGCAGCAGCCCGTGAGCGCGGCCTGCAGTTGGAAAAGCCGGAGGGCTTCGAATCGAGTTCCGGGATCGGGGTAAGAGGCAAGCTGGGCGGCAGGAAGGTCGCGATCGGAAACACGGCGCTCATGGAAGCCGAAGGCGTTCCCATCGATCGGCAAGTGGCGCAGGCTGATGCGCTGCGTGCGCAAGGCGCCAGCGTCATGTATCTCGCCATCGAAGGCAAGCTTGCCGGCCTGCTCGCCGTCTCGGATCCGGTCAAGGCCACCACGCCGGAGGCGCTGGCGCATCTCAGGGAAGAAGGTATCCGTGTGGTGATGGCGACCGGCGACGGGATTGCGACGGCGAAGGCGGTGGCCGGGAAACTTGGCATTGACGAGTTCCACGGCGAGGTGAAGCCGGCGGACAAGCTTGAACTTGTCAGTTCGCTGCAACAGGCAGGCGCGGTGGTGGCGATGGCGGGCGACGGCATTAACGACGCGCCGGCGCTGGCGAAGGCGGACGTCGGTATTGCCATGGGCACGGGCACCGATGTCGCGATGAACAGCGCTCAGGTCACGCTGGTCAAGGGGGATTTGCGCGGCATTGCCCGTGCCCGGAAACTCTCGCAAGCGACCATTCGAAACATGAAGCAGAACCTCGGTTTTGCGTTCGCTTATAACGCCTTGGGCGTTCCGCTGGCGGCGGGCGTTCTGTATCCAATGACAGGCCTGTTGTTGTCGCCCATGATTGCGGCGCTGGCGATGAGCCTGAGTTCTGCCTCGGTCATTACCAATGCGCTGCGGCTCAGGAAGGCTGCTACGTGAGGCGTGCCGGCAGTTCTGGGGTGAAGTGGGCCCTACACATGTCATGCAAATGTCATGCATTGCAACATTTCTGCGTAAGCACATGTAAATATAGAGGCGTATAAAGCACTTTTATTGTCATGTTTTAAAGACTTTTTGGGTATGTACCTAGGGATTGAATTAGAAGAAAGCCTCTAGGATTCGCACTCGGATGCTGCGCTGCAGGATTGGTGGCGCTGCCAATCCGGAAGCCAAACCGAGGCGGATTCACGTTGCAAACCTGTTGCGCGAATCCGTTCGATCAATCCACAGGAGATTTTGCATGTCCCCTTTTATGCCCGAGCAATTTGCTGCAGCGCAAAAGTCCAGTCTGAACCAACTGTTCGCGCTGACGAACATGGCTTTTGACGGCTTCCAGAAGTTGACCGAGTTGAACCTGCAGGCAGTCCGGACGACGCTTGCCGAAGGCCAGGGCAATATCGAAGCGGTGCTGGCCGGAAAGGACCTGCGTGAAGTGTTCGCCGTGCAGGGCAATCTGGCACAGCCTGCCGCGGAGAAGGCGGTTGCATATGCACGCCATGTGTACGAAATCGCATCGACCACGCAGGTGGAACTGACCAAGGCAGTCGAGGGCCAGTACGAACAGCACAACCGCAATGTGCAAGCCTTCGTTGACAACTTCGTGAAGAACGCGCCGGCCGGGTCTGAAGCGATCACCGCGCTGCTGCAATCGAGCGTTGCAGCCGCCAGCAGCACCTTTCAATCCTTCCAGGACGCCGCCAAGCAGACGGCTGAAGCCGCCAAGGCCAACTTTGCCAAGACCGCCGCAGCCGCCTCCGGCGCGGCCCAGCAGGCGGCGCCCCGCGCTTCCAAGCAGTAACGGCGTGCGGCTGGCCAAGCAGGCCAGGCCAGCGCGCTGAACATAGATCGCAGGCTTGCAGGCCAGGGGCATCAGCTGTCCTGGCTTGCAGCACTGCGACGCCAATCTTCCCGCATCGGCATACAAGCTGGGCCCGGAGTCATCCAGCCCGGCTCGCCCTCGCTTTGTTCGCGCCAGGGCAGCGGGAATGTGCTCGGGACAATCAGGCAAGAGCCCGTCCCGGCAAGGCAGGGGTCTTTCAACTTTACGAGAATGAAGCAGGCAGGATGATGAAGAGAATTGCACTGGTAACAGGTGGTATGGGTGGGCTGGGAGAAGCCATCAGCATCAAGCTGCACGACGCAGGCTATGCGGTGGTGGTGACGCACTCGCCGGGCAATGCGACCGCCCAGGACTGGCTTGCCGCGATGGCCGCCAGCGGCCGCGAGATGCGCGCCTACGAGGTGGATGTATCCGACTACGATGCCTGCCAGGCTTGCGCCGCGCAGATCCTGGCTGACGTAGGCCGCGTGGATATCCTGGTGAACAACGCCGGCATTACCCGCGACATGGCCTTCAAGAAGATGGACAAGCCGAACTGGGACGCCGTGATGCGGACCAATCTCGACTCGGTATTCAATCTCACCAAGCCGCTTTGCGAAGGCATGGTCGAACGCGGCTGGGGACGCATCATCAACATCTCGTCGGTCAACGCATCCAAGGGCGCCTTCGGACAGACCAACTATGCCGCCGCCAAGGCCGGGATGCACGGCTTCACCAAGTCGCTGGCGCTGGAAGTGGCAAGGAAGGGAGTGACCGTCAACACCGTCTCTCCGGGCTACCTTGCCACCAAGATGGTCAACGCCGTGCCCAAGGAAATCATGGAGACCAAGATCCTGCCGCAGATTCCGGTCGGCCGCGTCGGCAAGCCGGAAGAAGTCGCAGCGCTGGTTGCCTACCTGTGCTCGGAGGAAGCGGCCTACGTGACCGGGTCCAATATCGCCATCAACGGCGGGCAGCACATGCAGTAAGGGCGCTGGGCCAGGCGCCGCCAGGTGAATGCGCGGCCGTAGGCCCCCGCCCCCCGGTAACTGAGGCTTATGCCTCAGTTACTTCTTCTCCGGCATGGCTGACGAGTGATGGCTTGTAATCAGCCATTGCTTGCCATCCCAGTGATAGGTGTAGGTATAGCGGGCCTTCACCACGGTTCCCGTTCGTGCGAAGGTGAAGGTGTAGAGCTCGGAATCCACGGCGGAATTGCATCTCAGTTCAATGCTGCGGAAGTCGATCTTCCCGGATGGACCGTCTTGCAGGAAGTGATGGAAATAGTCTTCTTTCTCCGCGACGGTCAAGCGGGGCTTGTTGGATACCGTCGGCAGAAGAATGGACCGTTGCGCATAGTTGGCCACCACCTTGTGTGGATCGCCTGTCTGCAGTGACCGGTTCCATCGATCAAACAACGCCGCAATCTCCTGCTCCGACGTCACCTTGCAGCTTTCCGTGCGCGATGCCTGCGCCGTGCCTGGCGTGCCCTGGTTCATGGCGCATCCCGCAAGCACGAACGCCAGGGCAGCAATGCGAAATAGCTTCATGGCAGGGCTCCTCAGGTTAGGGGGCGCGAGAGCCAGGGGACACTGCCTGAAGTATGGTACATCCCGCAAGCGTTACCTACCCCGCTTGCTTGCGGAATGCCCAGCGCCCGGCCAGCACCGTGAAACTTGCCACCAGCGCCACCAGTACCCAAAAGCCGTGCGGGTGTTCGGCCAGCGGAATGCCGCCCACATTCATGCCGAAAAAACCGGCCACGATATTGATCGGAAGCGCCAGTACTGTCACCAGCGTCAGCGTGAACAGCGTGCGGTTGGTTTGCTCGTTGAGCTTGGCGGCAATTTCTTCCTGCAACAGCTTGATGCGTTCGACCAGCGCCGCCAGGTCGTTGAGCACCAGCGAGAATTCCTCGGTCGATTCACGCAACTCCTGCAGGTCCGATTCCTGCAGCCAGGCCGGCGGCCGGTTCAGTAGCCGGAACAGGGCGCCGGGCTCGGGCGCCAGCAGCCGTTGCAGCCGCACCAGCCCGCGCCGCATCGAACCCAGGTCGGCGCGGTTGCCTTGCAGGCGCTGCGACAGCAACTGGTCTTCGATCTGGTCGACGTTCACACCGGTCTCGCGCACGATCTGCACCAGCACGTCGGCCTGGTCACGCAGCAGGTGCACCACAAGGTCCAGTGGCGAGCGGAAGGCCTCGCCGCGCCGCACCGCCTCGCGCAGCCGGTCCACGGAACGCAGCGGCCTGGCGCGGGCCGTCACCAGCAGGCGGTGGTCGGCATGGGCCCAGAGCGTGGAGATATCCGTCGAGGTGACGCCGAAGTTGTAGATCACGTCGTTGACCACGGCCAGCAGGGCGGCGTCGAGGCGCTCGATCCGCGTCGAGCGCGAACCTTGCCGCAGGGCCTCGAAGAATTCGTCAGGCAGGGCCAGCTGGCCCTTCATCCAGCGCTCGCACGCGCTGTGCGACAGGTTGAAATGCAGCCACAGGAACGGGCGATGGTGCACGGCGTCCGGCGGTTCTGACGGCATCTGCTGCAGCCATGCCGCCGCGGCACGGGAATCGATCTCGCGCACCGGCCCGCCGGGTTCGAACAAGAAACCGCTGACCAGACCGACCGGGTCCGACCCATAGCCGGCCTCGACAATGCCCGCTTGCATGCAAACGCCCTCCACATCAAATGTGCCTTGCGCGACGTTAGCACAGCACGATGATAGTAGAGGGCCGCCGGATGCCTACCAGCCAAAACGATAGTCCCTGGTCGGATGCAGCCACCACTTTCCGTTCCCGGGCAGTTCCAGCACCTGGTGGTGGAATTTCAGCAGCGTGGGCCGGTGGCTGACGCTGACAAGCGTCGACTGCATGTCGGCGAGCAGCTGGTACATGGCTTCCTCATTGCTGATATCCAGGGCACTGGTCGCTTCGTCCAGCATGACATAGCGCGGCTTTGACAGCAGTACGCGGGCGATGGTCAGCCGCTGCTGCTCGCCAAGGGACAGGACTTTGCCCCAGTCCACTTCCGTGTCCAGGCCGCCAAAGCGGCCAGCGAGGTCCTTCAGGTTGACCGTTTCCAGCAACTTCAGAAGCTCCTCGTCAGGGATTCGCTGGCCAATGTGGTTCGGGTACAGCAACTGGCTGCGCAGGCTGCCGACCACCATGTAAGGATGCTGCGGCAGGAACAGCATTTCCTGCGGCATTGGCCGCACGATGCATCCCGTGCCGTTGTTCCACAATCCGGCGATCGCGCGCATCAGCGAACTCTTGCCGCCGCCGCTGGCGCCGACGATAAGCAGGCCCTCTCCCGGGTTGACCGACAGCGTCAGGTCGGTGACCAGCGTCCGCTCCTGATTCGGCGTGCGCAAGGTCACATGTTCCAGCGCCAGGCGGGAGTCATGGAAGGACTCGATCGTGGTGGCCGGCTTCACGGAGGCTGCTGCCGTACCGGTCAGCGAGATGGAGAATGTGTCCAGTCGATCCAGCCCCGCCACGAAGCGGCTCAGGTCTTCAAAGTTGTCGACGATCACGGTCAGCGCGTTCAGGATGGCGGCGAACGCGCCGGCCGCCTGGATGGCGCTGCCGACTTCAAGCTCGCCGGAAAGCACGCGTGAAGCGACGATGGCGCTGGGCAGCAGGATGGTCAGGAAGCCATAGGCATACTGGAACATGTTCAGGCTCAGCTGCCACTTGATGAGCCGGTCGAAATTCTGGAAGGCCTTGCCAAAACGGCCGCTCACATGGGATGACTCCAGCGCCTCGCCGCGATAGAACGCAATGGACTCGGCGTTCTCACGCACCCGGATCAGGCTGAAGCGGAAATCCGCCTCCCGCCTTAGCTGGAAGAAGTTCAGGCCGATCAGGACGCGGCCGAAGAAGAAGATGGAGATAAATGTACCGGCGATGGCATAAATGACAAGAAAGTAGACCAGCTCTCTTGAGATCGACCACAGGACGGCGCTGAAGGCGATGAGCTGCAGCAGCGCGCCGATACCGATTGAAAGGAAGAACAGGGATTGCCGCGTGAAGGTATTGATGTCTTCGGCGATGCGCTGGTCCGGATTGTCGATCGCGGCATCTGAATTGAGCTTGTAGTAGACCCGGCCCTTGAAATACCCGTCCAGATAGTGATACGTCAGCCAGCGTCTCCAGAGCAGGCCCAGCTTGTTCCTCAGGTAGTAATAGACCGCGTAGATGGGGACTGCCACCATCAGGATATAGAGACACTTCCTGATCGAGGCCCAGAAACGATCCGCGTCTTGCGCTGCCAGGGCCGAGGTGAATTCACCGGTTTGCTGGACGATCAGTACCTCGGACTGGGTCTGGCCCAACAGCAGCAGGATCAGCAGGACCAGCAAGCCGGAGGCTTTCCATTTTTCCCGCGAGAACCAGTAAAGTTTTGCAATGGCCCAGTATCGGGTCCACACATGCCGGGTGGAAGTGACGGGACGTTTCCCTGGGGCCGAAGTGGTGCCGGTGACCCGCGACTCAGGAACGGCGCTCATATCCCATCTCCCAGCACTAACCGGATTGCATACTCGCCACATGCCCGGCGCGGGACACGTGGGAGAACGGCAGAAGACTATTAATAAAATATAGGCTAGCAGAATCGATGCCTGGCTGATTCGTGGTCCCTGCCCGCAGTCAAGGACCCGACCCCGGACAGGCGAGCGGAGATCTGGCTTGACGCGCGCCCGGAACCTGATTCCAATCCGGAAGTGACCTTTCCGCTATGACAGCCCCTCCGCATGGACCGCTTCGACGCGCTGCAACTCTTTACCCGGATCGTGGAACTGGGCTCCTTCACCGGCGCCGCCAGCGCGCTGGACATGCCACGCGCCACCGCCACGCACGCCATCAAGGAACTTGAGGCCCGCGTCGGCGCGCGCCTGCTGGAGCGCACCACGCGCCAGGTGCGCCCCACGCTGGACGGGCAGGCGTTCTATGAGCGCAGCAAGCGCGTGCTGCAGGACCTGGAAGACGCCGAGACCTCGCTCAGCACGCAGGTGGCCAACCCGCGCGGCCCGCTGCGGCTGGACCTGCATGGCACCCACGCCACCATGATCATCCTGCCGCGCATCGGCGAGTTCCGGGAGCGCTATCCGCATATCGACCTGATCGTCAGCAGCGGCGACCGGCTGGTCGACCTGGTCGGGGAGGGCATCGATTGCGTGGTGCGTGCCGGGCGGCCGCGCGATTCCTCGCTGGTGGCCCGGCGGCTGGCGGATATGCCGGAGGTGCTGTGCGCCAGCCCCGCATACCTGGCCGCGCACGGCACGCCGCAACACCCGTCTGAGCTGGCGCAGCACATCGGCGTGGGGTTCTTCTCGCGCAACCATGACCACCGTTATCCCTTCACGCTGACCGTCGATGGCGAGGTGCGGGAGTTCAAGGCGCGCGGCTGGATCTCGGTAAGCGATGCCGAGTGCTATACCAGCGCGGCGCTGGCCGGCTGCGGCCTGATCCAGGTGCCGCGCTTCCGCGTGGAAGAGCACCTGCGCGCGGGACGGCTGGTGCCGGTGCTTGAGGCCTGGCCGTGCCCGGACTTGCCGGTGTCGGCGCTGTATCCGTTCCACCGGCAGCTGGCACCGCGGGTGCGGGTGTTTGTCGATTGGGTGGCGGGGTTGTACGTGGAGCGGTTCGGGCCGCTCCGGGGCGCGGCCTGAGGCACCAACGCGCCGCAATCAGGCCGCCGCGGGGCGCGGCACGGGCCGTGCCGGCGCGGGTGCGGCTTGCGCCGGCTCGCTGACCGGCAGTGTCATGCCGATCCGGATCGCGTCCGCCTGCACCTGCGCGAACACGCTGCCGCCGTGCATGGTGGCGATTGCCTTGACGATGGCCAGAGCGGCTCGCCTTGCAGCGCGCTGGTGAGCCGCTGCGACCACGCATACAGTTCGGCGGTTTCGTTGCCCTTGAGCACGTACTGGTACTGGGCACGCGGCTGTCCGGCGCCGATATTGATGTCCTGCGCTGCGCGCAGGTAGCGCTGGATGCCCGGCACCGCGGCCAGCCTGGGCCGCAGGCGGTCGATCAGGCCGCTGGCCGAGACGTCGCGGTCGGAACGGTCCTTGAGCACGATCCAGAAGCGGCCGTTGGCCAGGGTCTGGCTGCCGCCGGTCATGCCGACCGAATGGTTGACCGTCAGCACGGCCGGGTCGGCAGCGATGATGTCGGCGAGGGCGCGATGCTTGGCGACCGTGTCCGCATTGGGGATATCCGCCGCCGCCTGCGAGGTGCCCAGCACGAATGCGGTGTCCTGCAGCGGGAAGAAGCCCTTGGGGATCAGCACGAAGCCGGCCTGACGCGGAACACATTAGGCTGGTCCTGTTCGCCGTAGCGCAGCACGGCGGGCCGCGCCGCCAGCGCATCGCGCAGCAGCCCGGTCTGCAGCCGCACCGCGACAAACTGGCCCGGCCACAGCTCGCCGGCGCGGTTGTCGAACTCGGCCTTGACCCGGACCGCGCCATTGCCGGTGCCCACGCGGCTGTCGATCACCCCAGCAGGCGCCCCTGCGCCAGCGGCGCGCCGCCGTCGCGTGCATGCGCGTGCACGGCCGCGTTCGCGCCGCCGGCGCTCAGGTGTTGCAGCACCGGCAGCGCCGACTGCGGCATGGTGAATTCCACGGTGATGGGCGACAGCTGCGTGACGGTGAAGATCCCGTCGGCATCGCCGACCCGCACCAGGTTGTGGCTGCGCCGGACCAGGCCGAGCGTGCCGAGCGCGAGCACGCAGAGCGCCGCGGCTGCAAACCACAACCGTCGGGCATAAGGGCCGAGCGCCGTGAGCAGATAGGAGGTGAGGGAGAACGCAGGCATGGCAGTCGGACCCGCCGGATCCACAAGCCATTGGCATGCTGGTTTATAGCCAACGGAGGCGGTTGGAACGGTGACGCCAGCCTGTCAGGGCTGTCAGGAAGGCCGCGGCGCGCGCGTGCGGTAGTCGCGGCGTGTTTGCTGACGGCTTTGCCGGTTGCGCATGGTGGAAAACCCGGGCCTGTCCCGCGGCGAAACAGCCTCTAACATGAAGTACCCGCCGCCAGCGCGGCGTACAACGATAACGCGGAGACTTCATACATGGATCGTCGACAGTTCCTGAGCGCCGCGGCCATCGCGGCGGCCGCCGGCGTCGCGCCGCACGCCATCGCGCAGCAGTGGCCGGCGCGCGCCATCCGGCTGGTCGTGGCCTATCCGCCTGGTGGCGGCACCGACGTGGTGGCACGCTTGTTTGCCGACTACCTGACGCGCGTGACCGGGCAGTCGGTGGTGGTGGAGAACAAGCCTGGCGGGGCCACCATTCCCGCCACGCAGGATGTGATCCGCGCCAAGAATGACGGGCAGACGCTGCTGGTGACGCTGGGTTCCTCGGCCACCTCGGGCGCGCATATCAATCGCGTTCCTTACGACCCGTTGACCGACCTCACCGCGCTGGCGGAACTTGGCCGCGCCCCGGTGCTGCTGGCGGCCAACAAGGATGCGCCGTACTCCACGCTGAAGGAACTGATCGCCTATTCCAAGGCGAACCCGACCAAGCCGATCCACTCGGCCTCGTACGGTCCGGGCACGTCGTCGCACTTCGGTCCGCTGCTGTTCAACCGGCTGGCCGGCACCAACCTAGAACCGGTGCTGTACAAGGGCTCGGCGCCGGCCACGCAGGACCTCGTGGGCGGCGTGGTGCCGCTGATGATCGACGGCCTGACCACCGGCGTGCCGCTATACCAGGCCGGCAAGACCAAGGCGCTGGCCACCACCATCCCGGAACGCTCTGATCTGGCGCCCGGGGCGCCTACCTTCCGTGAGCAGGGCTTTCCTGAGATGGAGCAGCTCAGCGGCTATTTCGCGCTGTTCGGCCCCAAGGCCATGCCCAAGGCCACGGTCGATGCGGTCTCTGCTGCGGTGCGCAAGGTGCTGGCCGACCCGGCCTACCAGAAGCGGCTGGCAGGCGTTGGCGTGCTGCCGCCGCAGGCGGTCACGCCTGAGGCCTTCGCCGCGCAGATCCGGACCGATCATGCGCGCTGGGGGCAGTTCATCAAGGATATCGGCTTCAAGATCGATGGGTGAGGGGCGCCGCGGCTGCGTTGGCGTGCGCAGAGGCATCGGCGTGGGTGGCGAGAGGCGGATTCTTGTCCATACTGAACTTTGACTGGCGGGCTGTCGCTGCCCGCCGGGATCAATCGCCCAAGGAGAAGAATCGTGTTCAAGCACATCTTGCTGGCCACCGATGGCTCGGAGCTATCAAAAATGGCAATGGATGCGGCCATTGGCTTTGTCAAAGCCGGCGGCGCCAGGCTGACGGCCTATACGTGCATGGAAGAGTATCCGTATGTGGCGTCAGGCGATGCCGGCCATCCCAGGCGCAAGGCCTTCGAAGAGCAAGAGGCCGCCCATGCAAGCGCCAGGCTGGAAGCGGTTGTCGCTGCGGCCAGGGCCGCGGGAGTCACATGCGAAACGGATATGACGACCTCGGTGCCCTACAAGGGCATCATCGATGCGGCGGCAAGGCACGGGTGTGACGTGATCTTCATGGCCTCGCACGGCCGCAGGGGCCTGGAGGGCTTGCTGGTCGGCAGTGAAACCCAGAAGGTACTTACCCACTGCCGGGTTCCTGTCCTCGTCTACCGCTAGACACTGCGCGACGTGCCCCGCGGGTGCTGGCGTACTGTCGAATCCACCTCACGGAGGAACCTGCCATGACGGAAATCGAACAGGAGAAAGTCGTCGCTGTGCTGGATCGAATACTCGAAGCCGAGCTCGCCGGGGTTGTGCGCTACACGCACTATTCGTTCCTGATATTCGGCTTCGGCCGCATTCCCATCGTGTCGTGGCTGCGTGAGCAGGCGAATGAGTCGCTGCTGCACGCGCACCAGGCCGGCGAATGGATCACGACCCTCGGCGCCTATCCCTCGCTTGGCATCGGCGAGCTGCTGGACAGCCACACGACCGATATCGGCGCGATCCTGCGTGAATCGCTTGCGACCGAGATGCAGGCCCTGGACCTGTACCGTGAGCTGCTAAGCCTGGTCGAGGGGCGCTCAGTCGCGCTGGAGGAGTATGCGCGGCAGTTGATCCAGCTGGAGGAACTGCATGCGGGAGAGGTCGAGAAAATGCTGCGCAAGCCCGGCCTTGCGGCGACGGTGCAGCCGCGGCAGGGCTGACCTGGGCCGGCCCGCTGCCTTCTCGTGCGTGCAAAAGCGCGCGTGCCACAAGGTTTCGCCCCCATTGCTTTCGTCCCCGACGCCGGGAGCGCGGCCCAGGCCGCGTCACCGCGCCGGCCATCTACCCCCATCGCGCACCGTACCGACCGAGCCGGTCGCCAGCGCCAATGTCGCTGCGGCGGCGAGCGCCCCGTTATAAGCGTCGGCTGACGCGTTCCGTGCCAGCAGCAACTGGTTCTGCGCCAGGTTGGCTTCGGTGAGGTTCGCATGCGGGCGGCTATGGCAAATGCTTGCCGGGGAGCGCGGGTGCATGCCCGCGCGTGCTGACCGGGCGCGCGCCACGCGGGTCGGCGGCTTGCCGGCCTGGCTTCGCCGTATTGTCCCTGCGCCCGGTGGGCGTGCCGCGATTGCTGTCGGTGCGGTGCGTCGGACCGGAGAACGCGCCGATCCTGACTTCCTCGCCCATCCCCCCGACGACATGCTGCGCAAAGGCGGCCCCCGAGGTGGTAGTCAGCATGGCGATTGCCATCAGCGGGTACGCGTGGATCTTCCTCATGTTTGCTGTTTTTCGTGTAGTGGGCCCCGGGCGGGGCAAGGTTCAGGCAGCGGAGGGTAAATCAAGCGGATGTCCGTGTATGTAAGCTATTGTTAAAACGCCGGCAGCCGGGCAGGGATGCCCGATTGGGGCGAGGTGCTCCAACCATCAGGGATTGGAGAAAAGTGCTCGATATTGCACGCATGGATCGAGGGGTACGTCATGAATCCCAGCAAGCTAATCGTGGCGGCGGCACTTGCCGCGGCAACTCTTCCGGCGCTGGCACAGCCCGAGACGCGCGTGGACACGGTGTCGGGCGTCGGGGCTACCAGGACCACCGGCACGGTCAAGGCTACCGCCACGGTGGTGGCCATCGATGCCGCCACGCGCACCATTTCGCTCAAGAACAAGCAGGGCAAGATCACGGACGTACAGGTCGGCGAGGACGTGCGCAACTTCGAGCAGCTCCGCGTGGGCGACATGGTCACCGTCGAGTACACGCAGGCCTTGTCAGTGGCTCTCGCCAAGCAGAGCGGCATGCGCTCCAGCACCGAACGCGAGACCGCCGACCGGGCCGTTCCTGGCGCCAAGCCCGGCGGCACGGTCGGGCGCGAGGTGACGGTCACTGCCGATGTGGTGGCCGTCAACGCCAAGACCGGCATGGTGACGCTCAAGGGCCCAAGAGGCAAGACGGTGGACGTGCATGTCGAGGATCCGAAGCAGCTGAAGGCGGTTCGACGCGGTGACCAGGTGCAGGCCGTCTACACCGAAGCCCTTGCCATATCCGTCACGCCCAAGCAGGCCCGCTGAGCAAGGCGGACGCCGGGTGGGAGCATGCCGATGGGTTTTCTGCGGTGGTTGCACCGGCGCAATGCGCAAGTCCATGCGCACGGCAAGCAGGAGATTGCCGAGCTGGCCGAGCGCGTGACCCGGATCTATCCGCGCTTGCGGCTGGTGTCACGCTACCAGCAGCGGCTTCGGCCTGCGCTCGAGCAAGCGCAGGACTACGTGCGCGAACTCGTCCAGGGGCTTCCCGCGCCGCGGGAAGCCAGCATGCAGGCATGGGGTGACGATCCCTATGTTCACGCCTTCTTCGGCACGGCGCGTGACGTGCAGCTGGCCTTCAGCCGCTCTCCTGAACTGCGAGCGTTCTTCGAACAGTCGCCCGATGCGCCGCAGGCGTTTGCGGTGCTGGGGATGGCGATGACCGAGCGGCGCACGCTGGGGGTTGCGCTGGAAGGGGATGTCATGCGCACGGAAGTGCCGCAAACCACCGTCAGTTTCGGCGATCACAAGGTCAGGATCATCGCTCGCAGCGAGGCCGCGCTGCGCGAGGAAATTGTCCGGCGCATGTTCGATCAGTTCAGCATGGAGGGTCTCGCCCGTTTCGCTGCCGGCAAGTCACGCCGCGACGTGCTCGCGCGCGAGCAGGCGCTGCTGGTGGCGCGCCTGCGCCTGCTCCAGCAGCAAGGCACTGGCATGCGTTCGGTGCTCGGCGGCGATGCCGACGCAAGTCCCGGCGAGCAGGCCGCCCTGGGCGGGCAGATTGCCGCGAACGAGCAGGAACTTGCGCAGCTCGGCCCCGAAACCGGGGCGCTTGACCGTCAACTGGAATGCCTGGCCGAAGTCCTGGCGGATGCACGCTCCTGCTTTTCCATCGAGCAAAGATACTTGCGGCTTAGTGCCATGAACGTGCTGCTCGCGGCGGACAGCGCGGGGCCGGCATACGACATCGACCTGCTCACTGCCCAGGTCCCGGGCGATCCGCCGCTGGTGCGATCCATCGCACCGGTGCGTTTCGCGCGTGGCGACATGCTGTCGCCCACCGCCCTGATCGAGGAGGCGGAGCGGCTGCTGTGACAGCGGGGATGGTTCTCTTGCGCAGGCCCGGACCCTGCAGTCGCTCCACGTAGGCTACGCGGGCGACGCCCGCAAACCTCCTGATGGCTCCCCCGCAGACCACAGCCCTATAATGCTTCGTTCCCAATGCAAAGCGCTGCCGGGGTGATCAGGCCGGCGCAACCCACACATGTCTTCGCATCATTCAGAGCAGATTGCCGGTACCAAGCTGGTGCCCCCGCGCCTTGCACGGCGGCCGTTGGTCCGCGATGCGTTGGCCGAACGCCTGCTTGAAGCGCGGCATCGGCGTTGTGTGGTGGTCCAGGGGCCGGCCGGATGCGGAAAGACCTCGACGCTCGTGACCTGGCGCAAGGCACTGGTTTCGGTCGGCTTTGAGGTTGCGTGGCTGTCGGTGGCCGAAGAGGACAATGAACCTGCGCGCTTCTTCGACTGCCTGCTCGCCAGCATTGCGCTGGTCGACGCCGATATCGCGGCCAAGGCCGCCGATCTGACCGGGGACGGCAGCGACGCTTCCCGGGTAGAGCATTGGGTGGTGACGCTGATCGAGGCGATTGCCAGCCAACCGCGCGACCTGGTCCTGATGCTTGACGACGTCCACCATATCGAGGATGGCCGCATCTGGCAGGCGCTGCAATGGCTGCTTGACTACGCGCCGCCGCAGCTGCACCTGGTGCTGTGCTCGCGCGGCCAGTTGCCGCTGTCGCTGGCGCGCATGCAGTCGCAAGGGCTGCTTGCCGTCTTCGATTTGCGTGACCTGCGCTTCAGCCTCGAGGAATCGGAGGCCTACCTGCGCGAGCAACTGGGCGAGGTCAGCCCGCGCGACGCCCGGCGGCTGCATGAGCTGACCGAAGGCTGGGTCGCCGGGCTGCAACTGTTTGCCCTGGATATCAAGGCCAAGCACGGCGCCGGCTTCGCGCCGATTGCGCTGCGCGATGCGAGCGCCTTCGCCCAGTATTTCGAACGCGAGGTACTGTGCCAGCTCGACGCCGACGACCAGAAGCTGCTGACCTGCGTGGCCATTTGCAGCCGCTTCAGCGCGCACTTGTGCGCAACGCTGGTGGGCGAGCCGCGCGCGGTGGCGCGCATGATCACACGGCTGGTCAGGCTCGACAGCAGCAATCTGTTCCTGATCCACGTGAGTGGCCACGACCACGAGAGCTGGTATCGCCTCCACCCCTTGCTGCGCGAAGTGTTGCTTGCGCGTGTTGCGGCCATGTCCCGCGCGCAGCAGCAAGCGCTGCACGCGGCTGCCTGGCGCTGGTTCGCGCAGCGCGAGTACGTTGACGAAGCGGTCCGGCACGCGGTGCTCGCCGGCGAGGAAGATGCTGCCGCGGACGCGATCCAGGCCCGCGCGTCCGAACTGCTGGCGCGCGACGGTCTTGGCCGGCTTACCAGCCTGCTGCGCTTGCTCCCCGCCAGGCAGGTCGAGTCGCGCTTTGCGCTGCAAATGATGCAAGCGCACATCGACCTGCGCGCCTGCCATCTCGACGCAGCGGCTGAAGCGATCGGACGGCTGGCGACGCAAGCCGCCGCGCTGGGCGAGCGCGAGCGCTACGCGGTCACGGTGCTGCGCGGCGGCATGGCGCTGATGCGGGATGACATCGGCGCGGCGGCGGCCTTGCTGCCTGAACTGGAAGTGCGTGCCCGCTGATGCGGGCGACTTCACGCTTGACTGATCGCTGTCGCCAGGCGGGGGCGCCCCCTCCCCGTTCCGGGGAGGCCGCGCCTGGCCGGACGGCTGCTAGCCTCCGAGGCTCCAACGTACTGTACGGAAGACCTTCACTTTCATGCTGAATCAGGGGGATCGTTCATGCTTTCCTGTGTAAAAGTTGTCGAGATTTGCGGGATCGGTCCAGGCCCGTTCTGCGCCATGCACCTCGCCGATCTCGGCGCCGATGTGATCGCTGTGGAACGCGCGGCACCGGCCAATGATGCAGCGCTATCCACCGAAGGCTACGTGCTGAACCGGGGCAAGCGCTCGGTGGTTGCCGACCTGAAGACGGCCGAAGGGCGTGAGCTGGTGCTGGCACTGATCCAGGATGCCGACGCGCTGATCGAAGGCATGCGCCCCGGCGTCATGGAGCGCCTGGGGCTGGGCCCGGATGTCTGCCTGCAACGCAATCCCCGCCTGGTCTACGGGCGCATGACAGGGTGGGGGCAGAGCGGCCCGATGGCGCAGGCCGCGGGGCATGACAACAACTACATCTCGCTTTCCGGCGCGCTGTACTACCACGGCACACCGGCAGAGCCGCCATCGTCGGCCATTACCGTGGTGGGCGACGTCGGCGGTGGCGCGCTTTACCTGGCGGTGGGGCTGCTGTCAGGCATCCTCAACGCCCGCGCCACCGGAAAGGGAACCGTGGTGGATGCATCCATCGTGGATGGCTCGGCCCATATGCTGCAGCTGTTGCTGTCCACGCGCCGCAAGGGCTTCATCATCGGCGAGCGCGGCAACAATATCCACGATGCCTCTCATTTCTATTCGACCTACCGCTGCGCGGACGGGAAGTTCGTCACGCTCGGCTCGATCGAGCCCCAGTTCTACGCGCTGCTGCTGGAAAAGCTGGGCCTGACCGAGGATCCGCGTTTCGCCCGGCAATGGGACCGCGAGCGTTGGCCGGACCTGCATCGGCACTTCGAAGAACTCTTTGCCACCAGGACTCGCGCGCAATGGTGCGCTCTGCTGGAAAACACCGACGTGTGTTTCGGCCCGGTGCTGAGCCCGGAAGAGGCCGCCGGGCATCCGCACCTTGCCGCGCGGGGCGTCTACTTCGAAGCGGAGGGCCATCTGCAGGCCGCGCCCGCGCCGCGCTTCGATGGCAAGGCCGTGGCGGCGGGCGCGATTCCACGGCGCGGCCAGCACACTGGCGAAGATTATGGCGGTACTGAAATCCGGCCAGCCCGGCGCATTCTGGACAACTGACTGAGGGTTGATGCGGGGGCGAGGGCCGGGTCCCGCCGCAGCGATTGAGCTTCGGCCATCCGTCGAAGCGCCTTTCTTTCTGTTGACTGCTGCGGCGGCCTCGGCAATGCCGCTCCGCAAAAAAATCCCCCGAGGCTGTGACTCGGGGGAGGTGCGGGTCTGTGGCCGGAGACGCTGAGTCCCGGCCACGAATTTTTTGAGGGGGACACTCTTTTCTGTAGGTCCTTACATGCTGTGGTCAACGAGTCCATCGCGGTTGGTGATTCTCGCGCCATCGGTGTACACGTCGCGCCTATCCGAGACTTTCGCCCCGTCTGAATAGACGTCAAACTTTGTGGTCTTGCCCCCATCGGAATATGGGTCTCGCGGCCCCATCACGCTGGCGCCGTCAGTGTAGACATCCCGCGTCCCGATGCCGGCATAGGCAATTCCGGCACTAAGCGCCGCACCCGCCGCAGCGAGCAGTATGACTGTCTTTACCATTTTTCTTACCTCCACTTCAGGTCGTTGCAAAAACACCGAAACGATTCTTCTTTCGCTTCAGTTTGAGGGTCGCAACTTCGCACAAGTGCAATGAAATGTAGGCCCTGGCGGCAAGCATATGAATCGGGCTTTTTTCCGAAAAGAGGCTAGGGGATTGCCCTAGCCGGTGGGCAGGCAGATTCAGTCCTGCATTACTGCACGGTAGCAATCGAATCCATCCGGCAACTCTTACCGCGCAAGGGAGTTCTGGCGTAGATTCATACGTAGTGTTGTGGCACCATGGTTTTGCAGCGCTTCGCCTTGCATCGATTCGGTGCAGGCTCGTGATTTGCCGCAGGTGCATGGAACATTCACTTTCGCAAGAGTGTCGTCATTCCGTTTAACCATAGAAATGACTGGATGTGACAGTGTCTGTTCCCGGGGGGTTGAAGCGAACCATGTTTATTGTCTCGCGCAACTTAAGGCTCAGACTTTTCGTCCATACCGGATTTGTCGCTTTGGCGTATTTCGCAAGTGCAAAACTGGGACTGGCTTATGCAGTAGTGGGCGGTGCGGTGTCTCTGGTGTGGCCTGCCAGCGGCGTGGCCCTCGTTGCGCTCCTTGTCATGGGTTTCGCAGCTGCCCCGGGAATTGCCATTGGCTCCTTTCTTGCCAATATGTCGGTCGGCGTGCCACTGCCAATGGCCGCGCTGATTGGCTTCGGCGCAACGGCTGCAGCCTTGACGGCCACGTTGCTGTTGACGCGCGTGGCCCGGTTCCGGATCAGCCTCGACCGCATCAGGGACGTATTGGCCTTCATCATCCTGGCCGCGACAGTCAGCACAGCAGTGAGTGCCCTGATTGGTGCGACTGCTCTCCTTGGCGCGGGCCGGGTGTCGGCTTCCGAGTACGGCAACGCAGTCCTGGAATGGTGGCTCGGTGACATGATGGGGGTGCTGGTGGTGGCCCCGCCCCTGCTCAGCCTGCTTGCGAGTCCCGAGCCTGTGCGCTCCGCAAGGCAGGCCATGGAAGCGTGCGGACTGACCGTTGCCATCCTCTGGGCAAGCTACCTCATCTTCGGCGCCCCCGAGCTTGCCGGGCACGGCTACTATCCTTCAGCCCTGGCGATTCTTCCGTTCATCATCTGGGCGGCTCTGCGCTTCGATCACCTGGGCACCACCTTCGCAACCTTGCTGGTCTCGATCGTAGCCATCTGGGGCACCACCAACGGCACCGGTCCCTTTGCCGCAGTGTCTCCAGTGGATAGCCTTGTGAGATGGTGCGCCTTCGCGAACGTCGTGGCAGTCACCGGGCTGCTGCTGGTGGCGGCACATGCCCAGGAGAAGCGCGTCCATAGCCTGCTGCAGGCATCGCACGTCGAACTGGAGCGGCGCGTGCAGGAACGAACCCGGGACCTGCAGCGGGCAAACCATGAACTGAAGCAGGAGATGGCGCGGCGTCGCCTGCTGGAAGCGGAGCTGATCCGGATCGGCGACCAGCAGCAGAGACTCATCGGCCGGGAGCTGCATGACGGCCTCGGGCAGCACCTCACCAGCCTGGGCTTCTACTGCACGACCCTGAATCAAACACTGCAGAAGGCTGGCCACCCGGCCGCGGCGGACGCGGCTACCATCGTCGGACTGGTGAAGCAGGCGTCCTTGATGACTCGCAAGATTGCCCACGGCCTGGACCCGGTCGCCATGGAATCCGGTGGCCTTGCGCTCGCCCTGCAGAGGCTGGCGCAGACGACCTGCGCGCTGGATGGCATTGACTGCACGCTGCGCATCGGGTCGGACGTGGACTTGCTCGATCCGCCGATGCAGATCAACCTTTACCGTGCGGCGCAGGAAGCCGTGAACAACGCGCTGAAATACAGCCAGGGACACCACATCGGGATCGACCTTGAGCGCGAAGGCGGGATGCAGCGGCTTTCCATCAGTGACGACGGGGTGGGGGTGGACCCGGAGCAAATGGAGCGTGCCTCGGGACTGGGACTTCACAACCTGCGTCACCGGGCGAGCCTCCTGGGCGGCTCCTGCACGATCACCCGCAATGCTCTGGGCGGCACCACGGTTGCCATCAGCTATCCGATACCAGAGAGTCCGGGCCATGCAACAGCAGCCATCTAGCCCGGGCCGCGCAACCCAGATCCTGATCGTGGATGACCACCCCATCATCCGGGAGGGGTTAAGCCAAATGCTGAATCTGCATGAGGACCTGCACGTCTGCTGTGCGGCCGGCAGTGCCGAAGATGCTCTGGCGTTGATGGCCTGCCAGCCTGACGTGGCCGTTGTCGACCTCAGCCTGCACTCGAACTCCGGCCTGGATCTTGTCAGGACGCTGCGGCAACACTATCCAAAGCTGGCAATCCTTGTCCTCAGCATGCATGACGAAACACTGTTTGCCGAACGCGCGCTGCGGGCAGGCGCCAACGGGTATCTGATGAAACTCGAGGCCACGGAGCATATTGTGAATGCCATCCGCGAGGTGCTGGCCGGCAATGTCTACCTGAGCGCCGCCATGCATGACAAGCTGGCGCGGGCCCTGAAGGCTCCTCAAAGAAGCCGCGCGGGCTCGATCGCGAGCCTGTCGGAACGGGAGTTCGAAGTCCTGCACCTGATCGGGCTTGGCTTCAGCACCCGCCAGATCGCCGGGAAGCTGAATCGCAGCGTCAAGACCATCGAGGCGCATCAGGCCAACATCAAGGAAAAGCTGGACATTCCCAACGGCAAGGAGCTGATGCGCTTCGCGATTCAGTGGATCGAGAGCCAATAGGCGTTGAGTTGCTTTCGCCTGCTTGAACGCTCGACTGCTCGCCGCCCTGGGCCAGACAGAAGCCTGGTTGCGCGTGTCAAGGGCGGGGAAGGCCACACATAAGCTGCGTTCAGATCGTTTTAGCGGGTCCGGTTTTTTCCCCGAACGGGGCGTTCCGCCCATGGCGGAATTTGCATACACTCGCCCACTTCATGGACCGACGGCCAGCACAGGCATTGCTGTGCGCTCTGGTCATGGTGAGCCATCGGAAGCTGAGATCGGGCCTCACCATCCCGTTGTGGACGCCGGGCATCGACTGGGCCTTCATGACCCTGACCACGGATGCCACCACAGATCTGCGGGCGCTGCGCACGACGCTGGCACCGATGAAATACTTTGCACATTGCCTGCACCATGGCAATGGCGACCATGCCAGCCCCGGCGCGCGAATTGCCTTGGGCGAGAATAGTGAAAGGCCAGGGTGGTGGAGCGGGCACCCTGTGGGATTCCACAGGGGGTGTCGCGGCGCGGGCCCGAGGTTGGGGCGCTTCTGTCCCTTTCCGGTCGATTGATTCGAATCCACGCCTGGCGGCCCGGACGCCGGAAAACAACCTGCTGCGTTTACTTCCCAAACTCACTGAACTTGGCCGCCAGGAACTCCACGAACAGCCGGATCCGGGACGACAACTGGTGCCGCTGCTGGTAGACGGCATAGATGTCCGCCTCCGGCGTCGCGTATTGCGGCAGTACCTGCACCAGGCGGCCACTGCGCAGGAACCGCTCGATGTCCCACTCGGCGCGCATCAGGATGCCGTGGCCTTGCAGCGCCCAGTTGACCGCGATCTCGCCGTCATTGGTGGTGAGGTTGCCGCGCACATGGACCGATTCGGTCCGCGCCTTGGTTCCTTTGCCTGAGGTCAGGCGCCACACGCCATAGGCGTCGCTGCCCTGGCGGATGCCGATGCAATTGTGCTGGCGCAGGTCGGCGGGCGTGTGCGGGGTGCCGTGGCTGCGCAGGTACTTGGGCGAGGCGCATAGCAGGCGCCGGTTCGGCGCCAGCTTCCGGGCCACGATGCGGGCGTCGGGCGGCTGGCCGAAGCGGACGCAGACGTCGAAGGCATCTTCGGTCAGCGGCGGCGGGTCGGCGGACAGCTGGAGCTGGACATCGACCTCGGGGTAGGTGGCGACATACTCGGAAATCACCGGCGCCACATGCATGCGCCCGAACCCCAGCGTGGCATTGACCCGCAGCAGGCCGCTCGGCCGGCCCTTTGAGCGGGTCAGGATCTGGTCCAGGTCGTCGATCTCGCTGAGGATGCGCCGCGCGTGCTCCAGGTAGACCTCGCCCTCCGGCGTCAGGCTCATGCGCCGCGTGGTGCGCGTCACCAGCGGCATGCCGATGCGCGCCTCCATCTGCGCCAGCCGCTTGCTGACCGCGGCGGTAGTGATCCCAAGGTCGCGCGCGGCCGCGCTCAGGCTGCCTGCCGTGGCCACCGACGTGAAGAATCCCAGTTCTGACGGTTGGATGCCGGACGATAGCGCCATTCCATCTTTAATTTGAGGTTAACAATGGTTTAACTCTACAAGCGATCCAAAACCTTGTCCACGGCCCAGAATCCGCCCCATGCACTCAACTCGTATTTGAATCGATCTGGACCAGGAGACACGGATGAAGACGTACTGCATTGCAACGATCCCCGGCGATGGCATTGGCAAGGAGGTGGTGCCGGCCGGCCGTGAAGTGATGGAGGCGCTGGCGGCTGCCGGTGCTGACTTCCGCTTTGAGTTCGAAGACTTCGACTGGGGTGGCGACTACTACCGCCAGCACGGCGTGATGATGCCCGCCGACGGCCTGGATGCGCTGCGCGACAAGGATGCCATCCTGTTCGGCTCCGCCGGCGACCCGCATATTCCGGATCACATCACGCTGTGGGGCCTGCGCCTGAAGATCTGCCAGGGCTTCGATCAGTACGCCAACGTGCGCCCGACGCGCATCCTGCCCGGCATCGATGTGCCGCTCAAGCGCTGTGCCGCGGAAGACCTGAACTGGGTGATCGTGCGCGAGAACTCGGAAGGCGAGTATTCGGGCGTGGGCGGCCGCGTGCACCAGGGCCACCCGATCGAGGCGGCCACCGACGTCAGCATGATGACCCGCGTAGGGGTGGAGCGCGTCTTGCGCTTTGCCTTCAAGCTGGCCCAGTCGCGTCCGCGCAAGCTGCTGACGGTGATCACCAAGTCCAACGCGCAGCGCCACGCCATGGTGATGTGGGACGAGGTGGCCGTGCAGGTGGCCAGGGACTTCCCGGACGTTACCTGGGACAAGGAACTGGTCGATGCGGCCACGGCGCGCATGGTGAACCGTCCGGCCTCGCTGGACACCATCGTCGCCACCAACCTGCATGCCGACATCCTGAGCGACCTGGCGGCGGCGCTGGCCGGCAGCCTGGGCATCGCCCCGACCGGCAATATCGATCCGGAGCGCCGCTACCCGTCGATGTTCGAACCCATCCACGGCTCGGCTTTCGACATCATGGGCAAGGGCCTGGCCAACCCGGTCGGCACCTTCTGGTCGGTGGTCATGCTGCTGGAACACCTGGGCGAGAACGAGGCGGCGCAGCGCGTGATGCAGGCCGTCGAAACCGTCACCGCCAACCCCGCGCTGCATACCGGCGACCTCGGCGGCAAGGCGACTACCGCTGAAGTGACCAGGGCGGTGTGCGACTTGCTTGCCGCTGGCCAGCAAGCGAAGGCCGCCTGAGCGCAAGGGCGGTTTCGTGAGCCTGCAATATTCCGAGCCCAGCGTGTTGCTGCGGCGCATGTTCGAGGCGGCGGTCGCCGCCGCCCAGCCGGCCAGGACCCTGGCGCGGCACCTGCCGCCGCCGCCGCGCGGACGCACCGTCGTCATTGGCGCGGGCAAGGCCTCGGCGGCGATGGCGAGCGCGCTGGAAGCGGCATGGCACGGGCCGCTTGAAGGCCTGGTCGTTACCCGCTACGGCTATGCGGTGCCGTGCTCGCGCATCGAGATCGTGGAGGCCGCTCATCCCGTGCCGGATGATGCCGGGCTGGCCGCTTCGCAGCGCATGCTGGCGATGGTGGCGGGCCTGGGCGAGGACGACCTGGTGATCTGCCTGGTCTCAGGCGGCGGATCGTCGCTGCTGCCGCTGCCGCTTGCCGGCATCACGCTTGACGACAAGCAGCGCGTCAATCGCGCGCTGCTCAAGTCCGGCGCGACGATTTCCGAGATGAATTGCGTGCGCCGGCACCTGTCCGCCATCAAGGGCGGCCGGCTGGCAGCCGCGTGCCATCCGGCGCGCGTGCTGAACCTGCTGATTTCCGATGTGCCGGGCGATGACCCCATCGATATCGCCTCGGGCCCGACCGTGCCTGACCCGACCACGCGCGCCGATGCGTTGGACATCGTCAAACGGTATGCGATTGACCTGCCGCCCAATGTGATGGCCGTGCTGGCGTCCGACGCGGCCGAGACGCTCAAGCCCGGCGACCCGCGCCTGCCGCGCATCCGCACCGAGTTCATCGCCACGCCCCGGCTGGCGCTGGAAGCGGCCGCGCAGGTGGGCCGCGACGCGGGCTTCGCGGTGCACGTCCTGGGCGACGCCATCGAAGGCGAAGCCCGCGATGTCGGCAAGGTCATGGGCGGTATCGCGCTGGCGGCGGCCAGGCATGGCCAGCCGTTTGCGGCACCGTGCGTGCTGCTGTCCGGCGGCGAGACCACGGTCACGGTGCGGGGCGCGGGCCGGGGCGGCAGGAACGTGGAATTCCTGCTGTCGCTGGCGCTGACGCTGCGCGGAGAACCCGGCCTCCATGCGATTGCGGGCGACACCGACGGCGTCGACGGCCAGGAAGAGATCGCCGGTGCGGTGATCGGCCCCGACACGCTGGAACGCGCCTGGCGCGCCGGACTGCGTCCGCAGGATGCGCTCGCCGCCAACGACGGCCATGGATTTTTCGAGGCGCTGGGGGATGCCGTGATCACCGGTCCCACGCTGACCAATGTCAACGACTTCCGCGCGATCTTGCTGACGCGCGCTTCCGGAGCCTCCGCATGAGACGCCTTCGCAATGCCAAGATCGTGGCCACGCTGGGTCCGGCCAGTACCGACCCGGCCATGATCGAGCGCCTCTTTGACGCGGGCGCCGATGTGTTCCGCCTCAACTTCAGCCACGGCACCCAAGCAGACCATCAGCATCGGCTGCAAAGCATCCGCGCCATCGAGCAAGCGCGTGGCCGGCCCATCGGCGTGCTGCTGGACCTGCAAGGGCCCAAGCTGCGCATCGGCACCTTTGCTAACGGCCCGGTGCAACTCGCCGCGCAGGCCGCGTTCCGGCTCGATCTCGATGCCAGCGTGCCGGGCTCCGCGAAGCGGGTCAGCCTGCCGCATGCGGAGATCTTCGCGGCGCTGCAGCCCGGGGGGGAGCTGCTGGTCGACGATGGGCGCGTGCGCCTGCGCGTCGAGCGCTGCGGCCCGGAGTGCGCGGAAACCACCGTGATCAATGGCGGCACCCTGTCCGACCGCAAGGGCGTCAACGTGCCCGGCGTAGTGCTGCCGCTGTCGGCGATGACCGAGAAGGACCGGCGCGACCTGGACTTCGGGCTGTCGCTGGGCGTGGACTGGATTGCACTGTCGTTCGTGCAGCGCGCCGAGGATATCGAGGAGATCCGGCAGATCGTGGACGGCCGCGCCGGCATCGTCGCCAAGCTGGAAAAGCCGGCCGCCATCCAGAGCCTGGAAGCGATCGTGGCGGCATCGGATGCGGTCATGGTCGCGCGCGGCGACCTGGGCGTCGAGATGCCGGCGGAGCAGGTGCCGTCGCTGCAGAAGCGCATCGTGCGCGCCTGCCGCAAGGCCGGCAAGCCGGTGATCGTCGCGACCCAGATGCTGGAGTCGATGGTGGCCGCGCCGGTGCCGACGCGCGCCGAAGCGTCCGATGTGGCAACCGCGATCTACGACGGCGCCGACGCCGTGATGCTGTCCGCGGAATCGGCATCGGGCAGCTATCCGGTGGAGGCGGTGCGGATGATGGACAGCATCATCACGCGCACCGAATCGGATCCGCATTACCACGAAGCCATCCAGGCATCGCACTCGGCCCCGCGCGCGGAAGCTGCCGACGCCATCGGCTATGCCGTCAGGCACGTGGCCAACCTGCTGCGCGTGCCGGCCGCGGTCACCTACACCAGCTCAGGCTACTCCGCGCTGCGGATGGCGCGCGAGCGGCCTGAAGTGCCGATCCTGGGCATGACGCCGCGGATCGGCACCGCGCGCCGGCTGGCGCTGGCCTGGGGTGTGCACGCGGTGCTCTGTCATGAAGTGGTCGATGTGCTGGAGATGACCAACCTGGCGAGCCGTACCGTGCTGAAGGAGCAGTTTGGCGTGGCCGGGCAGCAGATCGTCATCTCGGCCGGCCTGCCGTTCACGGTGGCCGGCACCACCAACCTGCTGCGCATCGCGCAGGTCCAGTAAGGCAGGCATCGGGCAGGGGGACCAAGGAGCCATCAAGGCATCAATCAGCCGAAAAGCGGCTGCAAACATAGAACATTCAGGAGACAAAGCATGCGTGGTACTGAACTCGTGCGTCGTATTTCCGGTGTGGCCGTGCTGGCAGCCGGCTTTATCCTCAGCGGCACTTGCCTGGCACAGGAATGGCCGGCCAAGCCGATCACCCTGGTGGTGCCGTTCCCGTCGGGCGGGACTACCGACGTGCTGGCCCGCGCGCTGGGCGACCAGTTGTCGAAGAGCCTGGGCCAGCCCGTGATCGTCGAGAACCGGCCCGGCGCCGGCGCCACCGTGGGCGCGGACTACGTCGCCAAGGGCAAGCCGGACGGCTACACCCTGCTGATGGGCGCGGTCCACCATACGATTGCCAGCAGCGTCTACAAGAAGCTGCCCTACAGCTTCCAGAAGGACCTGGCGCCCATCGCCACGGTCGCCATGGTGCCCAACGTGCTGGTCATCAATGCCGCCAAGACGCCGGCGAAGGACGTCAGTGAACTGGTGGCCCTGGCGAAGAAGGCAGCGCCGGAGTTTGCCTATGGCTCCAATGGCAACGGCACCGCGCAGCACCTGATCGGCACCCAGTTCCAGGCCGCGACCGGTGCGCCGCTGCTGCACGTGCCTTACAAGGGCAGTGGTCCGCTGACGACGGATCTGCTCGGCGGACAGGTGACGATGTCGTTCGATACTCTGACGCCGGTGCTGCAGCACATCAAGTCGGGCAAGCTGCGCGCCCTTGCAGTGACTACAGCGCGGCGCTCCAGCGTCCTGCCTGATGTGCCGACGCTGGAAGAGGCGGGGCTGAAGGGCTTCGATATCGGCACCTGGTTCGGCGTGCTGGCGCCGGCCGCCACGCCGGCGCCCATCGTGACGCGGCTGAACGCCGAGATCGTCAAGATCGTGAAATCGCCGGACTTCCAGCAGCGCATGGTGGCGGTCGGGGCCGAGCCGATGGCGAGCACGCCGCAGGAGTTTGCCAAGCGGATCCAGGACGAGACGGTCAAGTTCGCCAGGCTGGTGAAGGACGGGAAGGTGACGATCGAGTAGGCGACCCGCCGTCATTCGGTTGCTTGCCTTCTCGCCTATATTGAACTCTGCCCGGCATCGCCTTATGCGTTGCACGGGCGGACTGCGGGTAACGGAGGGAGGGCGCCATGAAGATCGCGAGCATCGAAGCCATCGTCCTGCGCATTCCGTTCACGGTGGGCGGCGTTTCCGCCGCGGGCGTCTGGGGCGGCGCCGGGATGCAGGCCGCCGACTCGCTGCTGCTCAAGGTGACGACCGACGATGGGCTGGTCGGCTGGGGCGAGACCTTCGGCTTCGTGGGGATTCCGGCGGTCAAGGCGGCCATCGAACAGATGCTGGCGCCTGCCTGCATCGGCCGGGACGCAACCCGGATCGATGCCATCGGCCTGGACCTGCAACGCAGGTTCCATGTCTTCGGGCGCAGCGGGGCCATCTTCTACGGGCTGTCCGCGCTCGATATCGCCCTGTGGGACCTTTGCGGCAAAGCGGCCGGGCTGCCCGTTCACCAGCTGCTCGGGGGCGCGCGCCGGGACCGCCTGCCTGCCTATGCCAGCCTGATCCGGTATGCCGATCCCGAAACGATAGCGGTCAATGTCAGGCGCGCCATCGCCGATGGCTACCGGAGCCTGAAGCTGCATGAGGTCGACCTCGCGGTCATCCGCGCCGCCCGCGAAGCGGCGGGCCCGGACATCGAGATCACGCTGGATACGAACTGCCCGTGGCCGCTCCATGAGGCCATCGACATGGCGCGCGCGCTGGAACCCTTGTCGCTACGGTGGCTGGAAGAGCCCCTGTGGCCGCCGGAGAACTACGCCGGACTGGCCGCCCTGCGCCAGCAGTGCGCCATCCCGGTCGCCGCCGGCGAGAATGCCACCACGCTGATGGAGTTCCAGCACCTGCTCAGCGTGGGCGCCGTCGATGTGGTGCAACCCAGCCCGGCCAAGATGGGTGGCATCAGCGCCTTGCGCAACGTCTTTGCGCTGGCCGAGGCGCACAACACGCAAGTGATGGTCCATACCTTCTACGACGGCCCGGGGCTGCTGGCCAGCATGCATGCCACGGCAGCGCTGGGGGATGCCGCGGCCATGATCGAATGGCGCTACTTCGACATGGAGGCGCAGGTGCTTGGCGATGCCGTGGTGCCGCGCGATGGCATGATCGCGGTACCCGCTGGCCCGGGCCTGGGCATCGACCCGGATCCGGAGGTCATCCGGCGCTATCGCGTTGCGTGAGCATCATCCCGGCATCAGAAATCCACCTTCTCCCCCGGCTGCGGCACGATCACGCTTGCCGCGGCGCCAGCGCCCAGCGCCGCCTTGAACGCCTCCGGTGTCCCGCTCAACTGCGGCGAGGTCTGATAGTGGATCGGAATCGCAAAGCGCGGCCGGATCAGGTCGCGCACCGCGATGGCGGCTTCCTGCGGTCCCATGGTGAAATGGCCGCCAATGGGGATCAGCACGAGATCGGGTTTGTAGACCTCGCCGATCAGCCGCATGTCACCGAACAGTCCCGTATCGCCCATGTGCCAGATCTTGAAGCCGTTCTCCAGCTCGATGATGTAGCCGACGGGCTCACCGCCGTAGTGGGTTTCGTCCTTGCCGGTGGCGGGGTTCTTCAGCGCCAGTTCCGACGAGTGCTCGGCATGCACTGCGGTGATTCTGGGGCCGGTCGGGCCAAAGGGCATGACCGTGCCGCTCTTGCCGAAGCGCTGCGCCTGCGCGGCCGGGACCATGCCCAGGCTGACCAGGGCCTGGCCCAGGCCGCCGCCGTTGTAGATCGGCGCGTTGGTCAGCCTGGCCAGGGCGGGGGCATCGCCCAGGTGGTCGCTGTGGGCGTGCGTGACCAGGATCAGGTCGACCTTGCCCAGCGCCGAGAGCTGCTTGAAGCCTGGCGGCGTCTTGGGATTGGTGGTGAGCCATGGGTCGACCACGATGACCTTGCCGCCGGGCGTGGTGATGCGCGTGGCGGCCTGGCCCAGCCACAGCACTTCGGCCTTGCCGGCGGTGGGCTGGCCGGCCGGCATCGGGCGCTGGGCCTCCGCTGGCGGCGTGGGCGCGGCGCAGGCGCCGAGCAGGGCGATGCCGGTGGCGAGGAGAACGGCGCGCAGTCTGGTCATGGTCTTTCTTCCCTGGATGAATTGGCCTGGCAACTTGCAGTACTAGCGGACAAACATGCCCAATCCTTCGTGGTCGTAATACTCCAGCCACACGCGGTCGCTGGAGAACGCCGCCTGCGAGATCGTGCCCGGCGTCGCGTTCTCGCTATTGAGCGTGAAGGTAAAGACGTCGCCGTCCCAGTGGCTCAGCGGCAAGGTGAGAGGGGTGGCGCCCAGCGTCATCACCAGCGTGCCGCCCTGGTCGGTCACCTGCAGCGGACCGTAGTAGTCGTTCTGGTAGGTGCCGGTGTAAGCCGAGAGTGCGCGCGCCGGCAGCGGGTTGGCCGGGGGTGCCTGGCCCACCAGTCGGCCTTCCGGTGCCAGCAGCGGCGCAAGCGCATCGCCGTAGATCTTGCCCCAGTCGCGCCGGATGGCGCCGTACTGCACGAGATCGAAGAATTGTGCGTTCAGGGTTTCCGGGACGCCGATGGGATAGCCATTGGTCAGCGTCACGATGGCCAGGTTCAGCGACGGCACCGCGGTAAAGTTGGTGGCCGCGCCCACCGCGAACGCGCCGGAGTGGCTATAGGAGGTCAGCCCGAGTTCGGTCGTGCCGACATTGAAGCCATAGCCGTAGTAGCCGGCCGGCCGTCCGCTGACGGGCGGACTGCTTTGCATCTGCTGGCCCAGCGCGGGTGCCAGCGCGGCGGCGTCGACGATGCGCTGGCCTGCGAACTCGCCTTTGGCGAGCAGCATCGCCAGCCATTTCGCCATGTCGTTGACGGATGAGCTGACGCCACCGGCGGGCGACTGCGCATCCGGCATCGTGCCCATGCCTTGCACCCAGGCGCCGTTGATCCTGACATGGCCGAGGGCGCGGTTGTCGCGCGCGGCAAAGTCGGCGTAGCGCGAACTGGTGCGCGCCATGCCCAGCGGTTGGTAGATGGCCTGCTCGGACAGCGTGGCCCAGTCGATGCCGGCCGCGGTGGCCACGGCCTCGGCGGCGGCGGTCATGCCAAAGTTGGTGTACGCATAGACCGCCCGGAACGGATGCAGCGGCAGGAAGCGCAGGCGCGTCAGCACCTGCTGGCGGTCGTAGCCCATGTCTTCAAGGCGGTCGCCGGCGTGGTCGGGCAGGCCGGAGCGATGGGCGTAGAGATCGCCAATGGTGACGGCTTCCGTGACTTCCGGTTCCGCGAGCGCGAACCACGGCAGGTGCGCGCGCACCGGCGTATCCCAACTGATGCCGCCGCGGCCGACCTGCCGGGCCACCACGGTTGCCCCGATAGGCTTTGACACCGACGCAAGCTGGAACACAGTGTCGGCATCGACCGGCGCGGGGTCGGTTACCAGCCTGCGGCCAAAGCCTTTGGCGTAAACGGTTTGATTGCCGCGCACCACGGCGACGGCCATGCCCGGCACGCCGGAACTGGCCATCAGGTCAGCGGCCAGCTTGTCGACCTGGGCAATGGCCTGGGTGATCTGGGATTCGGGAACTGGATCGGGCGGTTTGGGCGGATCGTCATCATCCCCGCCGCAGGCGGGCAGGGCAGGGACCAGCAGGCCGCCCAGCGCGGCTCCCAGGAAACGGCGACGCTCTTGCAGTTTGCCCACGGTGGTTCTCCGCAGTTCTTCGGTCAGGCGGCTCGGCCGCGCCCTTGGATAGGAATACTGTAGGCGATAGGGCGGGGAGTGGCGAATGCGAAACGTCTTATCGCAGCACGATGGCGGGAGCGGGAAACTGCAAGCCTCACCGAAGGGTTCGGTGAGCGGGGGTGACAACCCGGCAAAGCAACAATGACCAGGTAAAAAAATCCGCGGGCAGGCCGTTTTCCACGGCGGGCCGGGCGGGGCAGCCTTATGGCTGGCCGGTTTTCCGTCATTGTTGCACCGGCAATGTCACCCCCGTTGTCTGGCCCGCCACCTTCTTCACACTTGGGCAGGCGGGCGTTCTCTAAAGGAGAAAAGCGCGATGCAAATGTCTACTCATCACCCTGCAGATGTCCGGCATATCGTCCCGGCCGGCACCATCGAGTCCTTTGAGCAAATCAGCGCCGGGCTGAGTGCCATCCTGTTGCTGGTTGAAATCGAGAGCGAACGGTCGGAGGGCTGCCACAACGTGTATTCGCTGCTGGCAATGGTGAAGGCGCAGCTGGACCATACGGCGGCAAAGCTGTGCGCGGATGATTGAAGCATTCGCCGCGGCAAAAACAAAAAGCCCGCACTTTCGTACGGGCTTTCTGCTTGAATCTCTGGTGCCCAGGAGAGGACTCGAACCTCCACAGTGTTGCCACCGCTAGGACCTGAACCTAGTGCGTCTACCAATTCCGCCACCTGGGCAAGGTGAGCGCCGGATTTTACAGCGCGCTGCGGATTTTGCAAGCCCCTCGGCCGGCTTTGGCGCAAGAAATCCAGTTGAGCTGCGGTGAGGCCGCTGTTGCTGGTCAATCGGTGGACACGTCAGCGTCGGAAGTGAGGATGTCAAACAGCGCCTTGGCCGCAGGCTGCAACGCCCGGTCGCGACGTCGTATCAGCGCCAGGATACGGTCCACGGCAGGCTCGGTCAGCGCGATGGCGCACAGGCGGGGATGATCGCGTGGCAGTGCCAGGCCCGGCAGCACGGCCATGCCGAGGCGGGCTTCCACCAGCGCCAGCACGCCAACCACGTGGTTGGCTTCGTAATAGATGGTCGGGCGCTGTTCAAGATGGGCGATGGCATTCTCGATCAGGGCGCGATTGCCGCTTTGCCTGGACACGCCGGCCATGCGCTGCCCCGCCAGGTCCGCCCACGCGACCGACTTGCGCTGGGCCCAGGGATGGTCGCGCCGCAACACCAGCCTGTAGGGTTCGATACGGATCGGGCGGAACTCGATATTGGGTTCCTGGGAACCCATGAAGTTGAGCCCGAAGTCCGATTCGCCCGACAGCACGCTGGACAGCACCGCGTTGGCGCTTTCGTCGATCACACGCACGCGCACGCCAGGATGACGGGCGGCAAACACGCTGATGGCTTCGGGCAGCAGATGCACCGCGGCAGACGGTATCGCCGCCACCGTCACCAGCCCGCGCCGGAGCGCGGCTTCGTCACCAAGGCGGAATACGGCGCTGTCGAGAATATCCAGGGCAGTCCGCGCTTCCTCCAGGAACTGCCTGCCGACGTGTGTCATCTCCACGCGGCGGGTGGTGCGCTCCAGCAGGCGTGAGCCGAGCGTCTTTTCAAGCTTGTCGATCCTGCGGCTCAGCGCGGGTTGCGAGATATGCAGGGTCTCGGCGGCCACCCGGAAACTGCCTTTCTCCGCCGTGGCGATAAATGCCTGCAAATCCTCAAGGGCGAAATTGATGCGTGACATGCATGAAACCATCAGAACATTGCAATTCACAGAATAGTGTTACGAGAATACTCTGGCAACGCAGAAGAACGAGGAAGACTGGCGCTCTTGCGGCGCCAGCAACGAGATCACGGAGACGAAAATGAAGCTGACTGCCCTGGCCGCCAGAAAGGCCGCACTGGTTTTCCTGCTATGGCTGGCCGCGCCCGCCTGGGCCGACGATATCCGAGTGATTACCTCGGGTGGTTTCACCGCGGCATACCAGCAACTGGTGCCGCTGTATGAAGCCGCCACGCAGGACCGGATCATCACCGCCTACGGCGCGTCGATGGGCAATGCACCCGATTCCATCCCCAGCCGGCTGGCACGCGGCGAGACCTTCGATGTGGTGATCCTGGCGGACTCGGGTCTCGACAAGCTGATATCGGAGGGCAAGGTGGCAGCGGGCAGCCGGGTGGACCTGGCGCAGTCGCTGATCGGCATGTCGGTCCGCAAGGGCACGCCCAAGCCCGATATCAGCACCGCAGAGGGCTTGAAGCAGACCTTGCTCAACGCTAAATCGATTGCGTATTCAGCCAGCGCCAGCGGAACTTACCTGTCCGGTGAATTGTTCCACCGGCTCGGCGTCGCGGACCAGATCAAGGACAAGGCCCGCAAGATCAACAGCGAGCGCGTCGGCGCCGTGGTGGCCCGTGGCGATGCGGAAATCGGCTTTCAGCAAGTCAGCGAGCTGCTGCCGTTCAGGGAGCTGGATTTCGTCGGCCCGCTGCCAGCCGAACTGCAGCAGCGGGTCTTCTTCTCCGCCGGGATGGTGGCGGGCCACCAGAGCGCGGCGGCTTCGCGGTTTGTTCAGTTCCTGGCGTCCCCGGCGGCAGCCACCATCGTGCGAACGACCGGGCTGGAGCCGGTTGCCACGCCGCTGCCGCCACCGGCGCCGCCGGTTCTGGGGCAGCCGCAAAAACGCTAAGCCGCTTCAATACCGGTTGGCGGCCGCAAAAACAAAAAGCCCGCACTTTCGTGCGGGCTTCTCGCTTTAAAACTTGGTGCCCAGGAGAGGACTCGAACCTCCACAGTGTTGCCACCGCTAGGACCTGAACCTAGTGCGTCTACCAATTCCGCCACCTGGGCAAGGTGAACGGCGCATTTTACCGAAGGTTCACAAATTTGCAAGCACCTCCGGCGGGCACACGCAGCATCGCTGGCCGGACCGCGTTACGGCGATCCGGATGCGCCACGGGCAATCAGAACGACGGCACCATCGCGCCCTTGTACTGGGCCTTCATGAACTGGCGCACGTCTTCAGACTGGTACGCTGCCACCAGCTTCTTGACCCACGGCTTGTCCTTGTCCTGCGTGCGCACGACGATGATGTTGGCGTACGGGCTGTGGATGTCTTCCAGCGCGATCGCGTCCTTGGTCGGCTGCAGGCCGGCGGCGAGCGCATAGTTGGTGTTGATCACGGCGGCGCTGACGTCGGGCAGGGCACGGGCCAGCTGGGCTGCATCCAGTTCCACGAGCTTCAGCTTCTTCGGGTTCTCGGCCACGTCCAGCGGGGTGGCATTGACACCATTGGTGCCGGCGCCCGCCTTCAGCTTGATCACACCTTGCGACTGGAGCAGCAGCAGGGCGCGGTTTTCATTGGACGGGTCGTTGGGCACGGCCACCTTGGCGCCTTGCGGCAGGTCCTTCGGCGACTTCAGGTTCTTCGCGTAGATACCGAGCGGCGAGATATAGGTGTAGCCCACGCTCTGCATCTTGTAGCCGCGCTGCTTGACCTGGCTGTCCAGGTAGGGCTGGTGCTGGAAGCTGTTGGCGTCCAGGTCGCCGGCATCCAGTGCGGCATTGGGCTGCACGTAGTCGTTGAACTCGACGACCTTGACGTTCAGGCCATTGCGCTTGGCCACCTTCTGGACGACTTGCCAGACTTCGGCATCGGGGCCGCTGACGGTGCCGACGCGGATGGTCTGTTCCTGGGCCGAGACGCTGCCGGCGGCGATAAGACCAAGGGCGGACACTGCAACCGCCAGACGCTTGATGAGAGACGTGCTGCGCATAGGAGTTCTGGAAATATTCTGGTTATGTGGCGAGTGAGACAGTCGCCTGGGCAGGGATCGCCTGACCGGGGCGAGGGCCACAGATTAACGCAATTGCGTTCAGATGGCGCAGCGGGAATGAATCTGGCGTCTATTTCTTTTTCATATGCTTATGAATCTAAATGACGCCAGATTGACGGCATTAAATGCTTCTGTGCCACGGCTTAGTCTGCAAAGGCTTCGCGCAATGTCCGCAAGGTGTCTGCCACGAGCCTGTCACTCAGGCCGCCGGCCCGCCTGACCAGCCGGGACTTGTCCACGGTCCGGAGCTGGTCCAGCAGGATCAGGCCAGTTTTGCGCTGAAAAGTTACCGGGACACGAAACGGTGCCGGCCTGCTGCCGGTAGTCATTGGCGCCACGGTGACGGTGCGCAGGTAGTCGTGCATCTCCGGCGGCGAGAGGATGACGCAGGGGCGCGTTTTCTCGATCTCGCTGCCGACGGTCGGGTCAAGCGCAACCAGCCAGACGTCGCCGCGCGCTACCATTTCAGCTCCGCGTCGTCGGTGTTGGGGAAATCGCCCAGTACCAGGCCGTCGTCACCGGCCGCGGCGATGGCCTGGCTGGCTTCCGCCCAGCCTTGCCGCGGTGCTTGCTTGGGGCGCCGGAGCACCAGCGCGTCATTCACGATTTCCATTTCCACTTCATTCTCCAGACCTAGCTGTGCCAGGATTGCCTTGGGGATCAGGACACCTTGTGAGTTGCCCATCTTGCGGATCGTCGCTTTCATGCTTGTCCCTCATGGTGGTGAGCAGTGTTGACGTAAGCACAATGTTATTACAGCGCGGGCGTCAAGGAAACAGGCAAGCGCGATGCCGCATGGAAATGTGACATCCTGGCGACGCCAGGGGAACGCGAATCGTCCGAAGACTCCCGCACCGCCGGCGCCACTGGCTCAGCCGGCCACCGCCCCATATCCCTGGCCCTTCCACTCGATAAAGCACAAGCCATGGCCGAACGGGTCCGACAGCCTTGCCTGCCGTCCCCAGTCAAAATCCTGCGGCCAGTCCTCGATCTCGGCGCCGGCTTCCAGCGCGCGTTCGATGGCCTGTTCCAGGTTGGCCACGACGAAGTCGAGGTGGACCGGGGTCCAGTGGCGGCGGTAGTCGCGCCGGGTATCGGCGCGGGTGGTGGGGCGGGTGCCGGCGGGCTTGGCGAGCAGGTAGATGGGGGTGTTGCCGCCCAGCATTTCGGCAACGGTGCCGTCGAACAGCTTGCGGTTCAGCCTCAGGCCAAGCCCCTGCGCGTAGAAGTCGATGCCGCGCGGCAAATCGTCGACATCGATATTGATCAGCAACTCCATGACAGCCTCCTGGCGGCGTTCCGTGTGAGAGCGGCCGCATTGTGCGCCGGGTCTCCTGACAACTGCTGTCAGGAGTGATGTTTCAGCCGGCCAGGCAGGTGCCAGGAACGGCGCGCTAGCCGCGCAACAGCTCCCGCACCACCGGGCGCAGCGCGTCGCCGAGTGCCAGGTGCGCGTCGGCATCCAGGTGCACGCCGTCGACCTCGCTGCTCTGGATCACGGTGCCGGCGTCGAACTGCGGACAGCCCAGTTGCGTGCAGACCTCGGCCACGGCTTGCGGCAGGCCCGTCCACTTATGTTCGCCGCCGGCAAACTTGGGCGCCAGCGGCCCGCGCGGGGTGCGGATCGGGGGTGGGGTGACGACCAGCACCGGCGGCACCGGCATGCCCGGCTCGATCGGCGCGCTGCGGATCGCCTGCACCAGCGTGGCGATGCCCTGGGCGGCGTGCCAGGCGTTGTGCGGGTGCATCGACTGGAAATCGTTGTTGCCCAGCATCAGGACCACCAGCGCCAGCGGCGCGTGGATTTCAATGCGCTGCGCCAGCCCCTGCAGGCCGTTGCGGCCGGGTTTGAATGGGTCGTCCCAGACCGTGCGGCGGCCGTTCAGGCAGTCTTCGATGACGCGCACCGGGGCGCCGCCGTCGGCGTTCAGGCCCAGCTCCAGCCGGCCGGGCCAGCGCACCGGGAAGGGCAGGCGCCGGCGCGTGCCGGGCACGATGCCCCATGACAGCGAGTCGGCGTAGACAAGGATCTGCAGGGGATCGGTTTCGGCCAGCGGCGCGGCGGTCATGCGGGACTCCAGTTGGCGTGGATATTGGTCGATAAAGGGCAATGGTCCGTGTCAAGCCATGTTGCACCGCGCAGACAAAAAGGTCTCCCGAATACGCGGAGACTTCATAATATCGACTTACTGACGATCGGGAGAATGAAGTTGCGTTTCGAGCACTTGGTTGAGATCAACGATCCAGGCAATCCTCAACTGGATCCGCTGACGCCTGACCAGCTGTGGCAAGGGCTGGTGCTGCGCGCCGAGTCGCCCGAACTCTTCGTGCTGGGGCTGGACCGCGCCGAGGTAGTCGGCCGCGGCGACAACTGGATCGATCGCGTGCTGCATTTTGGCGAGGCGTCGATCCATGACCATGTGGTGTTCGAGCCGCGCCGGCAGGTGCGCTATGAAACCGCGGCCACGGCCGAGCATGCCGGCGGCACGCTGACCATGGCGATCGAGACCCCGGGCCCGGGCGCGCTGCTGCTGCGCTTTGTCTACAACACCACCATGCCGGCGGTCGACGCCAGCGGCGATGACCGCTATGCCGAGATCGTCAAGTCTGCCTACCACGAGGCCGATATCGACACCGTGCGCAAGATCCGCGAGATCGCTGACACCGGACGGCTGGGGTGAGCGAGGGTCCCGCCACGCCGGAGGGTTCCGGCCAGCGGCCGGGTCTGCCGACCCGGCTGGCGCTGCGTGCGCGCTACGGCGAGCGGCTGCGCTGGCTGGTGCTGGTGACGCTGATGCTGGGCACGATCTCGTCGATCGTCTCGTCCACCATCATCAACGTAGCGATTCCGGACCTGAGCCGGCATTTCGTGCTGGGGCAGGAGCGCGCGCAATGGGTGGCGGCCAGCTTCATGATTGCGATGACGCTGTCGATGCTGCTGACGCCCTGGCTGCTGAACCGCTACGGGCTGCGCCGCACCTTCCTGGGGGCCTCGCTGCTGCTGGGCGCGGGCGGGCTCTTTGGCGGCTTTTCACCGACCTACGGAGTGATGATCGCGATGCGCGTGGCCGAAGGCGTCGCCGCGGGCATCATGCAGCCGCTGCCCAATATCCTGATCCTGCGCGTGTTCGAAGAGCGCGAGCAGGGCAAGGCGATCAGCATGTTCGGCTTTGGCGTGGTGCTGGCGCCGGCGCTCGGGCCCAGCCTGGGCGGCTTCCTGGTCGAGGCCTTCGGCTGGCGCTCGATCTTCTTCGTGGTGGTGCCGCTGACGCTGATCGGCGTGCTGATGGCGCGGCGCTTCATGGCGGTGGACTCGATCATGATGGGCGAGCGCCAGCCGCTGGACTGGCGCGGGCTGGGCCTGGCCGGCATTGCCACGGTCAGCCTGCTCAACGGCGTGGTCGAGATGCGCGACAGCGTGCCCGCGGGCCTGGCGCTTTTGGGCTTCGGCGTGCTGATGCTGGCGGCGTTCGTGCTGTGGCAGCTACGCGCGGCGCATCCGCTGATGAATCTGCGGCTCTACAGCTACCGGCAGTTCGCTGCCGGCGCGGTGGTGGCCTTTATCTACGGCGCGGGGCTGTTCGGCTCGACCTACCTGCTGCCGGTCTATATGCAGATGGCGCTGGAATACACGCCGTCGCGCGCGGGCCTGGTGCTGTTCCCGGCGGGCGTGATGCTGGCGCTGACGATTGCCGTATCGGGGCGCTTCACCCACAAGATCGCGCCGCATATCCAGGTGTCGTTCGGGCTGGCGCTGCTGTCGCTGTCGTTCCTGCTGATGGCGCTGGGCTCGCGCTCCACGCCATATCTGGTACTGGTGGCGCTGGCGGTGCTGGGGCGGATCGGGCTGGGCTGCATCCTGCCGTCGCTGACGCTGGGGGCAATGCGGGGAGTGGACTTCACGCTGATCGCGCAGGGCTCGAGCTGCATCAACTTCCTGCGCCAGCTGGGCGGCGCCATCGGCGTGAGCCTGGCGGGCGTGGGCCTGCAATGGCGGCTGGCGGAGCACGGCGCGGTGCTGGGCCAGGCCGGCGACGCCGCCGTGCAGGCGGCGCGCATCCGTGCCTTCGATGAAACCTTCCTGGCCGTGGGCGTGGTGATTGCCAGCGCGATGATCGCGGCGTGGCGGATCCGGCCGCGGCCGGTGCCGGCGGCCTGAGGCCGCCGGGCCTGGCTGCGCCGGCTCAGCTGGCTGCGCCGCTGCGCAGTTCTTCCACCAGTGCGATGTACTGCTCCATCGCCTGTTCGCGCGCGGTGCCGCGCAGGGCTTCCCAGGCTTCAAACTTGTAGCGGCCGACAAAGTCGGTCATGCCGGGCTTGTCGCCGTGGGCATCGCCTTCGCTGCCTTGCTTGAACAGGGCGTACAGGCGCAGCAGGGACATGTTGCTGGGGCGCTCGCTCAGTTGCTTGACGTTGATCTGGGCCTGGTCGAAGCGTGCCTGCAGGTCGCTCATGGGGGTTCCTCCGTGTGTGCTGTCTGGATTGCGAAAGTGCAGGCCGATGATAGCCGCCCGGCGGCGCCGCGCCGTCCGTATAAAACCGAAGAAGCCCTCGATTCCGGGCGTCACCGGATACAATCGCGCCATGTCCTGGATTCTTGCTGTTGAAACTTCTACAGAGTGGTGCTCGGTCGCGCTCGGACGTGCGGTGCCCGGTGCCGGAGTCGAGTGCCTGGTGCGCCATGAGCACACTGGTGCACGCTCGTCGGCACGCGTGCTGCCGGCTGCCGGCGAGCTGCTGGCCGAAGCCGGCATCGCGCTGGCGGACTGCGCCGCGATTGCCTTTGGCGCCGGCCCGGGCTCGTTCACCGGCCTGCGCACCGCCTGCGGCGTGGCGCAGGGGCTGGCCTTCGGCGCCGGGCTGCCGGTGGTTCCGGTCAATACCCTGATGACCTGCGCCGAGCGCGCGCGCGCCGCTACTCCGGCGCTGCCGGACGACACCGCGGTGCTGGTGGCGCTGGATGCGCGCATGGATGAAGCCTATTCCGCTGCTTTCCGCTGGCATGCCAGCGCGCGGGAATGGGCACAAGTCACGCCGATGCAGGTCAGCGCGCCGGAAACCGTGCCGCTGCCCGACGGCGAATACTGGCTGGCCGGCAACGCCTCGACGGTGTTCGGCGAGCGGCTGGCGGGCCTGGCGCGCGCCGCGCGCGTGCTGCCGGAGGCGATGCCCGACGCGCAGCCGATGGTCGCGATTGCACTGCGCGCACTGGCGCGCGGCGAGGCCATCGACGCCGACCAGGCCATGCCGATCTACTTGCGCGACAAGGTCGCCCAGACCATCGCCGAACGCGAAGCCGCCGCTGCCGCCCGTGCCGCGGCCCAGGCCGGGAGCGCATCGTGAGTGCAGCCTATCCGCTCGATCCCCGCAACCACTGGCCGACCGTGCCGGCCATGCCGGTGCTGCCGGACGGCTGGGCGCTGGGCCGCATGAGCGCGCTCGACCTGGCGGCCGTGGCGGGCATCGAGGCACGTGCCTACAGCCATCCGTGGACCCGCGGCAATTTCGAGAACTCGGTCAAGTCCGGGCATCTCGGCCTGACGCTGCGCGACCCGGCCGGCACGCTGGTGGCCTACGCCGTGCTGATGCCGGTGGTCGATGAAATGCACCTGCTCAATATCACCGTCGAGCCGCGGCGCCAGCGCCAGGGGCTGGGGCGGCTGATGCTGGCGGTGGTGCTGGCCACCTCGCACGCGCACCGCATCCATACCATGCTGCTGGAAGTGCGGCCGTCCAATACCGGCGCGATCGCGCTGTACCAGGCGGCGGGGTTTGCCGAGATCGGGCGCCGCAAGGGCTATTACCCGGCCCTGGGCAGCAAGCGCGAGGACGCGCTGGTGCTGCGCCGCAGCTGGCCGGCCGAGTCCGCCGCCAATGAAGGCACGGAGGGCAGGGCATGAGCCGCCGCGCACAGTTCCTGGAAGTCCTGGGCATCCCGACCGAATGGGTGCCGCGCGAGCGCGCGGATGCGCAGGCAGAGGCGGCGCCGGAGGTGGCCGTGGCGCAGGCAGCGATGCCTGTGGCGGAGGCGCCTGTGGCCGAGGTTGCCGCGGTGGTTGCCGCCCCGGCTGCGGAACCCGCCGTGCCGGTGCCGGCGCCAGTGGCGCCGCCGGTCTCCCGGGCGCCGGTTGCGCCTGCTCTGGTTCCCGCTGGCCCGGAACCCGGCTCGGCGCAAGCAGACCGCGAAGCCGTCATCGCCAGCATGGAATGGCCGGCGCTGGACGCCGCCGTGGCCGGCTGCACCGCGTGCGGCCTGTGCCAGAACCGCACCAATACCGTATTCGGCGTGGGCGACCGCCAGGCCGAATGGATGCTGGTGGGCGAAGCCCCCGGCGAGAACGAAGACCTGCAGGGCGAGCCCTTCGTGGGCCAGGCCGGCAAGCTGCTCGACAATATGCTCGGCGCGCTCGGGCTGGCGCGCGGGCGCAATGTGTTTATCGCCAACGTGCTCAAGTGCCGCCCGCCCGGCAACCGCAACCCGGAGCCCGAGGAGGTGGCGCAGTGCGAGCCGTTCCTGCGCCGCCAGATCGCGCTGGTGAAGCCCAGGGTGATCGTGGTCCTGGGCCGCTTTGCGGCGCAGTCGCTGCTGCGCACCGCCACCCCGATCGGCAAGCTGCGCGGCACCGTACATAGCTATGAAGGCATCCCCGTGGTGGTGACCTACCATCCGGCTTACCTGCTGCGCACCCTGACCGACAAGGCGCGCGCCTGGGAAGACCTGTGCCTGGCCAGGGAGGTCCATGACCGTGCGGGAGCTGGGGCCTGATCTCTCCCTGACCAGCGGCGGCGACGGCAACAGGCCGTCGGGCCCGCCACTGTGGCGCCGCGCTGCGTCGGCGCGCACGCGCGACCTGGCCTGGACCACGCTCTCGCCGCCGCTGCTGGCGGCGGTGCCGGGCGCGGCCCCGGCGCGCTGGCCCGCCGGCACGCTGGCCGCCTGGCAACACTGGCTGGAAGCCGCTGACCCCGCCACGCTGCCCGCCACCATCGACGAACTGGCCGACGGCCACGCCGCCCCCTCCGCCGACGATCCCGACCAGGACCCCGCCAGCCGCAGCCTGCGCCTGGGCCGCCATGCCGAGCGGCTGCTGCATTTTGCGCTGCGCCATATGCAGGGGCTGTCGCTGCTGGCCGCCAACGTGCCGGTGCGGCGCGCCGGGCGGCAGGGTATCCGCACGCTGGGCGAACTGGACTTTATCTGGCGCGAGCAGGCGTCGGGCGCGGTGGTCCACTGGGAGATGGCGGCCAAGTTCTACCTGATGGCGCCTGGCGACAGCCAGGTGGCGCGGGCGCAGGATTTCGTCGGCCCGAACCTGGTCGACCGCCTTGGCGACAAGCTGGGCCACATCGTGCACCGCCAGCTCCCCCTTGGCTGCACCGCGGAGGCACAGGCCCTGCTGGGACATATGGTGGACCGCAGCGAGGTCTACCTGCTGGGCTGGCTGTTCTATCGCGATGGCCGGGTGCCGCCGGGGCTGGATGCGCTGGGCATCGCGCCAGACCATTTGCACGGCTGGTGGTCCACGCTCGATGACTGGGCCGCCCGCGCTGCCGCGCGGCCCGGCTTGCGCTGGTGCCGCCTGCCGCGTACCGGCTGGCTGTCGGGCGCGCTGGTGCCCGAATCCGGCACGGAAGAAGTCGGCGCGCTGCGCGCGATGCTGGCGCAGCGCTTTGCCGACCCGCGCCATGACCACGGCTGGCGGCGCGAATCGCCGGTGATGCTGTGCGAACTGGAACCGGCCGGGCCGGAGGCGCCGGGCTGGTGGCGCGAATGCTCGCGCGGGTTCGTGGTGCCACCGGGGTGGGAGGAGCGGGCGCTGGCGCGGGCGGCGGAGCCGCCAAGGCCAGGGCCGCAGGCCGCGCAGGACGCGGCCTGACACTCGCTGCGCCGGCTAGTGGTGCTTGTCCTCGCCGATCATCGCCAGCGAGTTGAAGGTGCGCGCGTTGTACTTGTGCAGCTTGAGCACCAGCGCCATGGTCACGCAGATAAACAGGCCCAGTGCGACGATGACCACGCCGATCGGCACGTTCAGCTTGATCAGCAGCGCATACAGGCACAGCATCAGCAGCACCGAGACGTTCTCATTGAAGTTCTGCACCGCGATGGAGTGGCCGGCCGACAGCAGCACGTGCCCGCGGTGCTGCAGCAGCGCGTTCATCGGCACCACGAAGTAGCCCGACATGGCGCCCACCACCATCAGGAATACATAGGCGATGGCCATGTACAGCGGCATATGCATGCCCAGCACGTCCAGCGTGACATTGGGCATCGCATCCTTGGTGTAGAACGCCATGATCATCACGGTGGCGCCCATGGCCACGCCAAAGGGCAGCACCGACAGCGACTTGCGCAGCGGGATGCGCGCCGCGGCCAGGATCGCGCCCACGGCCACGCCCACGGCCACCACGGCCTGCAGCAGCGCGCCCTGGGACAGGTTCAGGCCCAGCGATTTCTCGGCCCACTTCAGCACGATGAACTGCAGCGTGGCGCCCACGCCCCAGAACAGCGTGGTCACCGCCAGCGAGATCTGGCCCAGCTTGTCGCGCCACAGCGCCACGAAGCAGTCGCCGAACTCGGCGATCAGCCTGATCGGGTTCTTTTCCTGCGCCGGATAGCGGGCGCCGGTATCGGGGATAAACAGGTTGAAGATCGAGGCGACCACGTAGAACAGCATGATCACCACCATCGCGGCCTCGGCCGGGGTGTCGATCCCGGTGTTCAGGAACGGCACATCCAGTTGCAGCAGCATGCCTGACACGTGCACGGAAATCAGCGCGCCGCCGACCACGGTGCCCAGGATGATCGAGCCCACCGTCAGGCCTTCGATCCAGCCGTTGGCCAGCACCAGTTTCTCCGGCGGCAGCAGCTCGGTCAGGATGCCGTACTTGGCCGGCGAGTACGCCGCCGCGCCGAATCCCACCACGCCATACGCCAGCAGCGGGTGCAGCCCGAACATCATGATGGCGCAGCCGACCACCTTGATGGCGTTGGTGATGAGCATCACCCGCCCCTTGGGCATGGAATCGGCAAAGGCGCCGACGAAGGCGGCGAGAACGACGTAGGAAAGAACGAAGAACAGCTTGAGCAGCGGAGTCATCCACTGCGGGGAATGCAATTCGGTGAGAAGGGCGATGGCGGCGATCAGTAAGGCATTGTCGGCCAGCGAAGAAAAAAACTGCGCGGCCATGATGGTGTAAAAACCCTTCTTCATGCTGTCGACTTTTTCTCCATCGCGAGCTCCGCTCAGGTTGGCCAGGCTGGCGCCCACCGGGGAGGCCATGGTTTGCAGGGAACCTTGTGCCGCGGCCGTGTCGAATTGTGTCTGTGGTGCTGCGCTGCGGCGCCTTGAGGCTTGCCTGACAGTCATTGACATAATGCTTCGCTTTTAGAACATGGCCGGAGCGTCCGGCTTTATATCACGAAAACATGACATTCCCGAACCCCGGCAAGGGCTCTTTTTGACAGCGGATTGCCGCGCCGATTCCCCAATGACCCCCGGCAACGGCATCTGAATGTGTTCAAATAACGACTGCGATCGCGACCAGCCGACCGGGTCTTCCCTGATCTGGTGCGTGGTCGAACCGATATGGTGACTGGGATACAAGGGCGTGCCAATTCCGCACATTCCCGCATGCCAGTCGCCGCAACATGCTGCTGCACACCGACAGGTGACGTTTGCGCCATCGATACTGAGACAGAGCCGTCCTTCCAGCGCCCGCGCGGCCGCCCATGCCGTCAGCGCCGCCTGCTTGCTCGTCCGCTTCCTGAGATGTGACTTCCATGCCAAGACCCATCCACGCTGTCATCCACCAACCCGCCCTGGCCAACAATCTCGACATCATCCGCCGCAAGGCGCCGGAGTCGCGCATCTGGGCGGTGGTCAAGGCCAATGCCTACGGCCACGGCATCCGCCGCGTCTTTGCCGCCCTGCGGGGCGCCGACGGTTTCGGCCTGCTGGACCTGAACGAGGCCGTGCTGCTGCGCGACCTTGGCTGGCAGGGCCCGATCCTGCTGCTGGAGGGCTTCTTCCAGCCGCAGGACGTTGCCGTCATCGAACAATACCGCCTGACCACCGCGATCCATTGCGACGAGCAACTGCGCATGCTGGAAAGCGCACGCGCCAAGGGGCCGCTGGCAATCCAGCTCAAGCTCAATACCGGCATGAACCGGCTCGGCTTCCATCCGGCCGCTTACCGTACCGCCTGGGAGCGCGCACGCGCCATGCCCTGCGTGGGCAGTATCGTCCATATGACGCATTTTTCCGATGCGGATAGTGCCCGAGGCATCGCCCACCAGATCGAGGCCTTCGACGCCGCCACGGCCAACCTGCCGGGCGAGGCCAGCCTGTCGAACTCGGCCGCGGTGCTGTGGCACCCGCAGGCGCACCGCGCCTGGGTGCGCCCGGGCATCATCCTGTACGGCGCCTCGCCGACCGGGCGCGATGCCGATATTGCCGGCACCGGCCTGCAGCCCGCCATGTCGCTGCACAGCGAACTGATCTCGGTGCAGGACCTGCAGCCGGGCGATACCGTCGGCTACGGCTCCTTGTTCACCGCCGAGCGGCCGATGCGCATCGGCGTGGTGGCGTGCGGCTATGCCGACGGCTACCCGCGCCATGCGTCGGGCTGGGGCGAGCAGCGCGCGCCGGTGCTGGTCGATGGCGTGCGCACCGAACTGGTCGGGCGCGTGTCGATGGACATGCTGTGCGTGGACCTGACCCCGTGCCCGAAGGCCAGGGTCGGCAGCCCGGTCACGCTGTGGGGCCAGGGCCTGCCGATCGACGAGGTGGCGCAGGCCAGCGGCACGGTGGGCTATGAGCTGATGTGCGCGCTGGCGCCGCGCGTGCCGACCTCGGTGGCGACGATCACGGCCTCGGACAGCGCCGCGCCTGCCGTGGCCTGATCCGGGGCGCTGGTGCGGGCGCAGGCCCGCGCACTTACCATCTGCCGGCCGGGCCACTTGTGGGCCCGGCTCGTTTTTTCCTGCAAGGACATCCGTTGGCCAAGACCAAGACTGTCTATACGTGTACTGAATGCGGCGGCACCACGCCGCGCTGGGCCGGCCAGTGCCCGCATTGCCAGCAGTGGAACACGCTGGTGGAGACGGTGGCCGAGTCCGCCGCGAACAAGCGCTTCCAGCCGCTGGCCGCCTCGGCCACGGTGCGCAAGCTGTCGGAGATCGATGCCGCCGACGTGCCGCGCTTCTCCAGCGGCATCGATGAATTCGACCGCGTGCTGGGCGGCGGCCTGGTGTCGGGCGGGGTGGTGCTGATCGGCGGCGATCCCGGCATCGGCAAGTCCACGCTGCTGCTGCAGGCCCTGGCCAACCTTGCGGGCCAGCGCCGCGTGCTCTACGTCAGCGGCGAAGAATCCGGTGCGCAGATCGCGCTGCGCGCGCAGCGGCTGGGCGTGGAAAGCCCGTCGCTGGGGCTGCTCGCCGAAATCCAGCTGGAGAAGATCCAGGCCACGCTGGAAGTGGAAAAGCCCGAAGTCGCGGTGATCGACTCGATCCAGACGCTGTACTCAGAGGCGTTGACCTCCGCGCCGGGCTCGGTGGCGCAGGTGCGCGAATGCGCGGCGCAGCTGACGCGCATTGCCAAGAGCAGCGGCATCACCATCATCCTGGTCGGCCATGTGACCAAGGAAGGCAGCCTGGCCGGTCCGCGCGTGCTGGAGCATATCGTCGATACGGTGCTGTATTTCGAGGGCGATACCCATTCGTCGCACCGGCTGATCCGCGCCTTCAAGAACCGCTTCGGCGCGGTCAATGAGCTGGGCGTGTTTGCCATGACCGAGCGCGGCCTGCGCGGCATCAGCAATCCGTCGGCGCTGTTCCTGTCGCAGCACGAAGAGACCGTGCCGGGCTCGTGCGTGCTGGTGACGCAGGAGGGCACGCGTCCGCTGCTGGTGGAGATCCAGGCGCTGGTCGATACCGCCCATGTGCCCAACCCGCGCCGGCTGGCGGTGGGCCTTGAGCAGAACCGGCTGGCGCTGCTGCTGGCCGTGCTGCACCGGCACGCGGGCATTGCCTGCTTTGACCAGGATGTGTTCCTGAACGCGGTGGGCGGGGTCAAGATCACCGAGCCTGCCGCCGACCTCGCGGTGCTGCTGTCGATCCATTCCTCGATGCGCAACAAGCCGCTGCCGCGCGGCCTGGTGGTGTTCGGCGAAGTCGGCCTGGCCGGCGAGATCCGGCCCAGCCCGCGCGGGCAGGAGCGGCTGAAGGAAGCCGCCAAGCTGGGCTTTACGATCGCCGTGATTCCCAAGGCGAACGCGCCCAAACAGAGGATCGACGGGCTCGAAGTGATCGCGGTGGAACGCATCGAGCAGGCCATCGACCGCGTGCGCCATCTGGACTGAGCCATGGACGACGGCATCGCCTTCGAGACCGAACGCCTGCGGCTGCGCCAGTGGCGCGAGGCGGACTATGCGCCGTTTGCCGCGCTCAATGCCGATGCGCAGGTGATGCGCTATTTCCCTGCGCCGCTGGCGCGTGCTGAAAGCGATGCGATGGCCGACCGCTGCCGCAGCCTGATCGCAGCGAAGGGATGGGGCGTCTGGGTGGCGGAGCGCAAGGCGGACGGTGTTTTCCTGGGGTTTGTCGGACTGCACGAACCCACCGCGGCGCTGCCGTTCGCGCCTTGCGTGGAGATCGCCTGGCGCCTGGCGCGGCACGCCTGGGGCAGCGGCTACGCGACCGAGGCGGCACGCGGCGCGCTTGCCTGGGGCTTTGAGCGGCTGGGGCTGGATGAGATCGTGTCCTTCACGACACTCGCCAACGCCCGCTCGCGGGCGGTCATGGAAAGGCTCGGCATGCGTGAGGATGCCGTGGGTTTCGAGCATCCCGCGTTGCCGCAAGGGCACCCCTTGCGGCCCCACTGCCTGTACCGTTTGCCGCGCACGGCGTGGCAGGCAGCCGGCGCATAGCACACCTGCGTCAATCCGCCACAGGGCAGGGGGCTTGCGCTGCGTGTGACGCCAACTGCAGGCGCTGCAAAATAGGTAATAATGCGCAGCAATGCCGCGCCATCAACCGACGGCAGCGCTTACCGGATTACCTGATCACCCACTATGCAAGCCAACTCTCGCGCCTATTTCCTGCTGATCGCCCTCGTTTCCTTCGGCCTGGTCGGCGTTGCGCTCTACCTGCAGTTTGAAAAGGGCTACCAGCCTTGCCCGCTCTGCGTGATGCAGCGCTTTGCCTTTATCGGCATCGGCATCTTCTCGCTGCTGGCCGCGGTGGCGCAGAACACGCGCTCGCTGTGGCAGGGCCTGGGCATGCTGTCCGGCATCGCCGGGATTGCGGTGGCGGTCTACCACGTGTCGCTGCTGCTCAATCCCAAGGCCAGCTGCGGCATCGATCCGCTGGAGAACTGGGTCAACGCGCTGCCGACTGCCAAGGCGCTGCCGCAGGTGTTCTACGCGGATGGCCTGTGCACCGCGCCGCTGCCGCCGGTGCTGGGGCTGTCGGTGCCGGCATGGTCGCTGATCTGGCTGTTTATCCTGACGCTGACGCTGGCGGTGGGGTTGATCCGGCGCGAGAAGAATTTCCGCTGAGTGGTGAACTGATAAGGAAACCGGCGCACCAGGCGCCGGTGTTTGTTTGATGCAACGGATTTTCGAGCAGCGCTGGTTTGCTTTGACGTAGTCGGGTAGTACCTGTTGCGCAGGGCCAGCCACAGTAGCTTGATCGCCGCCGCCACGGCCCGGCACTCCTTCCTGCTGGCGTATTCCAGGCTGTTGCGGATCAGATGCACGATGCAGGACTGCAGCCTCGTTTGGGGGAACACGGCGTTCAGGGCCTGTTCCATGCCCTTGAGGCCGTCTGCCACCGCAGTCAGGATATCCCGGGTGCAGTGGTCCGGCTTGCCACTACTCCGTCTCGCTCTTAGCAAGTTGAGAGCGCCTTCTGAAACTATTCGATATTATTTCCCGGGGCCTGAAGTATGCTTTGTCCATGCAGGCCGCTGCCACCACTTCCCTCGACCAGCTCCGAAGGGAGGGCCTGTGACTGGGCGACGGAAATCCTGGTTTCATTCTTGAAGCATCTACTGATGTGCCGTGCCAACTGTGGAGCCGCATATTTTGCGCCATAGATGAAACGCAGAGCAGGCCCAAAGCTCAGCGCGGCGGCCGGCCCAACCACATATAGGTCGCGTACATTGGTTTCGAAATTGCGCGTCAGACTTGGCGAGCCGTCAATGAGTGAAAGCGAATTCAAGAGTTCCTGGGAAATGAAGGAATGTCTGGCCATGTCAACCTTGAACCCCGTCGCGACAACAACATGATCAGCGCTAATGCAGGACGTTTCGTTCCTGGTCGCGACCTGCAGAACTACCTGACCATTCTTGACTTCGGCCTGCCTGATTTCAGTCTGAGTCAAGATATCAATCTTGCCATCCACGCGATTGCGCAGCCACCAGGCACCCGACGGTCCCCACCCAGTCTCTAGAGTTCTCATGCGGCGCTCAAGATTCATCATGTGGAAGACAATAGGGTACTCGGACACCAAGAAGGAAGACAAAAGAGCGCTCGGAGTATTCGACTGCCAACCGCGTCCTATCCCGACGTGCGATCTCAGTAGCCTTGAGATACCCCCGCGGGAGGTACGCGGTTCATTACTCCAATTCACAGTCGCACCGCGCACGAGTAAGCGAACCCGCGCTCCGATCTCGCTCAACAGTGCTGCGAGCCCGATTGCCGACTGACCTCCGCCCACAACGACGATGTTCTTGTTCTTAGCCCATTCCAGACTCCCGAATTCGCTGGAGTGAACCACGTAAGGTGTCGGCATGCCCTGTAGTGCCGGAGGCATTTGCGAAAATCCCTTCAGACCCAAAGCCATTACCACGCGCCGCGCCGCCAGGGAACTGCCGTCGCCCAGGGCCAGCCGGAAGAATGCATCCTTGCGGTGCATATCGACAACTTCCACTGCGCGAACATGACTGACCAACTGCGACTGAAACCAAAGCCCGTATTCCACGAAGAGCTCGAGCGGCAGGTGCATACCAATCGGTTTATATTCAATACGATTGCGACGGCAATATTCTTCAATCGTATAGCCTTCCCGCGGCGCATAGAGATTCGAGGCAAATCCTTCCGAGCGCAACAGCATGCCTGGAGGCATGAAATTCCTCCAGGCATGCATTGGTTTCCCAAGAATTTGATGAGGCACGCCAGCTGAGGTCAGGTAGGCCGAAACCGATAAGCCATAGGGACCAGCTCCGATGATAACCGTATCCGTCGACGAGATCATTATTGCTCTTCCCCTTAAACTTGCCTGGCTTGCGGAGCCGCGCAGTACGGACCACCGCATGATGCTGCGGTGCAGAAAATCATTCTTGAATCATTTTTCCGGTGCTGTCATGTCTTCGATAAAATCATGCCACTGAAAGTGCGAACCAAATAACCACAGGCATGGCGCGACCATAGTGCGGCGCCTTGAGAGATCAACCGCACTATTGACTTCACGATTGACCATCGGGCGCGCCAATCCAAGCAATTGAACAGTTGCGATCGCCCTATTCAGCGTGTCCAATAGATCAGCGTGGCGTGCTGCACAGCGATTTCCGATTGCTTCTATCGTGCCGTCCAGCCAGATTAAGGCAATCCAGAACCAGGCCGCCGTGTCATCTGTACGGGCGCGCACACTCGCTTTCTTGATTCTCTTTCGGGTGGCCGGACACGGCTTGCGCGCAGGCGCAGGTCGTCAGAGCCATGTATGCCATGGCGGACATAGTCGAATTCCTGGCGATGCAACCGTTCCAGCACCGGTGGCGCGGCGCAACGTGGCCTCGACCACATTTTGGTCCTTCACACGGAGGCTCGGCTTTGGTTAGATAGACGCCGGAGCGGAAATCCATTGTCTGTCAGGGGATGGCCATGAATGCCGCTGCGGGACGAACTGGGCGGATCGATCATGAAGCGTTTGTTCGACATAGTTTTCGCCTCCATGGCATTGCTCGTGCTGGCCATTCCGTTGCTGATCCTGGCTGGCGCAGTGCGATGGAAGCTGGGCAGTCCGGTGCTGTTTCGTGCAACACGTGCAGGCCTGGGTGCCAGGCCATTCGAAGTCGTGAAGTTCCGAACCATGACGGAAGAGCGAGGCCCTGATGACGAGCTCTTGCCGGATGATGACAGGCTCACGCCGTTCGGCAATTTTCTGCGCCGCTCCAGTCTCGATGAGCTGCCTCAGTTCTGGTGCGTTCTGGTGGGCGACATGAGTGTCATTGGTCCACGGCCTTTGCCGATGAAGTACCTGCCGTTCTACTCACCGGACCAGGCACGTCGTCATCTGGTCCGTCCCGGCATTTCCGGCTGGGCGCAGGTGAACGGGCGGAACTCTCTGAGCTGGGAAGATAAGTTTCACTTCGACACCTGGTATGTGGACCACTGCTCTTTCTGGCTGGATCTGAAGATCCTCTGGCTCACGGTGGGCACTGTCATGGACCGCCAGGGCATCAACGCCGCGGGGGATCTGACCGTGCCTTCATTTACAGGCAGCCCAGGCACCCAGTACGTCGCCAGCGAGTCCGAGGCCGCGCAGAAAGAAGAAGTTCCGATTCGCACGGCATGACGAGTGTTCATGCTGAATACCGCATGTTCTCCTTGTGACCATGCTTCTCTCGCGAAGAGATCGATGCCGTATCGTGGCAGTTCAGCTCGAACAAGACAAACTACCGGACCAGGAGGGGACGGCCGTTGGTGAGAGGCTGTGCCGGTGGGTGCTCAAAGGCGTGTTGCCACTACGTGAATTGGCGCACGTATCGTGCTTCTTTCCTGCCGGTGATTCTGATTAGATGGTACGTGGTACGGTTGGGCGCAGGACAATGGCCGCAGTTCTGGCGGGACGGCTTCGCGCGATCGGTGAACCCAGGTTCAAGGACTGCAAGGAAGAAAGTGCCGGCGCTCCAGCCGCAGGGCCGAAATCCGGTCCGACGAAAGCATCGAAAGACCTGTGAGGCTATGGCAGGGTCATTTTGATTGGAATGACATTGGGGTGAAGATGAACGTTCTTTTGACCTGCATAGGTAGACGGCGCTATCTGGTGGAGTATTTCAAGTCGGAGCTAAGCGGGACCGGCATGGTGCTTGGGGTGGACATGCAACGCGGCGCGCCGGCCGCGAGCGCATGCGACATGTTCTTGGTAGGCCCCGACGTCTTAGCGGATAACTACATCGACTTCCTGATCGATGTATGCAGGGTGCATCGGGTCTCGGCCCTCCTGTCGCTGAATGACTTGGAGCTCCCGCTCATTGCAGAGCACGCTCAACGGTTTCGGGAAATCGGAACGATACCGGTCATCTCGTCGGCAGGGGTCATTAACCTTTGCGCGGACAAGTTCCTGACTGCGCAGTTCGCCGAATCAATCGGGCTGTGCACGCCGCGCAGCTATGCGACCCTCGAAAGCGCAGAGCATGCCATTGCGACGGGCTCGGTAGCCTTCCCTCTGATTGTCAAGCCCCGCTGGGGCAGCGCAAGTTTTGGCATCTTCGTGGTCGAGGACCTGAACGAGCTTCGCTTCGCCCGTGCGTACTGCCAGCGGATCCTGCTGAAATCGATTTTCGCAAAGATGGGACAGCCAGGGATGGAGGTGCTGATCCAGGAAGTGATCTCGGGCCAGGAGTACGGGCTCGATATCTTCAACGATCTTGAGGCGAGGCCGATCGGGTTTGCGGTCCGCAAGAAGCTGTCGATGCGGGCGGGGGAGACGGACCGGGCGATCACTGTCGAAAGCGCGCCATTCAACGACCTGGCCACGCGAATCAGTCGCGAATTGCGGCACATCGGCAATGTCGACTGCGATGTGATCGAGCGCGACGGGCGTCAGTACCTGCTGGAGATGAATCCAAGATTCGGAGGAGGCTATCCCTTTACCCATATAGCGGGAGCCAACCTGGTGCGGATACTGCTGAATTGCGTGCGCGGCGGGCAGCAAGGGCAGGAAGTCCGCTATCAGGCCGGTATCGAACTGGCCAAGTGCGACTACCCGGTCGGCGTGGGAGCATGGGTTGAGGAGGGATAAAGGCAGGCGATAACGAGCAATGCAACAGGACGGAGCAGCCACACTCGTCCGAGATGGATCTTGAACCAGACTGTCGGCAAATCGCGGCGATTTCCGTGAGCGGTTGCGCGCTCATTTCCATGGCGCGCCGGGTCAATTCGGCAGCGCTGCTCGGTGTGAGCACAGCGAGGCAGATGCCCGGGAGCCGCCAGGCGACAGGTGCCGGCCAAATGCGTCCCCTCGTGAAGAGCGTCATCGGTCAGATGCTTGCCGACGCGCCATACACTGGACCTTTTTGACATTCCGATGTGCGAAACCAGACATTGTGCGGTTTGCACACCCGATAGATTGAGGGCTCGCGACCCGCCCGCCCCGGGCCGTCCACATTTCGCCACTCTTTGCAGGAGGCATATTGTGAACACTTCAAGCATACCGACCAAGCCTTTGCGCACTGTGTTGATGCAACGGCTGAAACAACGGCTCAAGCCGTACACGCCAGCCTGGTTGCTGAAATACCACCACGACCGGACCATCCGCAAAGACCGCGCCCTGTATCAGGGAAAGGCGCTTCGCGAGGTGTTTTCCCATGTCTACGAAACCGGGGGGTGGGGCGTGGCGAAGGACCACTCCGGGTTCTACAGCGGGAGCAGTTCTCATGATCCGGCGATCGTCGACACCTATGTCGAAGCCGTAACGGCCTACCTCGGCTCGTTGCCATACCGGCCAGACGTGGTTGACCTCGGTTGCGGCGATTTCAATGTCGGCAGCCGTATCCGGCCGGCTTGCGCACGCTACATTGCTTGCGACGTGGTCGAGGCAGTCATCCAGTCGAACCGCACCAGGTTCTCCAGTCTTGATGTGGACTTCCGGTGCCTCGACATCACAAGCGAGCCCTGGCCGAGAGGTGACGTCGTTTTCCTGCGCCAGGTGCTCGATCATCTGGACAACGCACGCATTGCCGGCGTGCTTGCCAGCCTGACGCCATACAAGAGCCTGATTCTGACTGAGTACTTGCCTCTGGCACCCGATTTCCCGCCAAATCTCGACAAGCCGATCGGTCCTGGTCTCCGGATTTGGGGGGCTATACCAAGCGGGATCGTGGTGACGGAGCCGCCGTTCGAGCTGAAAGCCTTGTCGACGCGGATACTCTGCGAGGTGCAGGACAACGTAGGCGTCATTCGTACCATCGCGTACGAACTGCCTCGGCAAACCTAACTGAACCTCTGCCAAGATGTAACGTGCCGTCCTTGACGGTGGCAAGGGATTTTGACGTAGGAGACCAGGGCCGGTTCGAGGGCCGGCAGCTCGGCAGCGACGGCCCAGGCGGCAGTTCGGGTCCGGTTAATTGGATGATCGGCGATGCGGCCCAGCACTTGGCGCGGGTAGTCTCGGTGCTGAGGCCGCTGAGCTGGCTGTGCCGATGAGCGTGTACCCACTGCGCCCGAAAAGAGGCGGTCACTGTTACGATACCTGGAGGTGGGATCGGCTCGGTAAAGTTTCAGGTCCTGCCAGTTGCGAATCCGCGGCATCAGCTTGATGCCAAGCAGGTAGGTAAAGGCGAAAACGGCGGCCGACTGCGCCTGGGTGTCGGCATGCACGGTGCCGGCCTCCACGCTCAAGCCTGTCTTGAGCGGGCCCTCGATGAGGTAGGCCTCCCACACGCCGACGCCGGGCGATGTAGTTGTCGGCAACATGGCGGTAGGCCACCGCTCCCATCTTGCGGTGGCGCAAGTGGTAACCCGCCGGCAGAGAATAATGTTGGCCAGAACGTCCATGGCCGTTCCCGTGACAAGCAGCGCCAAACTCCTGCCCCCCCAGACCGCGAGGCATCGCGCATCAGTGCTATCGTCCCCTCACGCAATCTGCTCGATCTGCTCCTGCAACTCCAGCCACTTCTCCTCCAGCGTCTCCAGCTCGCCATTGACCTCACCCTGGCGCTTGAGCATCTCCATCAACTTCGTCTTGTTGGCTTCGGCATAGCTGCTTTCATCGGCCATGAACTGGTCGATCTCCTCCTTGGCGGTCTGCAGTACCGCCATGCGCTTTTCCACCTTTTCCAGTTCCTTCGTCAACGGCTTGCGCAGTGCTGACAACCGCTGGCGCTCGTCGGCCTCGGCGCGGCGCTGGTCCTTGCGGTTGACCGCCGACGCGGCATCGCCGGCGTTCTCTGCCAGGTGCGCGGCAGTGGCGGCATTGCGCTTGGCCGCGGCCTGTTGCAGCAGCCAGTCGCGGTAGTCGTCCAGGTCGCCGTCGAACGGCTTGATGGTGCCGTCGGCCACCAGCATGAACTGGTCGGCGGTCGCGCGCAGCAGATGCCGGTCGTGCGACACCAGGATCAGCGTGCCTTCGAACTGTGCCAGCGCCATGGTCAGCGCCTCGCGGGTGTCGAGGTCCAGGTGGTTGGTCGGTTCGTCGAGCAGCAGCAGGTTGGGCTTCTGCCAGACGATCAGCGCCAGCGCCAGCCGCGCTTTCTCGCCGCCTGAGAACGGTTCGATCGGCGAAGTGGCCATGTCGCCGCGGAAGTTGAAGCTGCCGAGGAAGTCGCGCAGTTCCTGCTCGCGGGTATCGGGTGCCAGCCGCGCCAGGTGCTGCAGCGGCGAGTCGTGGTCGCGCAGCGTCTCCAGCTGGTGCTGGGCGAAGTAGCCGATCTGCAGGCCCTTGCCCAGGCGCAGGTTGCCCTTGAGCGGATCCTGCGTGCCCGCCAGCGTCTTGACCAGCGTCGACTTGCCCTGGCCGTTGGCGCCGAGCAGGCCGATGCGCTGGCCGTTCTGGATCGACAGCGCCAGGTTGTGCAGGATGGTGACGGGCGGCTCGGCCTCGGCATAGCCGCAGTCGACACCGTCGAGCACCATCATCGGGTTGGGCGCGGCGTCGGGTTCGCGGAACTCGAAGGCGAAGCCGGCGGCCACGTGCACCGGCGCCAGCCGCTCCATCTTTTCCAGCGCCTTGACGCGGCTCTGCGCCTGGCGCGCCTTGGTCGCCTTGGCCTTGAAGCGCGTGATGAACGATTCCAGGTGCGCGATTTCCTTCTGCTGGCGCACGTAGGCGGATTGCTGCTGTGCCATCTGCTGCAGGCGCAGGGTCTCGAACAGCGTGTAGTTGCCGCCGTAGCGGCGCAGTTGCTGGTTCTCGATATGCACGGTGACGTTGCAGATCGCATCGAGGAATTCGCGGTCGTGCGAAATCATCACCAGCGTGCCGGGATAGCGCGCCAGCCAGTCTTCCAGCCAGACGATGGCGTCCAGGTCCAGGTGGTTGGTCGGTTCGTCAAGCAGCAGCAGGTCGGACGGGCACATCAGCGCTTGCGCCAGGTTCAGGCGCATGCGCCAGCCGCCGGAGAACGAGGCCACCGGCTGCGACACCTGCGCCAGCGTGAAACCCAGGCCCAGTAGCAGGGCCTCGGCGCGCGCCGGGGCGGTGTAGCCGTCGGCGTCGGCAAAGGCGGCGTGGGCTTCGCCCTCGGCACTCCCGTCGCCGCTGGCCTGTGCGGCGGCGATGGCGGCTTCGATCTCGCGCAGGCGGGTGTCGCCATCGATCACGTAATCCACGGCGGTGCGGCTGACCGCAGGCGTTTCCTGCGCCACGTGCGCGACGCGCCACTGCGCCGGCACGATGACGTCGCCCCCGTCCGGATGCAGCTCGCCGCGCAGCAGCGCGAACAGCGTCGACTTGCCGCTGCCGTTGGCGCCGACGAGGCCCACGCGCTCGCCCGGGTTGAGCGTCACGCTGGTGTGGTCGAACAGCACCTTGGTGCCGCGCTGGAGGACTAGCTGGTCGATTCGGATCACGGGAGGGGGAAATGCCTGAGTGAAAAACAGAAAAAGCGCGCAGAAAGCGGGCAACCGCCGGGCCTGGTGCGCTGGCCGGCATTGTAGCGTTTCCGGTGCGCCGCACGCCTTGACGGTGCAAAACAGCTCGGCAACGTGCACCGCCAATGTGCCTTCGTGCCGCGGCGATTCAGGGATTACCCTTGGTCTCGCAAAACTCTATTTTCTTGTTCGTGCGTTGCGTGTAAATTCATTTTCACGAAAACGGCGTGCACCAGACGACGTCCAGACCAACCGCTTCCACCATGCAAAAAGGCCACTCGATCTCAGACCGCATTGCGCGCAGCCTGCCGACGCTGACGCCGGCGCACCGCCGCATGGCGGAATACGTGTTGGCCAATCTGTTCCGCGCGGCGACCATGCGCATCGACGAATTTGCCGCGGCGGTGGAGGTGTCGGTGGCCACGGCCAACCGCTTTGCGCGGGCGCTGGGGTTCGACGGCTATCCGCAGTTCCGGGCCGAGCTGGTGCGCGGCTTCGAGGCCACGCTGGCTCCGGTGGAGCGGTTGCGCAGCGAGCTGGAGCGGCCAGCGACCGCGGCCGAAGTCTTTGCCGCCTCGCTCGAAGATGCCGCGGCCAACGCCGAAGCCACGCGGCGCGGCATCGACCCGGAGGCCTGCGAGCGCGCGGTCTCGGCGATCCTGGCGGCGCAGCGTGTCTACGTGGCCGGCTTCGGTGCCAGCGGTTTCCTGGCTGGCCTGCTGCAGCACGGGCTGGAAATGCACTGCCGCATGGTGACCTCGGTGGCGGGCGCCGGCGGCGCCTCGCATGCGGCGCGGCAGCTGTTCAAGCAGCAGCCGAGCGACCTGCTGATCGTGATTGCCTTCCCGCGCTACGTCACGGACACCATCGAACTGGCCGAGCGGGCCAAGTCGCGCGGCGGCCAGGTGCTGGCGCTGACCGACGGGCCGACCTCGCCGCTGGCGCCGCTCGCTGATATCGCGCTTTACGCGCAGGCCGGCAACCGGCTCTCGGCCAACTCCGATGCCACCGTGCTGGCGCTGATCGAGGCGCTGTGCGGCGCGGTGGCGCACCGGGCCGAGCGCCCGGTCAAGGCCGCCGCCGAAATGACCGAATTCCTGCTGCCGTGGCTGTACGGCGCGCCGGCCGCGGAGTCCGCCGGCCGTGCCGCGCCCGGCACCGCGCAGCCCACCGAACCCACGGCCGGCGCCAAGCGCGGCCGATCCTCCAACACCCGCAAGTCCTGAGCATTCACATGCAACCAGCAGTCATTGCCATCCACGGCGGCGCCGGCACCATCACCCGCGCGGCGATGGACGCCGCCCGCGAACGCGAATACATCGAAGCGCTGCAACACGTGCTGCAAGCCGGCCAGCGCATCCTGGCCGAGGGCGGCAGCGCGCTCGATGCGGTCACCGAGGCCGTGCGCCTGCTGGAAGAATGCCCGCTGTTCAACGCCGGCAAGGGTGCCGTGCTGACCCATGCCGGCACCTATGAGCTCGATGCCGCGGTGATGGACGGCGCCACGCTGGAAGCCGGCGCCGTGGCCTGCGTCACGCGCCTGCGCAACCCGGTGCTGGCCGCGCGCGCGGTGCTGGACCACAGCGAACACGTGCTCTTTGCCGGCGCCGGCGCCGAGGCCTTTGCGCAGGCGCAGGGGCTGGAACTGGTGGGCCCGGACTACTACTTCACGCAGGCCCGCCATGACCAGTGGCAGCGTGCGCTTGGCAACGCCGGCATGGCGCTGCTGGACCACGATGCCGCTGCGCTGGTGGCGCAAGGCAAGCCGCTGGCGCGCGACCCGATCGATCCGGACAGCAAGTTCGGCACTGTCGGCGCGGTGGCCTGCGACGGCCGCGGCAACCTGGCTGCGGCCACCTCCACCGGCGGCGTGACCAACAAGCAGGTGGGGCGCGTGGGCGATACCCCGGTGATCGGCGCGGGCTGCTATGCGGACGACGTGGCGGCCGTGTCTGCCACCGGCACCGGCGAGATGTTTATCCGCACCGTGGCCGCGCACGACGTGGCCGCGCAGATGCGCTATGCGGGCCTGTCGCTCGAGGAATCGGCGCGGCGCGTGGTGATGGAGAAGCTGCCGGCCATCAACGGCCGCGGCGGCCTGATCGCGGTGGACCGCGCCGGCAACGTCACGCTGCCTTTCAACACCGAAGGCATGTACCGCGGTTTCGCCCGGGTGGGCGAGGCCGTGAACGTGTCGATCTACGGCTGAGCGCCATCCCCCTGCATCACCCGGTAATACAAGGAGTTCCAGTGGCCACTTCCCCTATGCAAGCCTCCCAGTCCGGCATCGTGCTGCCACCGCAGCGCGTGGTCTCGGTGAACGGGCTGACCGTGCGCTTTGCCACGTCCGAGCGCACCGTCGAGGCCGTGCGCAACCTGTCCTTCCATGTCGACCGCGGCGAGACGCTGGCGGTGGTGGGTGAGTCGGGGTCGGGCAAGTCGGTGACGTCGCTGGCGCTGATGCGCCTGGTCGAGCATGGCGGCGGCAAGATCGCCTCCGGCAGCATGGCGCTGCGCCGGCGCGGCGGCGAGGTGATCGAGCTGGCGCGCGCGGATAACGCCACCCTGCGCAGCGTGCGCGGCGCCGACGTGGCGATGATCTTCCAGGAGCCGATGACCTCGCTCAACCCGGTGTTCCCGGTGGGCGAGCAGATCGCTGAATCGATCCGCCTGCACCAGGGCAAGAGCCGCGCCGCGGCGCGCGCCGAAGCGCTGCGCATGCTGGAGCTGGTGCGCATCCCCGAGGTGCGCCGCGTGCTGGAGCGCTATCCGCACCAGCTCTCCGGCGGCATGCGCCAGCGCGTGATGATCGCGATGGCGCTGTCGTGCAAGCCGGCGCTGCTGATCGCCGACGAGCCCACCACGGCGCTGGACGTGACCATCCAGGCCGAGATCCTCCAGCTGATCCGCGGCCTGCAGGCCGAGATGCACATGGGCGTGGTCTTCATCACCCACGACATGGGCGTGGTGGCCGAGGTCGCCGACCGCGTGCTGGTGATGTACCGCGGCGAGAAGGTGGAAGAGGGCACCTCGGACGATGTGTTCCGTGCCCCCGCCCATCCGTACACACGCGCGCTGCTGTCGGCGGTGCCGCGCCTTGGCGCCATGAGCGGCACCGACCTGCCGGCCAAGTTCCCGTTGCTGCAGCTGGGCAGCGCCAACCCTGAACCGGTCGCAGCGCAGGACACCGTTACCCCGGGCGTGGCGCCGATCCTGCGCGTGCAGGACCTGGTGACGCGCTTCGACGTCCCCGGCGGCCTGTTCGGCCGCGTCACGCGGCGCGTGCATGCGGTCGAGAAGGTCAGCTTCGACCTCTATCCCGGCGAGACGCTGGCGCTGGTGGGCGAGTCCGGCTGCGGCAAGTCCACCACGGGCCGCTCGCTGCTGCGCCTGGTGGAAAGCCAGAGCGGCACCATCGAGTTTGCCGGGCAGAACATCAGCAAGATGGAAGGGCCGGCGCTGCAGACCCTGCGCCGCAATATCCAGTTCATCTTTCAGGACCCGTTCGCCTCGCTCGATCCGCGCGTGCCGGTGGGTTACTCGATCATGGAGCCGCTGCTGGTGCACAAGGTCGCCAGCGGCAAGGAGGCAGAGCAGCGCGTGGCCTGGCTGCTCGACAAGGTCGGGCTGGATGCATCGCACGCGGCGCGCTATCCGCACGAGTTCTCCGGCGGCCAGCGCCAGCGCATCTGCATTGCGCGCGCGCTGGCGCTGAACCCCAAGGTGGTGGTGGCCGATGAGTCGGTGTCGGCGCTGGACGTGTCGATCCAGGCGCAGATCGTCAACCTGATGCTGGACCTGCAGCGCGAGCTTGGCATCGCCTTCCTGTTTATCTCGCACGACATGGCGGTGGTGGAGCGCGTGAGCCATCGCGTGGCGGTGATGTACCTGGGCCAGATCGTCGAGATCGGGCCGCGCCGCGCGATCTTCGAGAATCCGCAGCATCCGTACACCAAGAAGCTGATGTCGGCGGTGCCGATCGCCGACCCGGCGCGGCGCCACCTGCGGCGCGAGCCGCTCAACGACGAGATCCCCAGCCCGATCCGCGCGGTTGGCGACGAGCCGGTGGTGCAACCGCTGGTGCAGGTCGCCGGCAGCGGATCGCTCGGCCACTATGTCGCCCGGCATGCCGTCGGCGGCGCCTATTGAAGTCCTGGAAGTCACCAAGTTACCAAGGAGAATCGACGATGTCTGCACGTATGGTTTCGCCCCGATGGGTGGCCGGCGCCTTTGCCGCCGGCACGCTGGGCATGTTGGCTTCGGCCCCGGCCTTCGCCGCCAAGGATGCCGTGATGGCGGTGAGTTCGACCTTCACCTCGCTGGATCCGTACGATTCGAACGACACGCTGTCGCAGGCGGTTGGGAAGAGCTTCTACCAGGGCCTGTTCGGCCTGGACAAGGACATGAAGCTGGTCAATGTGCTGGCAGACAGCTACGACGTCAGCAAGGACGGCCTCACGTATACGATCAAGCTGAAGAAGGGCATCAAGTTCCACGACGGCACCACCTTCGATGCCGGCGCCGTCAAGGCCAACCTGGACCGCGTCACCAACCCGGTCAACAAGCTCAAGCGGTACACGCTGTTCAACCGTGTCGCCAGGACTGACGTGGTCGATGCCAATACGGTCAAGGTCACGCTGAAAGAGCCGTTCTCGCCGTTCATCAACGTGCTGGCGCACCCGTCGGCGGTGATGATCTCGCCGGCAGCGCTGCAGAAGTACGGCAAGGAAATCTCCTTCCACCCGGTCGGCACGGGCCCCTTCGAATTTGTCGAATGGAAGCAGCCCGACCACCTGAAGGGCAAGAAATTCGCAGGCTTCTGGAAGACCGGCTACCCGAAGATCGACACCATTACCTGGAAGCCGGTGGTCGACAACAACACCCGCGCCGCGATCATGCAGACCGGCGAGGCTGACTTTGCCTTCAGCATCCCATTCGAGCAGGCCGCGGTGCTGAAGAACAGCGCCAAGGTGGATCTGATCGCCTCGCCGTCGATCATCCAGCGCTACCTGTCGCTGAACACCATGGTCAAGCCGTTCAACGACCCCAAGGTGCGCCAGGCCATCAACTATGCCATCAACAAGGACGCGCTGGCCAAGGTCGCCTTCGCTGGCTACGCGGTGCCGGCAGAAGGCGTGGTGCCGCCGGGCGTGGACTATGCCGAGAAGCTGGGCCCGTGGCCGTATGACCCGCCCAAGGCGCGCGCGCTGCTGAAGGAAGCCGGCTATCCGAACGGCTTCGAGACCACGCTGTGGTCGGCCTACAACCACACCACCGCGCAGAAGGTGATCCAGTTCGTGCAGCAGCAGCTGCAGCAGGTCGGCATCAAGGCCTCGGTGCAGGCGCTCGAGGCCGGCCAGCGCGTGGAAAAGGTCGAGAGCGTGCCCAAGCCGGAAGATGCCGGCGTGCGCATCTACTACGTGGGCTGGTCGTCGTCGACCGGTGAATCGGACTGGGCGCTGCGTCCGCTGCTGGCTTCGGAGTCGATGCCGCCCAAGCTGCTGAATACCGCGTACTACAAGAACGACCAGGTCGACGCCGATATCGCCGGCGCGCTGCGCACCACCGATCGTGGCGAAAAGGCGCGCCTGTACAAGGACGCCCAGGAACGCATCTGGAAGGATGCGCCGTGGGCCTTCCTGGTGACCGAGAAGGTGCTGTTTGCGCGCAGCAAGCGGTTGACCGGTGCGTATGTGATGCCGGATGGGTCGTTCAATTTTGAAGAGATCGATATCAAGCAGTGATAAGAGACCCCCAGCGGCGCTTCTCCCGCTGGTGGTTTGCTCCCCTCTCCCGCGAGCGGGAGAGGGGCGGGGGTGAGGGCGGGCGCGTGCAGGACCAATGCCAGCCGCTTTGCCTTCTCCACTCAATGAGCAGTAAGCAGTAAAGCAGTAAGCCGAGGTGGCCGCCTTGCCCGCGTCGCGGGGTCGCAGGGCGGGCGGCCTGCGGCCTCTGCTGCTGCATTTCCTTCTGGTGTGTCATGCTGAATTACTTCCTCAAACGTGTGCTGGGCGTGATCCCCACGCTGCTGATCGTGGCAGTGCTGGTGTTCCTGTTCGTCCATCTGCTGCCGGGTGATCCGGCGCGGCTGGCGGCGGGCCCGGAGGCCGATTCGGCCACGGTCGAACTGGTGCGCAAGGACCTTGGGCTGGACCGGCCCATGCACGAGCAGTTCGTCAACTTCTTCTCCAATGCGGTCCGCGGCGAGTTCGGCCATTCGCTGCGCACCAAGCGCCCGGTCAGCGAGGAGATCGGCGACCGCTTCATGCCCACGCTGCTGCTGACGGTGGCGTCGATGGCCTGGGCGGTGGTGTTCGGCATGGCGATCGGCATCGGCTCGGCCGTGTGGCGCAACCGCTGGCCGGACCGGTTCGGCATGACGCTGGCGGTGTCGGGCATTTCGTTCCCGGCCTTTGCGCTGGGCATGCTGCTGATGGAAGTGTTCTCGGTGCAGCTGGGCTGGCTGCCGTCGATCGGAGCCGACAGCTGGAAGCACTACGTGTTGCCGTCGATCACGCTGGGTGCGGCGGTGGCCGCGGTGATGGCGCGTTTTACGCGGGCCTCGTTCGTCGAGGTGCTGCAAGAAGATTTCATCCGCACCGCGCGTGCCAAGGGTGTGCGCGAGACGCTGGTGGTGGCCAAGCACGGCCTGCGCAACGCCATGATCCCGGTGGTGACCATGATGGGCCTGCAGTTCGGCTTCCTGCTGGGCGGCTCGATCGTGGTCGAGAAGGTGTTCAACTGGCCGGGCCTGGGGCGCCTGCTGGTCGATGCCGTCGAGATGCGCGACTACCCGGTGATACAGGCCGAGGTGCTGCTGTTCTCGCTCGAATTCATTCTGATCAACCTGGTGGTGGACATGCTCTACACCGTGATCAACCCAACCATCCGCTACAAGTGAGGCCGGCATGACTGAGCTTTCCACGCCCGCCGCAGCGCAAGCGGCACCCGCCACCGCCCCCGTGCCGGAGGCCGTGCGCACGCCCTGGACCGAGTTCTGGCGCAAATTCCGCAAGCAGCACCTGGCGCTGGGCGCCGGCGCCTTCGTGCTGGTGCTGGTGGTGATTGCCATCGTGGCGCCGCATATCGTGCCGTACGACCCGGAGAACTACTTCGACTACGACGCGCTCAACGCCGGCCCGTCGGCCGCGCACTGGATGGGCGTCGATTCGCTCGGACGCGATATCTTCAGCCGCATCCTGGCGGGCGCGCGCATCTCGCTGGCGGCGGGTTTCCTGTCGGTGATCATCGGCGCGCTGATCGGCACCGTGCTGGGCCTGCTGGCGGGCTACTACGAAGGCTGGTGGGACCGCATCGTGATGCGCATTTCCGACGTGCTCTTCGCCTTCCCGGGCATCCTGCTGGCGATCGGCATCGTGGCCATCCTCGGCAACGGCATGACCAACGTGATCTTCGCCGTGGCCATCTTCAGCATCCCGGCGTTCGCGCGGCTGGTGCGCGGCAATACGCTGATGCTCAAGCGTCTGACCTATATCGAGGCGGCGCGCAGCATCGGCGCATCGGACTGGACCATCCTGATGCGGCATATCCTGCCGGGCACGGTGTCGTCGATCGTGGTGTATTTTTCGATGCGTATCGGCACCTCGATCATCACCGCGGCCAGCCTGTCGTTCCTGGGACTGGGCGCGCAGCCGCCCACGCCGGAATGGGGCGCGATGCTCAACGAAGCCCGCGCCGACATGGTGACGGCGCCGCATGTGGCGATCTTCCCAAGCCTGGCGATCTTCCTGACGGTGCTGGCCTTCAACCTGCTGGGCGACGGCCTGCGCGACGCGCTCGACCCCAAGATCGACCGCCGTTGAACCCTGAGCCGCTGAACATGACCGCATCGACAACGGGCGTGCCGCGTGTCGGCAGCCTGCCGGCAGGTCCGCTGGACAGCATTGCCGACGTGGCCGGCGTGACCGTCGGCCATTGCACGCTGGCGGATGGCGCCGTGCAGACCGGCGTCACCGTGATCCGTCCGCATGGCGGCGATCCGTACCGCGACAAGGTGCCCGCCGCGGCCACCGTGCTCAACGGCTTTGGCAAGAGCATCGGGCTGGTGCAGGTGGCCGAACTGGGCGTGCTGGAAACGCCGCTGGCGCTGACCAATACCTTTTCGGTCGGCGCGGTCGCGCAGGCGCAGATCCGTGCGGCGGTGGCGGCCAATCCGGAAATCGGCCGCGCGCTGCCGACCGTCAATGCGCTGGTGTTCGAGTGCAATGACGGCTACCTGAACGATATCCAGCGCATGGCGGTGGAGGGCAGCCACTATGAGGCGGCCCTGGCCGGTGCCGGCCAGGAGGTTGCGCAGGGCGCGGTCGGCGCCGGACGCGGCATGTCGGCATTCGGCGTCAAGGGTGGTATCGGCACCGCTTCACGCCTGGCCGGTGGCTATCGCGTGGGCGCGCTGGTGCTGGCCAATTTCGGCACGCCGGAATCGTTGACCGTTGCCGGCCGCCTGGTCGGTCCGGAACTGGTCCAGCGCCTGGCGCAGCCCGACACAGCGGCGCAACCGGAAAAGGGATCGATCATCATGATCCTCGCCACCGACGCCCCGCTGGACGCGCGCCAGTTGCGCCGGCTGTCGCTGCGCGCCGGCGCCGGGCTGGCGCGTACCGGCTCGGTGTTCGGGCATGGCTCGGGCGATATCGCAGTCGCGTTCTCGAGCGCGTATACCGTGCCGCACGACACCGCCCGGCCGATGCCGGCCGTCGCCATGCTGCATGAAACCCATCTCGACCCGCTGTTCCGCGCCGCGGCCGACAGCGTCGAGCAAGCCATCCTGCATGCCCTGTGGCATGCCGCACCGGTGCAGGGCCGCGACGGCCACGGCCGGCGCGCACTGCTGGACGTGATGCCCGAACTGGGCCAAACCGCCTGATGAAGATCCTTGTTTCCACCGATATCGAAGGCGTGGCTGGCGTCTTCCACGCCGAACAGACCCGCCCCGGCAACGGCGAATACGAACGCGCCCGCGCCTGGATGACCGGCGAAGCCAATGCCGCGGTCGAAGGCGCCTTTGCCGGCGGTGCGACTGAAGTACTGGTCAACGATTCGCACGGCGGCTTCCGCAACCTGCTGCCGGACCAGCTCGATCCGCGCGCGCGGGTGGTGCTGGGCAAGCCGCGCTACCTTGGCATGATGGCCGGCGTCGAGGCCGGAGTCGACGGCGTGCTGATGATCGGCTACCACGGCCGCGCCCAGAGCCGCGGCGTGCTGGCGCACACCATCAACAGCGGCGCCTTCGCGCGGGTCTGGCTCAACGGCAAGGAACTGGGCGAGGCGGGCCTGTACGCCGCGCTGGCCGGCGAGTTCGGCGCGCCGGTGCTGATGGCCAGCGGCGACGATGTCTTCGTGCAGGAAACCCATGCGCTGATGCCGTGGGTGCGCTATGTCGAGACCAAGTCAGCGGACGGCTTCGGCAGCGGCACCTCGCTGTCGCCGGCGGCGGCGCGCGAGGCCATTGCCGCAGCGGCTGCAACCGCGGTGCGCGAACGCGCGCAGGCGCAATGCCTGCGCATCGCCGCGCCGGTGACTTGCACCCTGCAGACCCTGACGCCCGCGCACGCGGACCTGTTCTGCCAGTGGCCGGCGCTGGAGCGCCGCGACGGCGTGACGCTGTCCTTCCAGGCCGATTCGGTCCAGGCGGCGGTGCGCATGCTGAACTGCCTGTCGGCGATGTCGTTCATGCTGAAGTAGGGCCGGGCAGATTCGCCGGGGCGAGCGCGCAGATCGGCGACAATGGCGGGTCTAGCAATTCAGGCATGAGCCGCAACGCATGACCCAGGCACACGACGGGGGCTGGATCCCCGTGCGCAAGGACTTCGTCGACCCCGCCACGCGCTGCCATGCGCGGGGCGCGAGCCGCCGCCACCATGGCTTTCCGGCCGGGCAGGCTTATATCCTGCGCGACGCCGCAGGGCATGAATATCCCTTTGGCGATGACTGCGCGCGTGCCGCGGTGCCGCATCCGGGCCTGCTGCTGCAGGTGCCGGACTACACCGAGCGCGATGTGGTGCCGCGCACGGCCTTGCCCGAGGCGGCGCCCCCGGCCCGCCGGCGCGATCCCGCCCAGGCACAGGCCGCCGAGCGCGCCGCCGCGATCCGCTACCTGGTGCTGCGCATGGAGAAGGTGGCCGCGGTGCCGCGCGTGCAGCCGACAGTGCGCTTCCCGGCGCTTGAGGGCGTCTACGAGCAGTACCAGCGCACCGGCGACATCGGCATGGCGCAGGTGCGCCGCATCGTGGCGATCGAACGCAGCCCGTCCACCCCGCCGCGGCTGCGCGCCACCAACCTGCTCGACGTCTATACCGCGCATATCAAGCTGGAATGGCTGATCGCGGGGTCCAACAGCGTCGACAACATCCGCTTCCTGCGCAGCCTGCACGACTGGCTGGCCCGTCACCTGGTGCTGACCGCCGGCCAGCTGGCCGCGGGCGGGATCGAGATGCATCCGCAGGCGTTCACTTCGCCTGGTATCTGGGGGCCGGGGACGGAGCCCGCGCCGGCGCCCGGGTATGCGTCCGGGTCGCTGTTCTAGCAGCGGGTGGCAAGACCTGCGGATTTGGCGTCTAATGCCTGCATCGCATCCGCCGGTCACGCCATGAGCCATTTTTCTCGCAGCTACGCCGAAGCCCGCCAGAAGTTCCTTGACGCCGCGCGCACGGCCGGGGCCGCGCTGGCCCAGTTCCCGCACCCCACCAAGCGCGGCAGTGCCGGCGAGGACCTCGCGATCGACGTGGCGCTGGCCGGCCCGGCCGAGGCCCGCCGCTGCCTGATGGTGACCTCGGGCACGCACGGCGCCGAAGGCTTTGCCGGCTCCGGCGCGCAGGTGACGATGCTGCACGACGCCGCGCTGCTTGCCGATTGCGCCGCCGCCGACACCAGCCTGCTGCTGGTGCATGCGATCAATCCCTACGGTTTTTCCCACCTGCGCCGGGTCAACGAGGACAACGTCGACCTGAACCGCAATTTCATGGACTTCACCCAGCCGCTGCCGTACAACGAGGCCTATGCCGAGATCGCGCCGCTGCTGGTGCCGGCGCAATGGCCGCCGTCCGACACCGACCAGGCGCAACTGATGAAGGCCGTGGCCGAGCGCGGCATGCCGTGGTACCAGGCCGCGGTCAGCCGCGGCCAGTACCAGGACCCGGGCGGCATGTTCTACGGCGGCGACAAGGCTGCCTGGAGCAACTACACGCTGTGCCGCATCCTGGCGCGCTTCGGCGCCGGGCGCGAGGCGCTGCGCTGGATCGACGTCCATACCGGGCTGGGCCCCTGGGGCTATGGCGAGCCCATCCACATGGGCCCGGACACGCCGGAATCGCTCACGCGCACGCGCGCGATCTGGGGCGCGCGCGTGACCTCGATCTACGATGGCTCGTCGACCTCGGCCAACCTCACCGGCCTGGCCTGGCACGCGGTGCTGCAGACCCTGCCCACCATGGACTATGCCGGCATCGCGCTTGAGTTCGGCACGCTGCCGGTGGGCGAGGTGCTGGACGCGCTGCGCGGCGACCACTGGCTGCACCAGCACCCGGAAGCCGACGAAAACCAGCGCGCGCTGGTCCGCCAGGCGATGTGGCGTGCCTTCTATGGCGATACCGATGACTGGCGCGAGGGCGTGGTGGCGCAGGTGACCGACGCAGTGCGGGACACCATTGCCTCGGCCTAGCCGGTTCTGGCCGCAAGCGCCTTCTGGTAATGTCTCGACGTTGGCGGTAGAGTGCTGAGCCAGGCACTGCCGCCATGCCTTGGCCGGCACGAGCAGCAGCCGCGCCGCGGTCAGAAAACTACCAGAAACAAGACGGAAGAGGTCGGGCAGGCCCGGGCGCATGACCTTGCGCGTCGCCGCGGCCTGGCGCACGGCGTCGCTTCCGGCATCAGCTCGGCAGGGAGGCCGGTGCGATGACCCTCCATGAACTGAAGCCCAGGTTCCAGGCCCGGTTGCGCCCCATGGTGCAAGACCTGGCGCAGCGCGGCGTGACTGCCAACCAGGTGACGCTGGCCGCCGCGGCCGGCTCCCTGGCGGTGGGGGTGCTGGCCACGCTGGGCATGCTGGTGGCCGAAACCCCGGCGCTGTTCCTGCTGTTTCCCCTATGGTTGTTCCTGCGCATGGCGCTCAACGCCGTCGACGGCATGCTGGCGCGCGAGCACGGCCAGCAGAGCGTGCTGGGTGCCTACCTGAACGAGCTTGGCGACATTGCCTCGGACCTGGCGCTGATCCTGCCGCTGGCCGCGCTGCCGGGCTTCAGCCTGGGCCAGGTCGGCACCTTCGCGCTACTGGCGGTGATCGTCGAGGCCGCCGGGTTGATCGGCCCGCTGGCCGGGGCCAGCCGGCGCTACGACGGCCCGCTGGGCAAGAGCGACCGCGCCTTCGCGGTCGGCGCGATCGCGCTGTGGGCCGGTGTTGGCCTGGGCTTTGGCGCGGCCGCCAGCTGGCTGTGGCTGGTGCTGTCGCTGCTGTCGCTGTTCACGATTGCCAACCGGGTGCGCCGCGGTGTCGCCGAGGCCCAGTCCCGCACAGCGGAGTAGCGAGATGGACCGACCGTCGACGCGCCAGCCGCAAGAGCGGCAATTCGAGACCCACGACCGCCAGACGCTGTTCTATCGGCACTGGCCGGCGGTGGAGGGCCCGGCGCGCGGCGCCGTGGTGCTGTTCCATCGCGGCCATGAGCATTCCGGCCGGGTCGCCCACCTGGCCGACGAACTGAACCTGCCCGGCTACGAGATCTTTGCCTGGGATGCGCGCGGCCACGGCCGTTCGCCCGGCGAGCGCGGCTACAGCCCCAGCCTGGTGGACTCGGTGCGCGATATCCAGACCTTCACCACCCATATCGCCGAGGTCCACGGCATCCCGCTGGAACGCACCGCGGTGATCGCGCAGAGCGTGGGCGCGGTGCTGGCCGCCACCTGGGTGCACGACTACGCTCCGCCGATCCGCGCGCTGGTGCTGGCCTCGCCCGCGTTCAAGGTCAAGCTCTACGTGCCCTTTGCGCGGCCGGGGCTGAAGCTGATGCAGCGCCTGCGCGGCAAGTTCTTCGTCAACAGCTACGTCAAGGCCAAGTTCCTCACGCACGATCCCGAGCGCATCGCCAGCTACGACAGCGATCCGCTGATCACGCGCCCGATCGCGGTCAATATCCTGCTGGACCTGTACGACACGGCGGAGCGCATCGTCGCCGATGCCGCGGCGATCACGGTGCCGACGCAGCTGCTGATCTCCGGCGCCGACTGGGTCGTGCATCGCGGGCCGCAGGACCGCTTCTATGAGCGCCTGGGTTCGCGCACCAAGGAGCGCATCGTGCTGGACGGCTTCTATCACGACACGCTCGGTGAGCGCGACCGCAAGCTGGCGGTCGATGCCGCGCGCCGCTTTATCCTGCGCGAATTCGACACGCCGTCGGCGCCGCGCTCGCTGCTCGATGCCGACCAGATCGGCCCGTTCCGCGAGGAATCCGACCGCCTGGCGTCGGCGCCTGCCGGGCTGGCTGCCTGGTACTGGCGCGCGGCGCGGGCCAACCTGAAGCTGGGCGGAATACTGTCGGACGGGGTGCGGCTGGGCCATGAGACCGGCTTCGACTCGGGCTCGACGCTCGACTATGTTTACCGCAACGCCCCCTCGGGCCGCGGCAAGCTGGGCCGGCTGGCCGATCAGCAGTACCTGGACGCGATCGGCTGGCGCGGCATCCGCCAGCGCAAGGTCCACGCCGAGGCCCTGATCGCCGAGGCCGTGCGGCGGCTGCGCGCGGCCGGCATGCCGGTGCGGATCGTCGACATCGCCGCCGGGCACGGGCGCTATGTGCTTGAGGCGCTGGGCGCGCTGGATGGCGGCGCCGCGGCGGTCGAGTCGATCCTGTTGCGCGACTACAGCCCGCTGAACGTCGAGCAGGGCCGCGCCCTGATCGCCGCCAAGGATCTGGCGGACGTGGCCCGCTTCGAGCAGGGCGATGCCTTCGACGGCGACAGCCTGGCGGCGCTGGCACCGGCGCCGACACTGGCGGTGGTTTCCGGCCTGTACGAACTGTTCCCCGACAACGCGATGGTGCGGCGCTCGCTCGAGGGCCTGGCGCGCGCGGTGCCGCCCGGCGGCTACCTGGTCTACACCGGCCAGCCCTGGCATCCGCAGCTGGAATTCATCGCGCGCGCGCTCACCAGCCACCGCGCCGGCGCCGCCTGGGTGATGCGCCGCCGCTCGCAGGCCGAGATGGACGAACTGGTGCGGGCCGCTGGCTTTGACAAGGTGACCCAGCGCATCGACCCGTGGGGCATCTTCACCGTCAGCCTGGCGCGCAGGCGCGGCGCATGAGCACGGTGCCGACGGAGGTTGGCGCCGGGGCGCATTCGCAGCTGCCTGCAGGCAACCGGCCCTGGGGGCTGGCCTGCCTGCTGCTGGCGCTGGCCGGCGCGTTCTTTTTCTCCAGCTACGGCTTTGCCAACTGGCTGGCGAGCCAGCGCGCCAACGTGCCGGCGGTCTATTTCGAATGGGAGCAGGGGATCCCGTTCCTGCCGTGGACCATCGTGCCGTACTGGTCGATCGACCTGCTGTACGGCATCTCCTTCTTCCTGTGGCGCACGCGCGCGGCGCTGCTCACGCACGTCAAGCGGTTGGTACTGGCGCAGCTGGTGTCGGTGGCGTGCTTTATCGCCTTCCCGCTGCGCTTCAGCTTTGCCCGGCCGGAGGCCGACGGCCTGCCGGGCCAGCTGTTCACGCTGCTGGGCGGTTTCGACCTGCCGTTCAACCAGGCGCCGTCGCTGCATATCAGCCTGCTGGTGATCCTGTGGGTCGCCTTTGCGGCGCACCTGCGCGGCGGCTGGCGCTGGCTGCTGCACGGCTGGTTTGCGCTGATCGGGGTCTCGGTGCTGACCACCTGGCAGCACCACCTGATCGATGTGCCCACCGGCGCGCTGGTGGGCTGGCTGTGCGTTTACCTGTTCCCGATGCAACGGCCCGCTGCCGGTGCGCCGGATGCGCGCACGCGCCAGCTGTCGCGCCGCTACACCGTGGGCGCGCTGGTGGGGTTGCTGTGCGCGGTGCTGGCGGTGGGTGCGTCGGTGACGCTGGCGTTGCTGCTGCTGTGGGCCGCGCTGGCGCTGGCCTGCGTCGCCCGGATCTACGCGCTGGCCGCGCCGGCGTGGTTCCAGAAGGACGGCGATGGGATGATGGCCCCGGCCGCGCGCTGGGTGCTGGCGCCGTACCTGCTGGGCGCCTTCCTCAATTCGCGCTGGTGGACGCGGCGCGCGCCGCAGCCCAGTGCCATCGCGGACGGCATCTGGGTTGGCCGCTTCCCGACCCGCGCCGGACTGCGCGCGATCGGGGCGGACGCAGTCCTCGACCTGACCGCCGAACTGCCGCGCGCAGCCACCGACCCGGCGCTTGCGTATCGTTGCGTGCCGGTGCTGGACCTGACCGTGCCGACGCCGGAACAGTTGGACCAGGCCGTGGCTCAACTCGACGCCTGGCAGCGGCAGGGCCGCCGCGTGCTGGTCAGCTGCGCGCTCGGCTATTCGCGCAGCGCGCTGGTTGCCGCCGCATGGCTGGCGCGCCGGCAGGGACTGCGCGACGCCGGCGCTGCGCTGGCGTTGCTGCGCGAGCATCGCCCGGCGGTGGTGCTCGGGCGCGAACATGCGCAGGCGCTGCAACGCTGGCTGGACCGTCCCGCCATGCCGGAGCCCGATGATGGACGCTGAGTTCACGCAAGGCACTGATGCCTGGATCGCACACGCCGTCACCGGCGCGCTGTCGGGCGCCGTGTGGATCGGCGCGGCCGGGCTGGCTTTCGGCGTGGCCACGGCATGGCTGGGGGTGGCCACGCCGGTCCCGCGCGTGCTGGCGGCCGCTTCGCTGCTGCTGGCGCTGCCCCAGCTCTGGCTGCTGCTGCGCGTTGCCATCGACCGCCGCTTGTTCGATGCGCTCGCGGCCGGGCGGCAGGACCAGCCCGACCTGGCCGGATTGGACGCCGCGCTGCTCGAACTGGGCTGGATGCCGGCGCAACGCGCCGGCCGTCCGCTGCCGGACCGCGCCCGCGGCGCGCTGCGGCTGGTGCGCGCCAGCGCCGCGCTGACTGTGTGCCAGCTGGCGCTGGCCTTGCTGACCGTGATCCTGAGGTAACCAACCATGTGGCTTGCCCGCGCGACCGCGCGCGCCATCATCGTCTTCGCCCGGCTGCTGACCGGCATGCGCGCCAACTGGCAGGGCTGCATCCCCGCCGCGGTGCAGCGCGTCTACTTTGCCAACCACAGCAGCCACGGCGATTTCGTGCTGATCTGGGGCTGCCTGCCGCCCGACCTGCGCACCGTCACGCGCCCGGTGGCCGGTGCCGACTACTGGGAGCGCTCGCCGCTGCGGCGCTTTATCGGCCGCGACGTATTCCACGCGCTGCTGATCGACCGCACCCGCAGCGAACCGGGCAGCGACCCGGTGGCGCTGATGCACGGCGCGCTGGCATCCGGCGACTCGCTGATCCTGTTTCCCGAAGGCACGCGCAATACCACCGACGCGCGCCTGCTGCCGTTCAAGAGCGGCATCTACCACCTGGCGCGGGCCTGCCCCGGGGTGGAGTTCGTGCCGGTGTGGATCGACAACCTCAACCGCGTGATGCCCAAGGGCGAAGTCGTGCCGGTGCCGCTGCTGTGCACCGTCACCTTTGGCCAGCCGGTGCTGCTGGCCGCCGAGGACAGCAAGGAAGCCTTCCTTGCGCGCTGCCGCGACGGCCTGCTCGCGCTTGCCCCGGAGCTGGAATGACCGCCATGCCCACTTTGCACTGGAGCCCCGAGACCTGGCTGCTGTTCGGTGGCCTGTTCGGCGTGCTGCTGCTGGCCTCCACCGTGACCGCGCTGCTGCGCTGGCGGGTGGCGGGCGGCGGCCAGCACGCGGTGATCGACAACCTGGCGCAGCGTGTCTGGGCCTGGTGGTGGATGATCGGCATCATGGGCGTGGCCTTTGCACTGGGCCGCACCGCGGTGATCGTGCTGTTCTACCTGCTCTCGTTCTTCGCGCTGCGCGAGTTCGTCACCATCATCACCACGCGGCGCGGTGACCATCACGCCATCGTCGCCGCCTTTTTCGTGTTCCTGCCGCTGCAGTACATGCTGGTCTATATCGGCTGGTACGGCATGTTCTCGATCCTGATCCCGGTCTATGCCTTCCTGATCCTGCCGATCCTGGCGGCGCTGTCGTCCGAGACCACGCGCTTCCTGGAGCGCTGCGCCGGAGTGCAGTGGGCGGTGATGGTGTGCGTGTTCTGCATCTCGCACGTGCCGGCGCTGCTGACGCTGCCGATCCCGGGCTTCGAAGGCCGCAACCTGCTGCTGATCGCCTTCCTGGTGATCGTGGTGCAGGGCAGCGACGTGCTGCAGTATGTGTGGGGCAAGCTGTGCGGCAAGCGCAAGATCGCGCCGCTGCTGTCGCCGTCCAAGACCGTCGAGGGCTTTGTCGGCGGCGTGGCCAGTGCCACCGCGCTGGGCGCGGCGCTGTGGTGGATCACGCCGTTCTCGCCGTGGCAGGCCGGCGCGATTGCGCTGGTGATTGCGCTGATGGGCTTCCTGGGCGGGCTGGTGATGTCGGCGATCAAGCGCGACCGCGGCATCAAGGACTGGGGCCATATGATCCAGGGCCACGGCGGCATGCTGGACCGGCTGGACTCAGTGGTGTTCGCCGCGCCGGTGTTCTTCCATATCACCCGCTACTGGTGGGTGCCCTGAGCACCCCGGCCCTCACAGCTCCATCTCTTCGCACCACGCCACCACCGCATCGCGGAAGTCCTGGCAGATCGGCGACAGGTAGCCATCGGCGCGCCACAGCACGGCCAGCTCATGCTGCCACGACATGCCCGGCGCCTCGATCGCGGCCAGCCCCTGGCCCTCGGCCTGGTGCAGCATGCGCGGCGGCATGATGCCGAGCAGGTCCGAGTGCCGCAGCAGCTCGCCGAAGGCCACCGGCGACGCCGTGCTTTCCACCGCCACGCGCGGCGGCGGCAGCCCGACCGAGGTAAACCGTTCCTCCAGCCACTGGCGCAGGTAGAGCGAACTGGCCGGCACTACCCAGCGCTCGCCGCTCAGGTCGGCCAGCGTGCGGAAGCCCTCGCGGCGCGGATGGCCGGTGCGGGACACGATCTGCATGGTCAGCGGACCGAGCGGCAGCCAGGCAATGTCCGGCGGCAGGCTGGTCGGGCGCGCGCCCAGGATCAGGTCGGCCTCGCCATTCTGCAGCATCGCCATCAGGCGCGCGCTCAGGTGGGTCTCGATCGAGAACGTGGCCAGCGGCCGGCTCAGGAAGAAGCGGGCCAGCAGCGGCGACAGCAGCGACGGCAGCAGGTAGGGGATGGCGCCCAGGCGCACCGTGCCCGCGCGCGCCGCGCGCTGCTCGGCCAGTTCGTTGCGCATGTCGCCCGCGGCCAGCGCGATCCTGCGCGCATGGGCGGCCAGGGTGCGGCCCACGCTGGTCGGCACCAGCCCGCGCGGGGTGCGCTCGAACAAGGGCATGCCGGCTTCGCCCTCCAGCCGCGCCAGCGTCTTGGACAGGCCGGACTGGGTCATGCCGAGGGTGTCGGCGGCGCGGTGCAGGTTGCCTTGCTCGATGACAACCAGGAAGGCTTCAAGATCCTCGAATCGCATGGGGCGTGATGGCGCTGGGGTCGGTGCGGGCCATTGTAGCGCCGCACCTCCCCCGCGCCGGTCACGCAGGGCTTACTGCGGCTCAGGCCATTGCCGCTGGGGTTCCGAGGCGCGCTCGAACCAGTGCGCCAGCTGCAGCACGCCCAGGTCGTCAAAGCGCCGGCCGGAGATCTGCAGCCCGATGGGCAGGCCGTCGCGCGACATGCCGCAGGGGACCGATGCCGCGGGCTGTTCGGAGTGGTTGAACACCGCTGTGAAGTGAGAGTCCTTGAGCGGCAAGTCGCCGCCGCTGTTGATGGCATCGGCGGCGAAGGGCAGCACCGGTGACACCGGCGAGATCACGAAGTCATAGGGCTGGGTCGCGGCCACGGTGGCCTCGCGCAGTTGCTGCATGCGCGTGAAGGCCTGGAAGGTCTGCTCCGGCGTGAGCGTGCCGGCAAACACGGCGGCCTTGCGGATGTAGCCTGCCGCCAGGCTGGCGCGCTCCGGCGGCATCCCGGCCAGGTCGACCCGGCAGCGCATGGTGAAGAAGTGCGCCATGCCGATGCGCATGTCCATGGTGGTCCAGTCGCGCACGGGTTCGACCACGGCACCGCCTTGCTCGAACAGGCGCGCTGCCGCCAGCACCGCCGCGCGGACTTCGGCATCGACCTGCCAGTCGCCGGTCGGGTCCAGCCACAGGCCGATGCGCAGCCCGCGGATATCGCGCTCAAGCTGCTGCCAGGCGATGTCCTGCGGCGGCAGGCTCATGTAGTCGCGGGCATCGGGGCGCGAGATGGCCTGCATCGCCAGCGCGGCGTCGGCCACGGTGCGCGTCAGCGGGCCGACCACGCGCGCGGCGGCTGGCGGGTGTACCGGCACGCGGCCATGGCTGGGCTTCAGGCCGAATACGCCGCAGAAGCTGGCGGGAATACGCACCGAGCCGCCGATATCCGTGCCCAGGTGGATCGGGCCGTAGCCCGCCGCGGCCGCGGCGCCGGCGCCGGAACTGGAGCCGCCGGTGTTGCGGTCGAGCTTCCACGGGTTGCGCGTGAGCGGATGGAAGCTGGACGGCGCCGCGCCCAGGAAGCCGAAATCCGGCATGGTGGTCTTGCCGACCACGATCGCGCCGGCCTCGAGCAGGCGCGCCGCGGCCGGCGCATCGGCCGGCGCCGGCGCCAGCACGGTGGCGGCGCTACCGAGCGGCACCGGCGTGCCGCGCGTGGCGATGTTCTCCTTCAGCGTCACCGGCACGCCGTCGAGCGGGCCGTTCGGGGTGCCTGCCAGCCAGCGCGCCTCGGCGCTGCGCGCGGCGGCCAGCGCTTGCTCGGCATGCACCACGTACATCGCACGGATGCCGGGCTCCCAGTGTTCGATGCGGTCCAGCACCGACTGCATGACTTCGACCGGGGAGAGTTCGCGCTGGCGGTAGTTGCTGAGCAGGTCGGCGGCGCTGAGTGCGTAGAGCGGAGTTTTCATGGTTTTGTCCAAGAGGGTTGGCTGGCGCTTGGGAATCTGCATGGCCGGCGTTACTGCACACCGAACGGGTAATGGCGTCCCGGCGCGGCGGTCAGTAGCGCGCGGGTGTAGTCCTGGCGCGGTGACAGCACGACGTCGCGCGTGGCGCCTTGCTCGACCACGCGGCCCTTGTGCATGACGATCAGGCGGTCGCACACCTGGCTGGCCACGCGCAGGTCGTGGGTGATGAAGAGGATGCCGATGGCAAGCCGCTGCTGGATATCGGCCAGCAGCTTCAGGATCTGCGCCTGCACCGAGACGTCCAGTGCCGACACCGCTTCATCGGCGATCAGCACGCGTGGCTCGCACGCCAGCGCGCGGGCGATGCAGATGCGCTGGCGCTGGCCGCCGGAGAACTCGCTGGGGTAGCGGTGCAGCGCGTCGGGCCGCAGCCGCACCAGTTCCATCAGCGACTCGGCGCGTTGCCACGCCTGCGCAGGCGTCGCGCCGAAATTGACCGCGCCTTCGACGATGGACTGGCCCACCGTGCGGCGCGGATTGAGCGAGCGGTTGGGGTCCTGGAACACCACCTGCACCATGCGCCGGAACGCGGACAGCTGCGCGCGGCGCGGCAGTTGCTGCGCCGCTTCGGGCAGCAACTGGATATTGCCCGCGGACGGTTCGATCAGCCGCGCGATGCAGCGCGCCACCGTGGACTTGCCCGAGCCGGACTCGCCCACGATGCCGACGGTCTCGCCCGCCCGCACCTGCAATGACACATCGGTGGCCGCCTCGACCATACGGCGCCGGCCCGGCCAGGCTCCTGAGACATAGGTCTTGCCGATGCCGCTGGCGTCGAGCAGCAACGGCCGCTGCGCCACCGACGGACGCTGCGCGGGCTCCAGTCCCGGCACGGCATTGAGCAGCATGCGGGTGTAGTCCGCCTCGGGCTGGCGCAAGACCCGGTCTTTCGGCCCGCTTTCCACCTGGCGGCCAAGCTCCAGCACCACCACCCGGTCGGCAATGTCGGCGACCACGCCGAAGTCGTGCGTGATGAACAGCACCGCGGTCTGGTTCTCGTGCTGCAGTTCGCGCACCAGTGCCAGGATCTCGGCCTGCGTGGTCACGTCCAGCGCGGTGGTGGGCTCATCGCACACCAGCAGGGCCGGGCGCAGGATCAGCGCCATGGCGATGACGATGCGCTGGCGCTGCCCGCCGGACAGCTGGTGCGGATAGGCGTCGTAGATCCGCTCGGGATCCGGCAGCCGCACGCGCGCAAAGATCGACAGCACGCGCTCGCGCCGCTGCGCGGCGCCCAGGCTGGTGTGCTGCGCCAGCATTTCCTCGACCTGCCGGCCGCAGCGCATGACCGGGTTCAGCGCGGTCATGGGTTCCTGGAACACCATGGCCACGCCGGTGCCGCGCAGTTCGCGCCGGCGTGCTGGGGAGGCTGCCAGCAGGTCTTCGCCGGACAGGGCGATGCCGCCACCCGAGACCTTCAGGCCTTCGGGCAGCAAGCCCATCACCGCGCGCGCGACCACGGACTTGCCTGAGCCCGATTCGCCCAACAGGCAGACCACTTCGCCGGGCATGACGTCGAAGGACACCCCCTGGACCGCATGCGGCCGGTCGGCGCCGGGCGGCAGGTCGATGCGCAGGTCGCGCACGCGCAGGCAGGGCGTGGCCGAGTCCGCGGCCGCGGTCGTGTTCATTGGCATCATCAGGCGCTCCGCTTGCTGAACCTGGGGTCGAGAGTGTCGCGCAGGCCGTCGCCGAGCATGTTGACGGCCAGCACCGTTACCGCCAGGAAGGCGCCGGGCAGCAGTACGCTGTGCGGATGCGCGGTGAAGTGGGCGCGCCCCTCGGCCATGATGTTTCCCCAGGTGGGGATGTCGGTGGGCAGGCCGATGCCGAGGAAGGACATCACCGCTTCCACCAGCATCGCGCCGGCGCAGATAAAGGTGCCCTGCACCAGCAGCGGCGCGATGGTGTTCGGCAGGATGTGGCGCAGCATCAGTTTCCAGGTCGGCGTATCGAGCGCAATGGCGGCCTCGACATAAGGCTCTTCACGCACCGACAGCACCACCGACCTGACCAGGCGCGCCACGCGCGGCGTGTCGGGCACGGTCATGGCCACGATCACCGTCAGCAGGCTGGGCCGCCAGGCGGCCACCAGCACGATGGCGAAGAGAATGCCGGGAATGGCCATCATGCCGTCCATCACGCGCATGATGAAGCCGTCCAGCCAGCGCACATAGCCCGATACCAGCCCGACCACCAGCCCCAGCAGCACCGAGGCCAGCGCCACCGACACCCCGACCGCCAGCGAGACCCGCGCGCCGTACAGCGTGCGGCTCCAGATGTCGCGGCCCAGGCTGTCGGTGCCCAGCGGGAACAGGCGTTCGAAGGCATCGCCGGCCAGGGTTACGATCTCGGCGCGCGTGAAGGGGGGCAACTGGCCGCTGGCGGGGTCCATGGTGTTGGGATCGATGGTGTAGAGCCAGGGCGCGGCCACGGCAAGGAACAGCATCAGGCCGAGGATGGCGCCGCCGGCGCGCACGGCACCGTTGGCCAGCACCGGGCGCAGCCGAGAGGGACGGGCGCCGGTGCCGGGCGGGGCGGATTCGATGGCAGTGGTGAGTGAGGTCATGGGGTTCTCAGTAGCGAATGCGGGGATCGAGCAGCAGATAGCTCGCGTCCACCAGCAGGTTGATGACCACGTACGAGACCGAGAAGAACAGCGTGATGCCCTGGATCAGCGGGTAGTCGCGCGAGAGCACGGCATCCACCGTGAGTTGGCCGACACCGGGAATGGCGTAGATGCTCTCGGTCACGACCACGCCGCCGATCAGGCCGGCCACGCTCAGCCCGATCACGGTGGCGATCGGCACCGCGGCATTGGCCAGCGCATGGCGCGTCAGCATGCGCCACTCTGGAATGCCCTTGGCGCGCGCGGTCTGCACGAAGTCCTCGGTCAGCGCTTCGGACACGGCGGCGCGGGTGGTGCGCGCCACCAGCGCGCACGACATCACCGACAGCGTGACGCAGGGCAGGGCCAGGTTGCGCAGCCATGGCCAGATGCCGTCGGCCAGGCGGCTGTAGCCCTGCGACGGCAGCCAGCCCAGGTGCAGCGAGAACACCCAGATCATCAGGTAGCCGGCCACGAAGATCGGCACCGAGAAGCCCAGCACGGAGCCGCCCATCACCAGGCGGTCGAGCCAGCGGCCGCGCCGGTAGGCCGCCAGCGTGCCCAGCGGCACCGCCGTCAGCACGGTCAGCACGATGGTCAGCGCCGCCACCGAGAGCGTGGGTTCCAGCCGCTGCGCGATCAGCGTGGTCACGGGCATCTTGTAGAAGAAGGAATAGCCCAGGTCGCCGCCCAGCACGTGGCCGAGCCAGCCGATGAACTGGCGCGGCAGCGCTTGATCCAGCCCGAGCTGGGTGCGGATGCGGGCGATGTCTTCCACGCTGGCGGCGTCGCCGGCAATGGCCGCGGCCGGGTCGCCGGGCGTGAGCCGCAGCAGCGTGAAGACGATGACAGCCACCACCGCCAGCACTGGCACGGTGGCCAGGCTGCGGCGGAGCAGGAAATTCATCATGGCACTACCTCGTTGGGGGAAAGGGAGGTCAGCAGGCTGGCGGCACGGCAGCCGGGACCGCGGGTGGCGATCCCGCGCGAGGGCGGGACCGCGGGCGCCGTAGCGGGCTATTGCTTGCGCACGTTCCAGTACAGCACCGCCGGTGCCGGCAGCAGGCCGCTGATCGCGCCGCTGCGCACCACGGTGGGCGCCTTGCCTTCGCCGACGGGCGCCAGGATGCCGTTTTCGATGGCGCGCAGCTGGATCCTGGTGGCGATGTCCTTGCGTTGCGCGGCGTCCGCGGTTTCGATGAAGCGGGTCTTGAGGGTTTCCAGCTCGGCGTCTTCCGGCCAGCCGAAGTAGCCGCGGTCGCCGTTGCCGGTCAGCGGGCTGTAGGTGATGGGGCTGCTGGCGTCGACGCCGCCCCAGAAGGTGATATAGGCATTCCAGCCGCCTTTCTCGGGCGGTTCCTTCCTGGTGCGGCGCGTGATCAGGGTGCTCCAGTCGGTAGCCTGCACGTCGACATTGAAGCCCACCTGCTTGAGCAGCTGGCCGTAGACCACCGGCAGTCGGCTCAGCGCGGGGGCATCGCCCGGCAGCATGATTACCACTGGCTTGCCGTCATAGCCGGACTCCTTGAGCAGCTTGCGCGCCTGTTCGAACTGCGGCTTGCCGGTGAAGAAGCCGGTCTGGTCGCTGGCATAGGGCGAGCCGCACAGGTAGATCGAGGCGCACGGCTTGTAGAAGTCGCGGTAGGTGGCCTGCGCGCGCAGCATCGCTTCCTGGTTGATCGCCAGCATCGCCGCCTTGCGCACCCTGGCGTCATTGAACGGCGGCACCTTGTGGTTGTAGATCACGGTGAAGGGGCCGGCGGGCATGATGTCGAACATCTGCACCCGCTTGTCGGTGCGCAGTTGCGGATAGTGCGATGCCGGCACGACCTCGAGGATATCCACCTCGCCGTTGAGCAGCGCGTTCACCTGGGTCTGGGTATCGCGCAGGAACACCCATTCGACGCGGTCGACGTGCACGGCCTTGCCGCCGGCCAGGCCGGACGGCGCATCCTTGCGCGGCACATAGTCGGGATTGCGGCGGTAGACCACGCGGTCGCCGGGCCGGAAGTCCTCCTTCTTCAGCGTGAAGGGGCCGGAGCCGGTCAGGTCGTCGATCTGCTTGTCGGCAGGCGTTTCAGCAACGCGCCTGGGCATGATGAACGGCACCAGCGGGCTGGGCTTGCCCAGCGCATCCAGCACTGCGCCGAAGGGCTGGCGGAAGGTCATGCGCACCGTGGCCGGGCCTTCGGCGGTGATGCCGGCCATGGCTTCATACATGCGCTGGCCCAGCACGTCACGCTTGCCCCAGCGCGCCAGCGAGGCGATTACGTCCTGCGCGGTGACCGGGGTGCCGTCATGGAACTTGAGCCCTGGCCGCAGCGTGAAGGTCCAGGTCTTGTTGTCGGCGCTGGTGGTGGTCTTGTCCACCATCTGCGGCCGGATCACGCCCTTCTCGTCCATGCCGAACAGGGTGTCGTAGATCATGAGGCCATGGTTGCGCGTGATGTTCGCGGTGGTCCAGACCGGGTCCAGGATCTTCAGGTCGGACGACGGCACGGTGCGCAGCACGGTCTCGGCGATTGCACTGCCGGCGGACATGCATGCCAGGGCGCACAACGCGACGGCACCGGCACGGCGAAGCGGGATTGCAGACGTCATGGTCATCATCTCTCGGGCAGGGTGGGTGGCAAAGGTGCCGGTCAGGGCGTGGTGGTGCCGCGCTCGCGCAGCTTCTGGAGATACCGCTCGAAGGACTCGCGCGAGGCCGCCTCGGCTTCGATCAGCTTGACCAGCGTGGCGCGCAGCGCGTCGATCTCGGCCGGCGTCAGGCAGTGCAGGAAGCCCGCTTCCAGCTCGATGCCGAGCGGCTCGGCGCGCCGCACCAGGTCGACGCCGGCCTCGCTCAGGAACAGGCACACCTGGCGCGCGTCTTCCGTGCTGATCTCGCGCTGCACCAGGTCGCGCTTGACCAGCGCCCCAACCAGCTTGGACGCCAGCGTCTTCTCGATCGCCGACTGCTGCACCAGCTGGCCCATGGTGATGCCAGGCGCCGATCCGATCATCCGCAACAGGCGGATGTCCCGCAGCGAGACCCCGAACTTCTCTTCGTACACGCGCGAGCCGCGTTCGCGCGTGCGCTCGGCGGCCATGTCGAGCAGGATGTTGATGTAGTCGGACTTGAGCCGGAGGGCGCGTGGCATGGATAGATGAAAAATTCGATAGTTGAAAATTTCAATAAATAATAGTGACCGGGGCGGGGGCTGGGCCATGAGGGATTTCCCGGGGTAGGGCAATGCGGCGCTGCGCCATGCCTGGCAGGACTTGACCCGCGCCGCGCGGGAATCACGCCGGGCGGGGTGCTGGCCTAGACTGCGTTGGCATCCCTCGCGCGCCGCACTCCCGCGGGCACCACAGAAGGGAGCCAGGACAGGAGACACACCGATGCAACACCGTTCCGCACGGCTGCGCGCAGCCGTGGCAGCCATGCTGCTGGCGGCCATCCCGGCGGCAGTCTGCGCCGCCGATCCCGCCTCTGCCGAACCCTACCCGTCGCGCCCGCTGACCATCGTGGTGCCGTCCGTGGCGGGCAATGTGAACGATGCCGTGGCGCGGCTGATCGGGCAGGAGCTGACCAGGAGCTGGGGCCAGCCAGTCATCGTCGACAACAAGCCGGGCGCCGGCACTACTACGGGCACCAAGTACGTCGCCCGCGCGGCAAAGGACGGTTACACCGCACTGCTCACCTTCACCGCGCACGTGCAGAATCCGTCGTTGTATCGGGGTATCGGCTATGACCCGATCGCGGACTTCACGCCGGTCAGCGAGGTGGCGATCTCGTCCACCATCCTGGCGGTGTCGCCGGACTTCCCGGCGCGCACGCTGCCGGAGGTGGTGGCGCTGCTCAAGGCCAATCCCGGCAAGTATCCATACGGATCGTATGGCGCGGGAACGACCGGCCATATCCTGGGTGAGTTGCTCAAGCGCGAGGCCGGGCTGCAGATGGAGCACGTCGCCTACAAGGGCGGCGCGCCGCTGGCCACCGACCTGGCGGCCGGCCATGTGAAGCTGGGCTTTATTGCCGTGGGCACGGCCATGCCGCTGCTGCAGGGCGGCAAGCTGGTGCCGGTGGCGATCGCCGGCGCGGAGCGTTCGGCGCTGCTGCCCAAGGTGCCGACCTTCCGGGAGACCGGCTACAAGGGCTTCGAGCCCGATGCGTGGATGGGCCTGCTGTTCCCCGCCGGCGTGCCCAAGGCACGGGTCGATGCCTTGTCGCGCGAGGTCGCGCGCATCGTGCGCCTGCCGGAGATCGCGAAGAAGATGCAGGACCTGAACCTGGTGCCGGTCGGCAGCACGCCGGAAGCCTTCGCCACGGTGATGAAGAACGACCGCGACAAATGGAGCCGGATCATCAGCGATGTCGGCATCACGCTCGAATGACAGGAGTCCCGATGCAAGAGACCGATTACCTTGGGCTGGTCTGCTCCCGCTGGTGCCACTGGAGCGAGCTGGAACTGCAACGCCTCCCGCGCCAGCCGCTGGCGCCGGGCCAGGTGCGCATCCGCGTGCGCCATGCCGGGGTGGGCTTTGCGCTGAGCCTGTTTGTGTCCGGCAAGTACCAGCGCAAGCCGCCGCTGCCGTTCACGCCCGGCACCGAGGCCGCGGGCGAGATCATCGAGGGGGCGCCTGATGTCACCCGCCTGCACCCGGGCCAGCGCGTGGCCGCGGCGCTGGACTGGGGCGGCTTCGCCGAGGAGGCGGTGGCCACTGCGGACACGGTCTATCCGGTGCCTGACGGGCTGGAACTGGCCCAGGCGGCGGCGCTGCCCGTCACCTTTGGCACGGTCTGGGCGGCGCTGGCGTGGCGCGCCGCGCTGCAGCCGGGCGAGACCATGCTGGTCCATGGCGCCAGCGGCGCGCTGGGCACGGCCGCGGTGCAGGTGGGCCGGCTGATGGGCGCGCGCGTGATCGCCACCGCCAGCACCGAGGCCAAGCGCGAGGCGGCGCTGCGCAACGGCGCCGCGCATGCGCTGCCGTCCGACGCGGCCACGCTGGCGGCAGCGGTCAAGGCGTTGTGCCCCGCGGGCGGGGCCGACGTGGTGTTCGATCCGGTCGGCGGCGATCTCTTCGACGCCTCGCTGCGCTGCGCGGCGCCGGGCGCGCGGCTGCTGTCGATCGGCTATGCCAGCGGGCGCATCCCGGAGGTGCCGGCCAACCTGCTGCTGGTGAAGAACCTGACCCTGATCGGCTTCAACTACGGCTACTACATCGGCTGGGGCCTGACCGACGAGCGCCGGCGCTTTGCGCAGCCGGTGCAGGCGATGGTGGCCGAGATCATGCAGGCGGCAGCCAGCGGCAAGCTGGCGCCGCCCGTGCTGCAGCACTTCCCGCTGGGCGACTGGCTCAACGCCGTCGACACCACGATGTCGCGTCGCGCCATCGGCAAGGTCATGCTGGATATCTGAACGGAGAGCACGACATGCACCATGCACAAGCGGCAACGGAGGATGCCATGTTCGAGGGCCTGACCGTGCTCGACCTGAGCCAGGGCATCGCCGGCCCGTATTGCGGCCTGATCCTGCGCCAGCAGGGCGCGCGCGTGATCAAGGTGGAGCCGCCGGGCGGCGACTGGTCGCGGCAGATGGGGCGCATCCGCGCCGGCCAGACCGCGATCGCGGTCGCCTGCAACGCGGGCAAGGAGAGCGTGCTGCTGGACGCGCGCAGCGACAGCGGCCGGGCCGCCATCGCCAGGCTGGCGCAGCAGGCCGACGTGGTGATCCAGAACTTCCGCCCCGGCGTGGCCGAGCGCATGGGCGTTGGCTACGAGGCGCTGGCCGCGCGCAACCCGGCGCTGGTCTATGTCTCGATCTCGGGCTACGGCCATGCCGGCCCGATGGCGAACATGCCGGCGGTGGACACCACCATGCAGGCCTTCAGCGGCCTGATGCACCTGAACCGCGACAGCGCCGGCCAGCCGCGCCGCATCGCCTTTTACATGGTCGACCTGAGCACCGGGCTCTATGCGGCCCAGCATGCGTCGGCAGCGCTGTACAAGGCCGCGCGCAACGGCCGCGGCCGGCACGTGCGGCTGTCGCTGCTGGAGACCAGTGCCGCGCTGCAGTCCTACCTGATGGTGGATGACGCGATGTTCCCCGATGCGGAGCTGGCCGTGGCCAATGCGCCCACCGGGCTGTTCGATGCGGCCGATGGCCGGCTGTACCTGAGCATGCTCAACGACGCCATGTTCGTGCGGCTGGCAACGCTGCTGGGTTTCGACGACTGGCTGGCCGATATCACGCTGCACACCAGCGCCGGCCGTCTGCCGCGCGCGGCGGAGCTGGGGCGGCGCGTGGCGCAGGCCATTGCCGCACAGCCGCTGGCGCACTGGGAGGCGCTGCTGACCGAGCACGATGTGCTGTTCGCGCGCGTGGGCCATGCACGGGACCTGCTGCAGAGCGCGCAATGCGCGCAGGCAGGCGTGTTCGGCCGGCTGCGGCTGGCAGGGATCGGCGAAGTGCCGTGGGCCAACCTGCCAGGCATGGCAGGATCGGAACGGCCGGCAGGGAATGCGCCGGCGCTGGGCCAGCATACCGAAGCGGTGCTGGCGGAGTTCGGCATCGGCACCTGAAAGCGGCGCCGGAAAAGAAAAACGGACGGTGCGCAATGCGTACCGTCCGTGTTCCGTTGTGCGTTGGTAGGCTCGATTGGACTCGAACCAACGACCCCCACCATGTCAAGGTGGTGCTCTAACCAGCTGAGCTACGAGCCTAGCGAAGGCGCGAATTATAGAGACGCCTTTTCGATTGCGCAAGCACCCCCGCGAACTTTTTGCGTGGATGCCTGCGCTTGTGCCGTGCGCGGCGCGTCAGGCGCCGGTGATGCGGTCGCGCAGTTCGCGCTTGAGCACCTTGCCGATGGCGCTGCGCGGCAGGCTCTCCACCTCATGGATCGCGGCCAGCCGCTGGGTCTTGCCCAGGTGCTGGTTGGCCCAGGCCAGCACGTCCTGCGCCGTGGCGCCGCCGCCGGCGCGCAGCGCGACGAAGGCCACCGGGGTCTCGCCCCAGCGCTCCGACGGCACGCCCACCACCGACACGTCGGCCACCGCCGGGTGTTCGCGCACCACCGCCTCGAGATCGCTCGGGTAGATGTTGAAGCCGCCCGAGATGATCATGTCCTTCTTGCGGTCCATCAGCACCAGGAAGCCGTCTTCGTCAAAGCGGCCGATGTCGCCGGTGCGGATAAAGCGCTGGCCCTGCGCGTCGTGCCACTCGGTCTCGGCGGTTTTTTCCGGCTGGTTGTGGTAGCCGTTCATCATCGCCGCCGAGCGGCCCACCACTTCCCCGGTGCTGCCGGGCGGCAGCTCGCGGCCCTCGTCGTCGATGATGCGCACGTCGGCACCGGTGGCGGGGCGCCCCACGGTATGCAGCTTGTCGGGGAACTGGTCGGCGAACAGCAGGCAGCCGCCGCCGCCTTCGGTCATGCCGTACAGCTCGGTCAGTGCGCCCGGCCAGCGCCGCAGCACTTCGGCCTTCAGGGCGGGGCTGAACGGCGCGCTGGTGCAGAACTTCTGCTGGAAGGACGACAGGTCATGGCGGTCGAACTCCGGATGCGCCAGCAGCCGCTGGTACTGCACCGGCACCAGCATGGTGTGCGTGGCGCGGTGCTGCTGCGCCAGCGCCAGGTACTGGCCCGCATCGAACTTGGCCATCAGGATCGCCGTGCCGCCCAGGCCGATGGTCGGGAAGAAGCTGGCCAGCGTGGTGTTGGAGTACAGCGGCGTCGACAGCAGCGTGATGGCATGCGTGCCGTAGCCGGTGGCGGCGCCGCGCGACACATGGGCCCAGCGCATGCCGTGCGACTGCACGATGCCCTTGGGGGTGCCGGTGGTGCCCGAGGAATAGATGATGTTGAGCGGCATCTCCGGGCGGATCACGGGCTCGGTCACCGGTGTGCCGGCGGGTGCCAGCCAGGCCTGGTACGGCTGGCCTGCGTCGCTGCCGTCCAGCGTGACGATGGGCGTGGCGGCCAGCTGGTCGCGCACCGGTTGCAGCACGTCGGCCACGCTGGCGTCCGTGAACAGGATGCGCGCGCCCGCGTCGGCAACCATGCCGGCCAGGCTGTCCGGCGTGGATGACGGTGCCAGCGGCGCCACCACTACGCCGGCGCGCACCGCGCCCAGGTACACCGCGGCGTATTCGATCGAGGACGACGCGCAGATGGCGATGGCCTCGCCGGGGCGCACGCCGTCGCGGGCCAGCGCCGCGGCAATGCGGTCCATGGCGGCATCGAGGCCGGCATAGTCGAGCACGCGCTCGCCATGCATCAGGGCGCGCTGCGTGGGGCGCTGCGTGGCGTGCTCGCGCACGAGCACGGACATGGTGGTAAAGGGGCGTTGGAGCGGGGTCGGTTGGATCATGTTCGGCAAGGGAATGCGGACGCCGGCCTGGCGGCGCCCGATAAGCAATGATGGAGCGAAGCAGGCTTACTGGATCTGTGCGCCGGAGTCCTTCACCACCTTGCTCCAGCGGTTGATCTCGGCGTCGATATGGGTGCGCAGCGCGGCGGGCGTCGAGCCCACCGGCTCATAGCCGTTGGCGGCCAGCGTCGCCTTCAGTTCGGGCTGGCGCAGCACCGTGGCAATCTCGGTGCTGAGCCGGTCGATCACGGGCTGCGGCGTGCCGGCCGGTGCCAGCATCGCGTACCAGCCGGTGATGCTGATGCCCGGCACGCCGGCCTCGGCCAGCGTCGGCACCTCGGGCGCGACCGCGGCGCGATGGCTGCCGGTCACGGCCAGTGCGCGCAGCTTGCCGCTCTTCACATGCGGCAGGGTGGTGGAGATGCTGTCGAAGGTCAGCTGGACCTCGCCCGACAGCATTGCCGTCACCACCTGAGCGCTGCCTTTGTACGGAACGTGGGTCATCTTGATACCCGCGACCGAATCGAACAGTTCGCCCGCCAGGTGGCCGGTATTGCCGTTGCCGGCCGAGGCGAAGGTCAGCTTGCCGGGCGCGGCCTTGGCCTCGGCAATCAGCTCTTTCACGTTGGTGGCCTGCAGCGAGGGGCTCCCGGCCAGGATCATCGGCAGGTTGGCCACCAGCGAGACCGGCGCGAAGTCCTTGCGCGTGTCATAGGGCAGCTTCGGATACAGGCTGGCATTGATGGCATGGGCGGCCAGCACCATGATCAGGGTGTAGCCGTCGGGCTTGGCCCGGGCCAGCGCCTGGCTGGCGATGGTGCCGCCGGCGCCGGGCCGGTAGTCCAGCACCACGGGCTGGCCCAGGCGCTCCTGCAGCCTGGCTGCGACCGGGCGGGCCAACAGGTCGGCGCTGCCGCCCGGCGGGTAGGGGATCAGCAGCTGGATCGGGCGCGATGGCCAGGTCTCGGCGCTGGCGCCGGACGGCAAGGCGGTTGCGGCCGCGGTGGCCAGCATGCCGGCCAGCCATGCGCGGCGGCCCCAGGCGCGGCGGCGGGATGCGATCAGGGATGCCATCAGCTTGTCTCCTCGTTATGCCGGCCGCGGGCGCAGCCGTTGTCCCTTGTCGCCAGGTCGGGCTGGGATGTTGGTGTCACAAACGGTAAAGGCGTAAGCGCGCCAGCGGAATTCTTAAATCGATAAGTCTGGCTTTTTGCAGGCGAAGCGGTAGGGCGGCCTGCAATAATCTTTGTGAATGAGGAGATTTTTCCGGTTGGCCGTGTCCAGAGGCTAGAATCTTTGCAATCAGGGAGATTTCTTGATTTTCCCGCCTGGAAACACTAAAGTCTTTGCAATCAAGGAGATTTTTGTGCCAGTGACCCTCACCGAACCCGGCGATATCGGCGCCTTCGTACGCGCTGCCCGCAAGGCGCAAGGCCTGCGCCAGGACGATGCCGCAGGCGCCATCGGCGTCAGCGAGAACTTCATGGTGCGCGTAGAGAACGGCGCCGAAGGCATCCAGTGGGGCAAGCTGTTCCAGGTGCTGGAAGGACTTGGCCTGCGCGTGGTGGTGGATATGCCGGAGGCAGCGGCCCCGCTGGTAGCGGCTGAACTTGCCAAGCTCAGGCAACGCCAGGCGCGCAGCCGCAACCGGCGCGCAGCGGTCAAGGGAGGCGGCCAGCATGGCTGAGCGCGTACTGGTCGCCAGCATCAACGGTACGCCGGTGGGCGAGCTGCATGAGGCCAGCGATGCCTGGTCGTTCCGCTATGACGCGGCGTGGCTGGGCAACCCGCACGCCTTCGCCCTGAGCCCGGCGCTGCCGCTGCAGCCGGAGGCGCTCGCCGATGGCAGCACGCTGCGGCCGGTGCAGTGGTACTTCGACAACCTGCTGCCCGAGGACGGCCAGCGTGCGCTGCTGGCACGCGATGCCAGCATCCGCAACGAGGCCGATGCCTTTGCCCTGCTGGCCCACTATGGGGCGGAATCGGCGGGCTCGCTGACGCTGTTGCCGCCCGGCCGCGGGCCCGCCACCGCGCCGGCCCTGCGCCCCTTGAGCGACGCCGCGCTCGACGCCCGCATCCACAGCCTGCCCAGCGTGCCGCTTACACATGGCGCGGTCAAGCGCATGTCGCTGGCCGGTGCCCAGCACAAGCTGGCGGTGGTGCTGCGGGACGGCGCGCTGTTCGAGCCCGGCGCGGATACGCCGTCCACGCATATCCTGAAGCCGACCCGCCAGATGCAGGAGATCTATCCGCATTCGGTCATCAACGAGTGGTTCGTGATGTCGCTGGCCGCGCGGCTGAAGCTGGAGGTGCCGCCGGTGCACCGGCGCTATGTGCCGTCGCCGGTCTACCTGATCGACCGTTTCGATCGCCATCTTACGCAGCAAGGGCAGTGGCAGCGGCTGCATGCGATCGATGCCTGCCAGCTGCTGAACCTGCCGCGCACCTTCAAGTACGACCAGGGCAGCGTCGAGCGGCTGGCGCAGCTGGCAACGCTGTGCCGCGCGCCGGCGGTGGCGCGGGCACGGCTGTTCGACTGGCTGGTGTTCAACATCCTGGTGGGCAATTCGGACGTGCACCTGAAGAACCTGAGCTTCCTGGTGTCCGATGCCGGCATTGCGCTGGCGCCGTTCTACGACCTGCTCAGCGAGGCGGCTTACGCCACCCGCACCTATGACAAGACCGGCTGGCCGCAGGCGCACCGCTTTGCCTGGCCGGTGCTGGGGGTGGAGTTCTACAGCGATTTCTCGCGCGCGCTGGTGCTGGAGGCAGGGCGCGCGCTGGGCCTGACCGGCGTGACCGCCGAGCGGCGGCTGGACGCCATGCTGCGCGGCATCGGGGCGGCCGCGCAGGCGCTCTACGAGCAGGCCGAGCAACAGAACGCGGCCATGGCGCGGGAGCGCCCGGCGCTCACCGGCGGGTTTGCCGGCGAACTGGCCTGCCTGCGCGTGATCCGCTTCACCATCATCGCCGACATGGTCAGGGCGCTTGCGGCGGCCTGAGTCTGGCTAATGACTGGTGGGATGCGGCTGGCTGAAGAAGTAGGGCACCAGCGCGGCGGCAATCAGCAGGCCCGCGGACAGGAAGATCGCCGCATAGGTGGAAGGCAGCGGCCAGCCGCGCACATGGCCGGCATTGGCGATCAGCCCGTAGCCCCATGACGTCAGCGCCGATCCCAGGAACACAAAGGTGTTGAGCAGGCCCAGCCCGCGCCCGCGCCGCGACGGCGTGATCAGCCCGCGGCCCTGCGCCATCACCAGCGGGTGCAGCATGCCGATGGTCGACAGCAGCGCCATCATCGCCACACCGTAGCCGATGCCGCTGTCCGGCCATAGCGCCAGCAGGAACGAGCCCGACATGGCAAAGCACGACCAGCCGGCGATGGCGGTCTTGAGCGTGTTGCGGCGGACCAGCACCGGCAGCAGGAAGGCGGTCAGGAAGCCGGCCAGGCTCAGCAGCGCCAGCGCCACCCCGCGCGGCGCCGAGCCCAGCCCGAACACGTCGGCCAGGTAGGGGCCGCTCCAGGCATTGCGGAAGGCGGTGCCGGCGGACATCGCCACGCACAGCGGAATCAGCGTCCACAGCGGCGCCAGCTTCAGCAGCTGCAGGCTTTCCGACAGCATCGCCGGCCACGACGCGCTGCGGGCCTCGGCATGGCCCTGGTCGCGCACGAAGCGCCACACGCCATAGCAGGCCGCGACCATGCCCAGGGCCGATACCGCCATCGACGGGCGCCAGCCGATCAGCGAGATGGCCCAGCCCAGCGGCGCCGTGGCACACAGCGCGCCGATCATGCCCATGGCATTGGAGCGGCTGACCACGCGGGTGTAGTCGCGCTCGGACAGCTGCTCGGAGGCGAAATGCAGCAGGCCCATGAAGACCGGCGCGCATGCCAGCCCCAGCCCTACCTGCGCCAGCGTGGCGGCCGCGCCGTTGGGCGCCAGCACGAACAGGATCGACGACACCGCGCCCACCGCCAGCAGCAGCGCGGTCGGCCGGCCCACGCCGTAGCGGTCGAAGGCAATGCCCACCGGGATCTGCGCCACGGCAAAGGCCAGGAAGAACGACGAAGACAGTGCGCCAAAGCCCGCCGGCGACAGCCCGAAATCATGCTGCAGTTCGGGCGCCATCACCGCCAGGCAGGAGCGGAAGAACTGGCTGAGCGCAAAGGCGAACGTCAGCAGGGCGATACCGCGCGCGGCGTGCGCTGCCGGGGCATGGGCGGGCAGGGCGTCGGGCGATGCGGGGAGGCGGGTGTTGCTGGGGGTCACGGCTTCAGGCCTTGCCGCCGCACTGGCTGCGGGGCGAAGGCGCTAATGGTTGGGGTGGAATGCCCTGGCGGGTACTTCAGGAACTGAGGTGGTATCTGTAGCGAGTGTAGGGCGGGCGCGGTATTCATGGCCGGGGGATGGCCGGTGTTCGCCCAGTTTGCGCGTGCTGGCAGTTGAGTGGCTGGTCCAAGGCGGCGTGGCATCACAGGCCACAGGCCGGGTCCCTCTCCCCTCAGCGGGCGAGGGTTGGGGAGAGGGGTGGTCTAGCAAGGCGCCACGCATCCGGAAGCTCCTGCCCTCTCCCCCAGCCCCTCTCCCGCAAGCGGGAGAGGGGAGCAAACAATGGCCCGGATCAATTACCCCGGCAGCGCGTCATACGTCAGCAAAAACACCTGCTCATCCCCAGCACTGACCGGCAGCCAGACGATTTCCAGTTCAGGGAACGCGGCTTCCACGTTGGCGTGCTCGTTGCCGATCTCCACCACCAGCACGCCGCCCGGATTCAGGTGCGCCTTGGCGCCGGCGACGATCCGGCGCACCACGTCCATGCCGTCGTCGCCGCCGGCCAGGGCGATGCGCGGCTCGGCCAGGTATTCCGGCGGCAGCGCCTGCATCGAGCCTTCGTTGACGTAGGGCGGGTTGGTCAGGATCACGTCGTAGGTGGCGCCGTGCGGCAGCGGCGCGTACAGGTCGCCCTCATACAGCCGGATGCGGTCGTCCATCTTGTAGTCGGCCACGTTGCGGCGCGCCACGGCGAGTGCGTCGGGCGAGATGTCGACGGCGTCGATCTTCGCGTTCGGCCACACGTGCGCGGCCACGATCGGCAGGCAGCCGGAACCGGTGCACAGCTCCAGCACCGGGCCGATGCTGTCGGTCTCGCCGACCCACGGCTCCAGCCCGTCCTGCAGCAGTTCGCCGATAAAGCTGCGCGGCACGATCACGCGTGAATCGACGTAGAAGCGCAGGCCGTGCATAAAGGCCTCGTGCGTGATGTAGGCGGCCGGCACGCGCTCATTGACGCGGCGCTCGATGACCTTGAGCACGGCATCGACTTCCTCGGGCAGCAGGCGCGCGTCCAGGAAGGGGTCGAGCGTGTCGAGCGGCAGGTTCAGCGTATGCAGCACCAGGTAGGCGGCTTCGTCATAGGCATTGGCGCTGCCGTGGCCGAAGGACAGGCGCGCGGCGGTAAAGCGCGAGACTGCGAGACGCAGCAGGTCGCGCACGGTGCGCAGGGGAGAGGGCGTTGCCATGTATGGGTGTCTTCCGGCGAAAAAATCAGGCGACGAGACGTTCCAGCACGCCGCGGTAAACGTTCTTCAGCGGCTCGATGAAGCGCACTTCAACGTGCTCGTCGATCTTGTGGATGCTGGCGTTGGGCGGCCCGAACTCGATCACCTGCGGGCAGATCTTGGCGATAAAGCGCCCGTCCGAGGTGCCGCCGGTGGTCGACAGCTCGGTCTTGACGCCGGTCTCGGCCTCGATCGCCGACGACAGCGCGTCGGACAGCTCGCCGCGCGGGGTCAGGAAGGGCTCGCCGCCCAGGGTCCAGTCCAGCGCGTATTCCAGCTGGTGGCGGTCCAGGATCGCATGCACGCGCGCCTTCAGGCCTTCGGGCGTGCTGGCGGTCGAGAAGCGGAAATTGAAGTCGATGGTGACGTGGCCCGGGATCACGTTGGTGGCGCCGGTGCCGCCGTGGATGTTCGACATCTGCCAGTTGGTCGGCGGGAAGTACTCGTTGCCCTGGTCCCAGACCTCGGCGGCCAGCTCGGCCAGCGCCGGCGCGGCTTCATGGATCGGGTTGCGGCCCAGGTGCGGGTAGGCGATATGGCACTGGATGCCCTTGACCGTGAGCTTGCCCGAGAGCGAGCCGCGGCGGCCGTTCTTGACCATGTCGCCGAGCGTGTCGACCGAGGTCGGCTCGCCGATCACGCAGTAGTCCAGGCGCTCGCCGCGCGCGGACAGGGCCTCGACCACCTTGATGGTGCCGTCGTGCGCCGGGCCTTCCTCGTCGCTGGTGATCAGGAAGGCGATCGAGCCGGCATGCGCGGGGTGCGCCTTGACGAACTCTTCCACCGCCACCACGAAGCCGGCGATCGAGGTCTTCATGTCGGCGGCGCCGCGGCCGTACAGCTTGCCGTCGCGGTGCGTCGGCGCGAACGGGTCCGAATGCCATTGCTCCAGCGGGCCGGTCGGCACCACGTCGGTATGGCCGGCAAAGACCAGCAGCTTGCCGTCCTTGCCCTGCGTGCCGCGCCTGACCGCCCACAGGTTGGTCACGCGGAAATCGTCGGGGCCGCTGACGAGCGCTTCGCAGTCGAAGCCGAGCGCCTTCAGGCGGGTTTCCAGGATGGCCTGGCAGCCTTCGTCGGCGGGCGTGACGGAGCGGCGGCGGATCAGGTCTTCGGTAAGGGCGAGGGTGGCGGTCATCGGACTACGGAAATGGAAATCAGAACTGGCCGGCGTACTGGTCGGCGGAGAAGCCGACCATCACCTTGCCATCGTGGGCCAGCACCGGGCGCTTGATCAGCGACGGGCTTTGCTGCATCAGCGCGATTGCGCCGGCTTCCTGCTCGGCGCGGGCCTTGTCGGCGTCCGACAGCGCGCGCCAGGTGGTGCCCTTGCGGTTGAGCAGCGTGGCCAGCGGTACATGCTTCAGCCAGCCGCGCAGCATGGCTTCATCCACGCCCTGCTTCTTGAAGTCGTGGAAGCTGTAGGCCACGCCGTTGGCATCCAGCCAGGTGCGGGCTTTCTTGACGGTATCGCAGTTGGGAATGCCGTAGAGCAGGACGGTCATGGCTAGTCTTGATGGATTGGATTCAGCGGAACAGCAGGTTCAGCGCGATCACCAGGCCGCCCAGGCCCAGCGCCACGCCGCCCATGGCCACCGCGGTCATCAGGCGCAGGCGGCGGTCCAGCCGGGCGGCTTCCTTGCGCAGCGCGTCGATGGTGATGGCATGTTGCTCGGCCAGCAGCTTGACGGCCTCGGCCTGCTGCACGGCAGCGGCTTCCAGCTCGGCGATGCGGGCGGCGGGATCGCGCGTGTCGGCCACCGCGCCTTCCGGCGTGCCGTCCTTGCGCTTGTTCTTCTTCAGTTTCTCGATGGTCTTGTTGGCCTGCTCGAGAATGGTGGGAAGCAGGGAGAGCACGGTACTGACGGTGGTGGGATCCAGGGCCATGAGTCGCTTGCGGAGGGAAGGCATGTTCAGCCTGGCCAGGCGGGGTGACAACGGAAATACTGCCCCGGGGCCGGGCCCCGGAGCGGGGCGGCGCAGCCGTTGCGGGCTGCGCCAGGCGCGCTCAGTCGCCGCGCAGCAGGTCGTTCAGGCTGGTCTTGGCGCGGGTCTGCGCGTCGACCTTCTTCACGATCACGGCGCAGTACAGGCTGTACTTGCCGTCCTTGGACGGCAGGTTGCCCGCCACCACCACCGAGCCGGCCGGCACGCGGCCATAGTGGATCTCGCCGGTTTCGCGGTCGTAGATCTTGGTCGACTGGCCCAGGTACACGCCCATCGAGATCACCGAGTTCTCTTCCACGATCACGCCTTCGACCACTTCCGAGCGCGCGCCGATAAAGCAGTTGTCTTCGATGATCACCGGGTTGGCCTGCAGCGGCTCCAGCACGCCGCCGATGCCCACGCCGCCCGACAGGTGCACGTTCTTGCCGATCTGCGCGCACGAACCGACCGTGGCCCAGGTGTCGACCATGGTGCCTTCATCGACGTAGGCGCCGATGTTGACGTACGACGGCATCAGCACCGCGTTCTTGGCGATGAACGAGCCGCGGCGGGCCACGGCCGGCGGCACCACGCGGAAGCCAGCCTTGGCGAAGTCGTCGGCGCTCCAGTTGGCGAACTTGGTCGGCACCTTGTCGTAGAACTGGGCAAAGCCGCCGGCGCTCATCGGGGCGTTGTCTTCCAGGCGGAACGACAGCAGCACGGCCTTCTTGATCCACTGGTTGACGATCCAGTCCTTGCCTTGCTTCTCGGCCACGCGCAGCGCGCCGGCATCCAGCTGGCTGATGACGTTGGCGACGGCTTCGCGGATGTCGTTGGGGGCGGACTTGGGCGACAGGCTGGTGCGGTCTTCCCAGGCCTGGTCGATCAGGGCTTGCAGAGCTTGCGTCATGTTTGGCTTCTCAGGGTTGATGTTGATGTTCGGTCGTCGAGTCTCAGCCTCGACCTCTTGTTTGCTCCCCTCTCCCGCTTGCGGGAGAGGGGCAGGGGGTGAGGGTGGGCGGTTCTACGGGCGTGGTGCCTTGCTAAACCACCCCTCACCCCGACCCTCTCCCCTTGAGGGGAGAGGGAGAACACAATTGGACAATCAGGCCTCAGGCCAGCGATTTGCAGAATTCCACGATCCGGCGCGCGCCTTCCAGGCATTCCTCCGGCGTCGCCACCAGCGCCATGCGCACGCGGTTCGCCCCCGGGTTGATGCCGTCGGCTTCGCGCGCCAGGTAGCTGCCGGGCAGCACGGTCACATTCTGCTCGGCCAGCAGGCGCGCGGCGAATTCGGTATCGGTGAGGCCGGTGCGCCAGACATCGGCCCACAGGTAGAAGCCGGCATCGGGCAGCGCGACGTCCAGCACCTCGGCCAGCATCGGCGTGACTTCGCTGAACTTGCGCACGTAGGCGGCGCGGTTCTCGCGCACATGCGATTCATCGTTCCAGGCGGCGATGCTGGCGCTCTGCACCGCGGGGTTCATGGCGCCGCCGTGGTAGGTACGGTATAGCAGGAATTTCTTCAGCAGCGCGGCGTCGCCGGCGACGAAGCCCGAGCGCAGGCCCGGCACGTTGGAGCGCTTGGACAGGCTCGAGAACATCACCAGCCGGTCAAGGCCGCGGCCCAGTTTGTGCGCGGCTTCCAGCGCACCCAGCGGGGCGCGCCCCTCGTCGAAATAGATTTCCGAGTAGCACTCGTCCGAGGCGATCACAAAGCCGTAGCGGTCCGACAGCGCAAACAGCTGCTTCCAGTCTTCCAGCGACAGCACCGCGCCGGTCGGGTTGCCGGGCGTGCACACAAACAGCAGTTGCACCTTCTGCCAGACCTCGCCGGCGATGCGGTCGAAGGCCGGGGCGAAGTTGCGCGCCGGGTCGCTGTTGGCGAATACCGGGGTGGCGCCGGCCAGCAGCGCCGCGCCTTCGTAGATCTGGTAGAACGGGTTGGGGCACAGCACCAGCGCGCCCGGGCGGGTGCCGTCGACCACGGTCTGGGCAAAGGCGAACAGCGCCTCGCGCGAGCCGGTCACCGGCAGCACTTCGGTGGCGGCGTTGACCTTGGGCAGGCCGTAGCGGCGTTCCAGCCAGCTGGCGATGCACTGCCGTAGTGCCTCGGAACCTGCCGTTGTGGGATAATTCGCCAGCCCCGCGAGCGACTCTGCCAGCGCTTGCTTGATGAATTCAGGCGTCGGATGCTTGGGCTCACCGATGCCAAAGCTGATGGCCGGCTTGTCGGCAGGCTTTACCTGCGCAAAGAGCACCCGCAGTTTCTCGAACGGGTAGGGCTGGAGCAGGTCGAGGCGCGGATTCACAGTGTCAGTCGGGGCCGGTTAAAACGACGCATTATAGAGGAACGGCGCGGGTTTCCGTGCGCCGGCCCGGCCCGCGCGGCCGGCCACGAGCACGGATGGCGGGCATCACGCCCTGGTGATGCCGCCGGCGCCGTCCGGACGCCGCCTGCCTGTCACCGGCCAGCGGCCCGGCTCGCCTCGCACTGATTCCCTTTATGAGCACAAATACTGTTGCGGCGCAGCATGCGCCGGCCGACCGCCATGCGGTCAAGGCATCGCTTTCCATCCTGATCGGCGCCTCGGTCTGGGGCATCGCCTGGTTCCCGTATCGCATGCTGGCGGGCTGGGGCCTGGGCGGCATGCACGCCGCGGCGCTGGTCAGCTCGGTCGCGGCGGTGCTGTCGCTGCTGGCCTTCCGCCGGCACCTGGCCGGCCTGCGCCCGCACTGGCTGTTCGTCGCGATCGGGCTGGCGGCGGGCGTGACCAACGCCGGCTTCGTCTGGGGCAGCGTCAACGGCCATGTGATGCGCGTGCTGCTGCTGTTCTACCTGACCCCGGTCTGGACCGCGCTGTTTGCCCGGCTGTTCCTGGGCGAGCGGCTGTCGGCGGCGGGGCTGTCGCTGGTGGCGCTGGCCCTGTTCGGCGCCGGGCTGATGCTGTGGACGCCCGAGGTCGGCGTGCCGCTGCCGGGTTCCGCCGCCGAATGGTCGGGCCTGATCGGCGGCATGGGCTTTGCCGTCAACAATGTGCTGTCGCGCCGCGCCGGCCAGCGCTTCCCGGACATGGACGCACGCGTGCGCACGGTGGTGGTCTACCTGGGCTGCACGGTGGTGGGCGTGCCGGCCGCGCTGCTGCTCGATGGCCCGTCGGTGACCATCGTCGCGGGCGCGCAGGTCAGCGTGGGCATGCTGGTGCTGGGCCTGGCGGCGGTGCTGGTGGTCAGCAACTCGGTGGTGCAATACGGGCTGCAGCGGCTGCCGGCCAACCGCGTGTCGCTGCTGATGCTGTTCGAAATCGTCATCGCAGCGCTGTCTTCGTGGTGGCTGGCGACCGAGGTGCTGAGCTGGAAGGAAGCGGCCGGCGGCCTCTGCATCATCGCCGCCGGCGCCTTGTCGGGACTGGTGCACCGCAGCCGCGCGCCGGCGCCGGCCGCAGCGGGCGCCGAGGCAGCGGCATGTCACTGACTGGGCCGGCGGGTGTTTCAGTGCAGCATGACCCGCGACACCACTGCCACCAATGGCGTCCGCACCGCGCGCTCCACGCCGCGATGCAGGTGCAGCGGCCGCAGCAGCATCTTCACGGTCATTTCGATGGGGAGGTTGCGCCGGATCACCCCGGACACGCGCGCATTGAGCGCGCGCACCTCGGCTTCTGACACCGCTTCCACACCGCGCTCCATGCGCAGCACATTGCGCAGCGCGATCGCGGCGTCCTCGTTCTTGATCTCCAGCAGCCGGCGCGCCAGCGCACCCAGCACGCGCAGCCGGCCCAGCCGCTCGGATGCCGCAAAGCGGTTGAAGTACTGGTAGAAGTGCTTGTAGTGCCGCACCTCGTCGTTGGAGATGCGGCGCGTCAGGTCGCGCAGCACCGGTTCGTCGCTGGCCTGTTCCAGCGCGCGGTAGTAGGCGGCGGTGCCGGTTTCCACCACGCAGCGGGCCGCCATTTCCAGGCCCTCGGTCGGCTCGAACTGGTCGATCGAGCAGGTCTTGCTGTACTCGTCGAAGAAGCGTGCATAGCCGCGCTCCCAGTCGAATTCCGGCCAGACATGCTCGACATAGCGCCGCAGCGCCAGCCCGTGCTGCAGTTCCTCGGCTTCCCAGTGCTCGGCAAGCCAGTCGGCCGCGTCGGGCACACGGGCGTAATAGGTGGCAAGGTTGCCTGCATAGGTGTCGGATCCGCTCTCGATAAACGAGGCTGACACCAGCAGGTAGAACAGATCGCGGTCGCCGCGTACGCGTTCCACGTCGATCGCCTGGTAGTTGATGTCGCTGACAGACCACGGCCGGGCGGCCGTTGACGGTTCACTCATGCTCTGTCCTCCTGGTTGGCCAAAGGCTGCGAGGGGCGTTCATGGGCGTGTGGCCCGGAGCGCATCCGGAGTCACGCCGACAGATCAGAGACTAGCATTTACCCTAATTAGTTTCCCGGCGATTGGCCGGCAACGATGGCTGACAGCGGCCCGCGGCGCCTGCCAAAGTGCTTGCGGAAACGCTTGTAAAGGGCGGAATAGCAAGGGAAATCGGCCATGGGATAGGACGCCGGGGCGACTGCCAAACGGGCCGGCGAAGGCATCTGCGATGGTATGATTAGCCCCAATTCTCGGGCCCGAGGGGTATTTTGAGGTGCTGGCGTCACGCCGCGCCGGCTCCCGCGCAGCCCGGCTTTCTGAACAGTGCAATAGCCCCGATACCAGGCCGACCCCGGGTTCCATGCCGGAGTGGCCGATACCACACGAGAAACCGTGCGACTATCCTCGATCAAGCTGGCGGGCTTCAAGTCATTTGTCGATCCCACCAATTTTCAAGTGCCCGGCCAACTGGTCGGCATCGTAGGGCCCAACGGCTGCGGCAAATCGAACATCATCGATGCGGTGCGCTGGGTGCTGGGTGAGTCACGTGCGTCAGAGCTGCGTGGCGAATCCATGCAGGACGTCATCTTCAACGGCTCGACCGCGCGCAAGCAGGCCGGCCGGGCGAGTGTCGAACTGGTGTTCGACAACGCCGAGGGCCGCGCCGCCGGCCAGTGGAGCCAGTACGCCGAAGTCGCGGTCAAGCGCGTGCTGACCCGCGACGGCACTTCGTCCTATTACATCAACAACCAGCCGGTGCGCCGGCGCGACATCCAGGACATCTTCCTGGGCACAGGCCTGGGGCCCCGCGCCTACGCCATCATCGGGCAGGGCATGATCTCGCGCATCATCGAGGCCAAGCCCGATGACATGCGCATCTTCCTGGAGGAAGCCGCGGGCGTGTCCAAGTACAAGGAACGCCGCCGCGAGACCGAAAACCGCCTGTCCGACACGCGCGAAAACCTGACCCGCGTCGAAGACATCCTGCGCGAACTCGGCAGCAACCTCGAGAAACTGGAAGGCCAGGCCGAGGTGGCGCAGCGCTTCAAGACGCTGCATGCCGATGGCGAAGAGAAGCAGCACCTGCTGTGGCTGCTGCGCAAGCGCGAGGCCCAGCAAGAGCAGGAACGCCACCAGCGCGCCATCGAGCAGGCCCAGATCGACCTGGAAGCGCAGACTGCGCAGCTGCGCCATGTCGAGGCAGAACTCGAAACCATGCGCGCCGCGCATTATGGGGCGTCCGATGGCATGCACGCCGCGCAAGGCGCGCTGTATGAGGCCAATGCCGAAGTCAGCAAGCTCGAAGCCGAGATCCGCTACGTGGTGGAATCGCGCAACCGCGTGCAGGCCCAGATCGCCGCGCTGACCGGGCAGCGCGAGCAGTGGCAGGGCAAGGCCGAGCAGGCCACCGACGAGCTGGCGCAGGCCGAGGAAAACCTGGCCGTGGCCGAAGGCCGCACGGTCGAGGCGCAGGAAGCCGTCGCCCACAAGAACGACGAACTGCCGACGCTGGAAGCGCAATGGCGCGACGCGCAGCAACTGCTCAACGAGCAGCGCGCAGGCATCATGCAGGCCGAGCAGGCCCTGAAGCTCGAAGCCGCGCAGCAGCGCAGCGCCGACCAGATGCTGCAGCAGCTGGAACAGCGCCGCGAACGCCTGTCGGCGGAAGAAAAGGGCCTGGACCGCCCCGACGAGACCCGCCTGGAGCAGGCCCGCGCCGAACTGGCCGAGCAGGAAGCGCTGGTCGAGGAAGCCCAGGCCGTGCTGGCCGATGCGGAAGAGAGCGTGCCGCGCCTGGATGAAGCGCGCCGCGCCGCGCAGGCGAGCGTGCACAGCGAAGCCTCCGCCATCGCCACGCTGGAGGCGCGCCTGTCGGCGCTGCGCCAGCTGCAGGAGAATGTGCAGACCGACGGCAAGGTGCAGCCGTGGCTGGCCAAGCATGAGCTGGCCGAGCTGCCGCGCCTGTGGAAGAAGGTCCATATCGAGCCGGGCTGGGAAAACGCGCTCGAATCCGTGCTGCGCGAGAAGCTGGCCGCGCTGGAAGTGTCGAACCTGGACTGGGTCAAGGCCTTCCTGTCCGACGCGCCGCCGGCCAAGCTGGCGTTCTACTCGCCGCCGGCCGCCGCCCGCCCGCTGGAAACGCCTGCCGGCCTGCGCCCGCTGATGTCGCTGGTGCAGATCACCGAGCCCGGCATCCGCGCCGTGATGCAGGACTGGCTCGCCGATATCTATGTCGCCACCGACATGGCGCAGGCGCTGGCCGCGCGCAACACGCTGCCTGACGGTGCGTCGCTCGTCGTGGCCGAGGGCCACCTGGTGGGCCGCAACGCCATCCAGATCTACGCCGCCGATTCCGAGCAGGCCGGCATGCTGGCGCGCGAGCAGGAAATCGAAAACCTGCAGAAGCAGGCGCGCGCGCAGCTGCTGCTGTCCGACGAAGCCAAGACCCAGGCGGTGCGTGCCGAAGCGGCCTACACCCAGGCCAGCCAGGGACTGGGCGATGCCCGCGCGCGCGCCGAGCAGGCTACCCGCCGCGTGCACGCGTTGCAGATGGACGTGCTCAAGCTGTCGCAGGCGATGGAGCGCTACTCCGCCCGCAGCGGCCAGATCCGCGAGGAGCTGGACGAAATCAACGCGCAGACCGAGGAGCAGCGCGCCATCCGCGCCGAATCCGAAGCCAGCTTCGAGCAGCACGACGCCGCGCTGGCAGAGATGCAGGCCACCCACGAAGACCAGCAGATGGCCTTCGAGGCGCTGGACAGCAAGCTCTCGGGCGCGCGCCACCAGCTGCGTGACTTCGAGCGCGCCGCGCAGGAAGCCCTCTTTGCCGAGCGCAACCTGGCCAGCCGCATCGACGAGCTGCGCCGCAATATCCAGGTGGCCGCCGACCAGGCCGAACGCATCGCCGAGTCGCTGGAAAACGCCCGCGCCGAGCTGGAAACCATCAACGAGCAGACCGCGCACACCGGCCTGCAGGAAGCGCTGGAGCGCCGCGCCGAGAAGGAAGAAAAGCTCACCATCGCGCGCACCGAACTCGATGCGCTGTCGGCACAGCTGCGCCAGCACGACGAGCAGCGCCTGGCCGCCGAGCGCAGCCTGCAGCCGCTGCGCGACCGCATCACTGAACTGCAGCTCAAGGAACAGGCCGCGCGCCTGAACCAGGAGCAGTTCAGCGAGCAACTGACCGCGGCCGAGGTGGATGAGGCCGCGCTGGCCGACAAGCTGACCGGTGACCTGAAGCCGTCGTACCTGCAGGGCGAAGTCACGCGCATCAACAACGCCATCAACGCGCTGGGCCCGGTCAACATGGCCGCGCTCGACGAACTGGCGGCGGCGCGCGAACGCAAGACCTTCCTCGATGCGCAGTCGGCCGACCTGAATGACGCCATCAATACGCTGGAAGACGCGATCGCCAAGATCGACCAGGAGACCCGCGCGCTGCTGCAGGGCACCTTCGACCAGGTCAACCATCATTTCGGCGAGCTGTTCCCGTCGCTGTTCGGTGGCGGCCAGGCGCGCCTGATCATGACCGGCGAGGAAATCCTCGACGCCGGCGTGCAGGTGATGGCGCAGCCCCCGGGCAAGAAGAACTCGACCATCCACCTGCTGTCGGGCGGCGAGAAGGCGCTGACCGCGATTGCGCTGGTGTTTGCCATGTTCCAGCTCAACCCGGCGCCGTTCTGCCTGCTGGACGAGGTGGACGCGCCGCTGGACGACGCCAACACCGAACGCTACGCCAATATGGTGGCGCGCATGTCGGACAAGACTCAATTCGTTTTCATCTCACATAACAAGATTGCCATGGAAATGGCTCATCAACTCATTGGCGTGACCATGCAGGAGCAGGGCGTTTCGCGTATCGTGGCCGTGGATATGGACGCGGCGGTTTCGATGGCGGAGGCAGCATGAAACTGAACATGGACCTGCAGACCGCGCTGATCGTCGCGGGCCTGGTTTTCGTGGTACTGGTGTTCGGCTACAACCAGTGGCAGATCCGCAAGGCGCGCCGACCGCGCGAGCTCAGCCCTGAAGACGACCTGCCGCCGATGCGCGAGCCGGTGGTCGGGCCGGGCACCGCGCCGGAAACCGCCGCGCGCCTGCACGAAGCCGCTGCCGAACAGGCACCGCGGCGTGAGCCGACGCTATCTCCGGCGCAGGCCACGGCCGGTGCCGCGGTGGCGACGGACAGCAACCATGCGGCTGCCGCCGCTGCGGCCGCCGCAAGCACCGCGGACGCCGACGAAGTCGTCGCCGAGGAAGTGTCCGTCGCGGCCGCCGCGACGCATGCCGAGGCCGCCGAGGCCGCCGAGGACGAGGCTGAAGCCGAGGCCACTCCGGCCCCGGTTCCCGCGCCTGCACCCGCCCCGGCCGCGGCTCCGGTGGCCGCCGTGCCCGATGGCCAGCCCACGCCGGCCCTGATCGATCCGCTGATCGACTGCATCGTGCCCCTGCACCTGGAGCGCAAGGCCTCCGGTGACCGCATCCTGCCGCTGACCGGCCGGCTGCGCCGCGCCGGCACCAAGCAGGTCCATATCGAGGGCCTCCGCACCGAAGCCAATGCATGGGAGCCGGTCACCGCCGGCCACCAGTACGAAGACCTGCAGGTCGGCGTGCAGCTGGCCAACCGCGGCGGCCCGCTCAACGCGCTGGAATTCTCGGAGTTCATCACCGCGGTGGAGTCGCTGGCCGAGTCGCTCGATGCTTCGGCCGACCTGCCGGACATGAGCGAGACCGTCGCCAACGCGCGCGAGCTCGACGGCTTTGCCGCCGGCTGCGACGTGCAGCTGGGCGTCAACGTGATCTCGGATGGCGCGCCGTGGTCGGCGGCGTACGTGCAGAACGTGGCCACGCAGGACGGGCTGGTGCTGTCGCGCGACGGCACGCGTTTTATCCGCTACCAGGCCAATGCCGAGGGCGTGCAGCGTCCGCTGTTCACGCTGCAGTTCGGCGACACCAACTTCCTGCGCGACGACCTGACCGTCAAGGCCGGCCGCCAGATCACGCTGCTGCTCGACGTGCCGGTGGCCGACCAGGCCGCCAAGCCGTTCAAGACCGTGTGCGAATACGGTCACACGCTGGCCCAGCGCATGGGCGCGCAGCTGGTCGACGACAATATGCGGCCGCTGACCGAGGCCTCGTTCGTCGCGATCTTCAGCCAGCTTGAAACGCTCTACAACAAGCTGGAAGCGCGCGGCATGCCGGCCGGTTCGTTGGTGGCGCAGCGCCTGTTCAGCATCTAGCCGGAGCCTGCCATGACCGCAACACACCGCGGCGCGCAGGCAGATGCCTCCGCGCCCGCCGGCCCCTTGCCGCCCGAAGCCGCCGCCAAGCGCGTGGCCTGGCTGCGCGACGAGCTGGATCGCCACAACTACCAGTACTACGTGCTGGACGCGCCTACCATTCCCGACGCCGAGTACGACGCGCTGTTCAGCGAGCTGCAGGCGCTGGAGCTTGAGCATCCCGAACTGCAGACGCCGGACTCGCCCACCCAGCGCGTGGGCGGCGAGCCGCTGTCGGCCTTCGACTCGGTGCGCCACCGCGTGCCGATGCTGTCGCTCAACAACGGCTTCGCCGACGACGACGTGCTGAACTTCGACCGCCGTTGCGCGCAGGGCCTGGGCCGCACCGCGCCCGCAGCCGGCGAGCAGGACCTGTTCAGTGCCGCCGACGCAGTCGAATACGCCTGCGAGCTGAAGTTCGACGGCCTGGCCATGTCGCTGCGCTATGAGGACGGCCGCCTGGTGCAGGCCGCCACCCGCGGCGACGGCGAGACCGGCGAAGATGTCACGGTCAACGTGCGCACCATCAAGGCGATTCCGCTGAAGCTGCGCGGCCAGGCTCCCGCCGTGCTTGAAGTGCGGGGCGAAGTCTTCATGTACCGCGGCGACTTCGACAAGCTCAACGAACGCCAGGCCGAGGCCGGCGAGAAGACCTTCGTCAACCCGCGCAACGCCGCCGCGGGCAGCCTGCGCCAGCTCGATCCGCGCATCACCGCCAAGCGGCCGCTGTCGTTCTTCGCCTACGGGCTGGGCGAGCTGCAGGGCGTGGACCGTCCGCCCACCCACAGCGCCATGCTCGACGGCTTTGCCGCGCTGGGCCTGCCGGTGTGCAAGGACCGCGCGGTGGTGAAGGGCGCGCAGGGGCTGCTGGATTTCTACCGCGATATCGGCCAGCGCCGCGACGCGCTGCCGTATGACATCGACGGCGTGGTCTACAAGGTCAACGCACTGGCCGAGCAGGAGCGCCTGGGCTTTGTCTCGCGCGCGCCGCGCTTTGCGTTGGCGCACAAGTTCCCGGCGCAGGAAATGACCACCATCGTCGAGGACATCGAAGTCCAGGTCGGCCGCACCGGCGCGATCACGCCGGTGGCGCGGCTCAAGCCCGTCTTCGTCGGCGGCGTGACCGTGACCAATGCCACGCTGCATAACGAGGACGAGATCCGCCGCAAGGATGTGCATATCGGCGACACCGTGATCGTGCGCCGCGCCGGCGACGTGATCCCGGAAGTGGTCGCCGTGGTGACCGAACGCCGCCCCGACGATGCGCGCGCGTTCGTGATGCCGACTGCCTGCCCGGTGTGCGGCTCGCATATCGAGAAGCTCGAGGACGAAGCCATCGCCCGCTGCACCGGCGGCCTGATCTGCGCCGCGCAGCGCAAGCAGGCGCTGCTGCATTTCGCGCAGCGGCGCGCCATGGATATCGAAGGCCTGGGCGACAAGCTGGTCGAGCAGCTGGTCGACCAGGGCATCGTGCGCACGCCGGCGGATCTGTTCAAGCTGGGCGTGGCCAAGCTGGCCGCGCTGGAGCGCATGGCCGACAAATCGGCGGCCAACCTGGTGGCGGCGATCGACGCGTCGCGCGAGACCACCATGAACCGCTTTATCTTCGCGCTGGGCATCCGCCATGTGGGCGAAGCGACCGCCAAGGACCTGGCCCGGCACTTCGGCAAGCTGGATGCGCTGATGGCAGCCGACGAAGCGGCGCTGCTGGAAGTGAACGATGTCGGCCCGGTGGTGGCGCAGTCGATCGCGCACTTCTTTGCCGAGCCGCACAACGTCGAGGTCATCGAACAACTGCGCGCCGCAGGCGTACACTGGGCGGAATGCGAGCCGGTGGCCAAGGCCCCGGCGCCGCTGTCGGGCAAGACCTTCGTGCTGACCGGCACGCTGCCCACCATGTCGCGCGAGGACGCCAAGGAACTGCTGGAAACCGCCGGCGCCAAGGTGGCGGGTTCGGTATCGAAGAAGACCGACTACGTGGTCGCGGGCGCCGAGGCAGGCAGCAAGCTCGACAAGGCCGAGGCGCTGGGCGTGCCGGTGCTGGACGAGGCCGGCATGCTGGCGCTGCTGGCTGAAGCCGGCGCCGCGCCGGCACAGGAATAACCGGGGAAGCAACCATGATCCGTGAGATTCTCAAGATGGGCGATCCGCGCCTGCTGCAGGTGGCGCGGCCGGTGGAGCGCTTCAATACGCCGGAGCTGCGCACGCTGATCGAAGACATGTTCGACACCATGGACCACGCCAACGGCGCCGGCCTGGCCGCGCCGCAGATCGGCGTGGACCTGCAGGTGGTGATCTTCGGCTTCGACCGCAACCCGCGCTACCCGGACGCGCCGACCGTGCCCAAGACCGTGCTGGTCAACCCGGCGCTGGAAATGGGGTCCGACGAGATGGAGGACGGCTGGGAAGGCTGCCTGTCAGTCCCCGGCCTGCGCGGCGTGGTGCCGCGCCACCTGCGGCTGAAGTACAGCGGCTACGACCTGATGGGCAACCGCATCGAGCGCGTGGCCGAAGGCTTCCATGCGCGGGTGGTGCAGCACGAGTGCGACCACCTGCAGGGCATTCTGTATCCGATGCGGATCAAGGACTTCAGGCAGTTTGGGTTTACGGAGGTGTTGTTTCCGGATCTGCCGCCAAATAGCGACGATTGACGAGCTGTGCGGCGTGGTATCGAACCCGCGCAAGGCGCAAAAAAACCGGTCCCCAAGGACCGGTTTTTTTGTGTCGGCAAATTCCGGAATCAGAACTTCTCAAACTGCCCCAGGAACCGCCACTTGCCCGGCGGCAGGTCCCCCAGCACCACGCGCCCCATGCGCACGCGCTTGAGGCCGACCACCTGCAGCCCGACCTGTTCGCACATGCGGCGGATCTGGCGCTTGCGGCCTTCGCGCAGCACGAAGCGCAGCTGCTCCTCGTTCTGCCAGCTCACCTTGGCCGGCTTGAGCGGCACGCCATCCAGCGACAGCCCGTGGCGCAGCAGTTCGAGATCATCGGCCGGGAATTCCGCGCTGATATTGCGCTCGACCACGCCCTGCGGCGAGTGCCAGACCACGCGCACCAGGTATTCCTTCTCGACGGTCGAATCCTCGCCGATCAGCGCGCGCGCGACGCGGCCGTCCTGCGTCAGCACCAGCAGGCCGGTTGAGTCGATATCGAGGCGGCCCGCCGGGGCCAGGCTCTTGCGTTGCCACGGGGCAAAGCGCTTGCGCGTGGGGTCGCCTTCCCACTGGTTCTCGGGGGTGAACAGCACCGCGGCCGGCTCGTAGCCGTCTTCGGCCTGGCCGGAGACGTAGCCCACCGGCTTGTTCAGCAGCACCGTGACGCGCTCGCCCTGTTCGGAGCGCGCTTCCTGCATGATCTCGATCTCGGCGTCGGGGCGGATGCGGCTGCCCAGTTCGGTCACGGGCTTGCCGTCGACCAGCACCCAGCCGTGCGGGATCCATTCGTCGGCTTCGCGGCGCGAGCACAGGCCCAGTTCGGACATGCGCTTGGACAGGCGCACCAGGCCGTCGTCGTGGCTGGACTCGGCGCGGGCGGGCTTTTCCTGGCGCGCGGCCGGTGCCTGCTGGCGTGCCGGGCCGGCGGTGCGGATGCGGTCGGCGGCGTCGCTGAAGCGGCGTGCCGGCGCGGTGCCTTCACGGCGGCGCTCGCCCGACGGCGCGCGACGCGGGCGCTGGTCGCCATCGCCATCGCCATAACGGCGCGGACGCGAGTCGGCGCCTTCGAAGCGGCGGGGACGGTTGTCGTCGTCGCCATAGCGGCGCGGGCGCGAGTCGGTGCCTTCGAAGCGGCGGGGACGGTTCTCGTCATCGCCAACGCGGCGCGGACGCGATTCGGCGCCTTCGAAACGGCGGGGACGGTTGTTGTCCTCGCCAGCACGGCGCGGCGGACGCGAATCACCGCCCTCGAAACGGCGCGGCGGGCGCGCTTCGCCGCCTTCGAAACGGCGCGGACGTGCCTCGCCCCGGTCATCGCCCGTGCGGCGCGGCCGGTTGTCGTCGTCGCCAAAACGGCGCGGCGGGCGCGCTTCGCCGCCTTCGAAGCGGCGCGGGCGTGCCTCACCCCGGTCATCGCCCGTGCGGCGCGGGCGATTGTCGTCGTCGCCAAAACGGCGTGGCGGGCGCGCTTCGCCGCCTTCGAAGCGGCGCGGACGCGCCTCGCCACCTTCCGGGCGGCGCGGGCGCGCCTGGCGTTCGCCGTCAGCGGGACGCGGCGCGCGGGGCGCGGCGCGCTGGGCTGCGCCGGCCTGCGCTTCGCCCTGGGCCGGACGGCCGCCGGTCTTGCCGCCGGCGCGCTCCTGGGCGCGCTTGATGCCTTCGGAGACGGCTTGCACGCGCTTGCGGTTCAGGTCGGACACGCGCACGGGGCGGGTGCCGGTCTTGCGCGCGGCCGTGCCGGTGTCGCTGGCGGCCTTGATACCTAGCGTCTTGCGCTTCGGCGAATTGCTGTCGGTCATATGTTGATGCTGCCCGCCCGCCTCAGATGGCGAGGGCGGCGAGCAAGTCCTGTTCAAGCTGAATCTGCAATCGGTTGTCGGCAGCCAGGCGGCTGCCGTCGACCAGGAACACGTCTTCGACGCGTTCGCCCAGGGTGTTGATGCGTGCCGTGTGGACGGATACGCGATGCCGTGCCAGTACGCGGGCGATGGCGTACAGCAGGCCGGTGCGGTCGTTGGCGGACAGCGACAGCAGGTAATACTGGCCGCGCTCGTCGGGGCGCAGGTCCACGCGCGGCTTGATCGGGAAGCTGCGCGACTGGCGCGACAGCCGCCCCTGCGTGGGTTCGGGCAGTGCGCCTTGCAGGCGCAGCCGCTCGCACAGTTCGTGCTCGACCAGCGCGATGATGTCGCGGTAGCTGCCGCCGTCGCCGGCCATGCCGGGGTCGGTGACCTGGAACGTGTCCAGCGCGTAGCCGTGGCGCGTGGTGTGGATCTTGGCGTCCTGGATCGAGAACGCCTTGCGCTCGAAGTAGCCGCAGATGCGCGCGAACAGGTCGGGCTGGTCCTTGACATAGACCGCCACCTGCAGGCCTTCGCCGGCGGGGGAAACGCGTGCCTTGACCACCGGCGTGGGGCTGTCCACCTTGTTGTACAGGTGGCGCGTGAGCCAGGCGATATCGTGCGAATCGTGGCGCAGGAAGAAGGCCACGTCGAGCTGCGCCCACAGGGACTTGCCCAGCGCCGGGTCGAAGGCCTTCAGGCGCAGCTCGGAGATGGTGTCCTCCTTGCGCTGCGACCACAGCGAATGCGAATCCACGCGCGCGCCGCCGAGCACGCGCAGCGTGATGTGGTACAGGTCTTCCAGCAGCTTGCCCTTCCACGCGTTCCATACCTTGGGGCTGGTGCCGCGGATGTCGGCCACGGTCAGCAGGTAGAGCGCGGTCAGGTAGCGTTCGCTGCCGACCACGCGGGCAAAGGCGTGGATCACGTCGGGATCGGTCAGATCCTGCTTCTGCGCCACGTGGCTCATGGTCAGGTGGTGCTCGACCAGCCAGCAGACCAGGTCGGCGTCTTCGCGCGCAATGCCGTGCTGCTTGCAGAAGCGGCGCGCATCCACGGTGCCAAGCTTCGAGTGGTCGCCGCCGCGGCCCTTGGCGATGTCGTGGAACAGCGCTGCGACCCACAGCACCCACGGCTTGTCGAAGCTGGCCATCAGCTGGCTGCAGAACGGGAACTCGTGGGTGTGCTCGACGATGGCGAAGCGGCGCATGTTGCGCACCACCATCAGGATGTGCTGGTCCACGGTGTAGACGTGGAACAGGTCGTGCTGCATCTGGCCGACGATGCGCCGGAAGTTGATCAGGTAACGGCCCAGCACGCTGGTCTGGTTCATCAGGCGCAGCGCATGCGTGATGCCCTGCGGCTCCTGCATGATGGCCAGGAACAGGCGGCGGTTTTCCGGATCGTTGCGCCAGCCCGCGTTCATCACGGTGCGCGCGTTGTACAGCCCGCGCAGCGTGCGCGGCGACAGGCCTTTCACGCCGGGCGTGCGCTGGTACAGCAGGAAGGTTTCCAGGATCGCGTGCGGGTCGCGTTCATAGATGTCGTCGCTGGTGATCTCCAGCATGCCCTGGCGCTCGACAAAGCGCTCGTTGAGCACGCGCGTCACCTGAGACTCGCTCGGGAACAGCATCGCCTCGATGTTCAGCAGCAGCACGCTGTTGAGCTGCGTGACCGCCTTGGCCGCCCAGTAGTAGCGGCGCATCAGTTGTTCGCTGGCGCGCTTGTTGGTGGTCTGGCGATAGCCGAAGGACTCCGCCAGCGCGGTCTGCAGGTCGAATACCAGCACGTCCTGGCGCCGGCCGGCCACCAGGTGCAGGCGCGCGCGGATGGTCTTGAGCAGGCGCTCGTTGCGCGCCAGCTCCTGCGCTTCGCGCTGCGTCAGCAGGCCGCGCTCGAACAGTTCTTTCCAGCTGTCGCCCAGGCCCGCCGCCTTGGTCATCCACAGGATCACCTGCAGGTCGCGCAGGCCGCCGGGGCTTTCCTTGCAGTTGGGCTCGAGCGAGTAGGGAGTGTCCTGGTACTTGGCGTGGCGCTGGCGCATTTCCAGCAGCTTGGCCTGGAAGAACGCGGCCGGGTCCAGGTCGGCGAGGTAGCGCGTACGCATCGACTCGAACAGCTTGCGGCTGCCGGTCAGCAGCCGCGCTTCCAGTAGCGAGGTCTGGATGGTGACGTCCTGGCGCGACTCGCGGGTGCAATCGTCCACGGTGCGCACCGAAGAGCCGATCTCCAGCCCGAGGTCCCAGCACAGGCCGATAAAGCGCTCCAGGCGCCCGGTGGTGTCCTGGTCGGGCTCGGCGGGCAGCAACAGCAGCACGTCGACGTCGGAGTACGGCAGCAGCTCGCCGCGGCCATAGCCGCCCACCGCCACCAGCGCCGCGCCCGCGGGCATCCCCAGGCCGCGCCAGGCTTCCACCAGCCCGGCGTCGACGGCGCGGCGCAGCCGCGTGATCAGCGTGCCGACATTGGCGCTGATGTTGAAGTCGGCAAACAGCGCCTGCTTGTCGGCTTTGAGCTGGTCGCGCACGCGCGCGGCAAGCAGCAGTTCCGGCGTGGTGTCCATGGTGGTGGCGGGCTCGGCGAGCGGATTGGTGGGCACGGCTGGAAAAAGAAAGGCGCCCGGTCAGGCGCCCCTGGCTTCAGTGCGACCTCAGGCCGCGACGGAATCGGTGATAAAGGCCGGCGGCGCCGGGCTCCCGGCCGATACCGTGAGGACCTCGTAGCCGGTTTCCGTGACCAGCACGGTGTGCTCCCACTGCGCCGACAGGCTGCGGTCGCGGGTCTTGACCGTCCACTGGTCGGGCATGGTGCGGATATCGCGCTTGCCGGCGTTGATCATCGGCTCAATGGTGAAGATCATGCCGGCCTTGATCTCGGCGCCGGTGCCCGGGCGGCCGTAGTGCAGGATCTGCGGGTCTTCGTGGAAGTTCTTGCCGATGCCGTGGCCGCAGTACTCGCGCACCACGCTGTAGCCGGCGGCTTCGGCGTGTACCTGGATGGCGTGGCCGATGTCGCCCAGACGGGCGCCGTGGCGAACCTGCGCGATACCCTTCCACATGCATTCATAGGTCACCTGCGACAGGCGCTTGGCCAGGATCGAGCCCTCGCCGACGATGAACATGCGGCTGTTGTCGCCGTAGTAGCCTTCCTTGGTGATGACCGTGATGTCCAGGTTGATCGCGTCACCGTTCTTCAGCACGCGGTCGCCTGGAATGCCATGGCAGATCACGTCGTTGACCGAGGTGCAGATCGCGCCGGGGAAGGGCGGATAGCCGGGGGGAGCATAGTTCAGGCACGCCGACACAGTGCCTTGCACTTCACGCATGTAGGCGTGGCACAGGCGGTCGATTTCGCCGGTGGTGATACCTGGCTGGACGAAGGGCGTGATGTAGTCGAGGACCTCGGACCCAAGGCGGCAAGCCACGCGCATCTGGGCGATGTCTTCGGCGGTGTTCAGGTGAATGCTCATGCTACGTCGCCAAAAAGTGAAGGCGAGGCCACTGGCCGCGCCGAAATCGAAAGGTCAATGTAGGATTATCGCACCATCGGGGCCAGATCGCAGCCTGTGTGCGCCCGTCCCGGGCTGAGTCCGCAGGGCGCCAGGAAGCCGGGCGGCTTGAGCGGGCCGCACTTTTGTTGCTACAATAGCGGGCTGACTTGGTTGCGGCGCAGCATTGCGTGCGCCAGGCCGGTATTTTGCAGGATTATTCCTGCTGTCGTTTGAAATCGCTGGCCCGCCTATCCGGGGTGTTCCTTTTCAGGAATGTCGGGGCGGGCTTCAGACCTAACCCTCTGGAGTTTTACATGTCCGTTACCATGCGCGAAATGCTGGAAGCTGGTTGCCACTTCGGCCACCAGACCCGCTTCTGGAACCCGAAGATGGCCCCCTTCATCTTCGGCCATCGCAACAAGATCCACATCATCAACCTCGAAAAGACGTTGCCGATGTTCCAGGACGCAATGAAGTACGTGCGTCAGCTGGCAGCCAATCGCGGCACCATCCTTTTCGTGGGCACCAAGCGCCAGTCGCGCGAAATCCTGGCTGAAGAAGCAGGCCGTGCCGGCATGCCCTACGTCGACGCCCGCTGGCTCGGCGGCATGCTGACCAACTTCAAGACGGTCAAGATCTCGATCAAGCGCCTGAAGGACATGGAAGCCGCCAAGGAAGCCGGCGCGCTGGAAACCATGAGCAAGAAGGAAGCGCTGATGTTCGAGCGCGAAATGCTCAAGCTGGAAAAGTCGATCGGCGGCATCAAGGACATGGGCGGCGTTCCGGACGCGATCTTCGTGGTCGACGTCGGCTACCACAAGATTGCCGTGACCGAAGCCAACAAGCTGGGCGTGCCCGTGATCGGCGTGGTTGATACCAACCACTCGCCGGAAGGCATCGACTACGTGATCCCGGGCAACGACGACTCGAGCAAGGCCGTGGCCCTGTACGTGCGCGGCGTGGCTGACGCGATCCTGGAAGGCCGTGCCAACGCGGTGCAGGAAGTGGTTGAAGCCGCTCGCGGCGGCGACGACGAATTCGTCGAAGTGCAGGAAGGCTGATTGCCCGCCGCCTGATTGCCGCAAAGGAACCCGCTAGCGCGCATCGTCACCGCACGACAGACAAGCAACGCTTGCCGCCCGTCACCACGGGCTGCGCGCAAGGCGAAAGCCGGGGTACGCCGGCAACCGGGCAAGAAGGGCAATAAAAAGGGGGCACATCTGGCGCCCCCTTTTTTTGAATTTGAATTGTTGTCATCCGCCGCAGGCAGTATCTGCCGCGGGTGTGCTGTAGACCCACCGACCGGGTGCCGCAGGCGACTGCCGGCAGCCGGCGTGAACCATTCAAGGAGTGACAAATGGCGGCAATTACCGCAAGCATGGTTGCAGAACTGCGCGCGAAGACCGACGCGCCGATGATGGAATGCAAGAAGGCCCTGACCGAGGCCGACGGCGACCTGGACAAGGCCGAAGAGCTGCTGCGCGTCAAGCTGGGCAACAAGGCCAGCAAGGCCGCCTCGCGCGTGACCGCCGAAGGCGTGGTCGCATCGTTCATCGACGGCACCACCGGCGTGCTGGTCGAACTGAACTGCGAGACCGATTTCGTCTCCAAGAATGACGACTTCCTGGCGTTCTCGGCCAAGGTCGCCGAACTGATCGCCAAGCAGAACCCGGCCGACGTGGCCGCCCTGTCGGCGCTGGAAATCGACGGCGTGAGCGTTGAAGCCACCCGCACGGCCCTGATCGGCAAGATCGGCGAGAACCTGACGATCCGCCGCTTTGCCCGCTACGCCAACGGCGGCAAGCTGGTTTCGTACCTGCACGGCACCCGCATCGGCGTGATGGTCGAGTTCGATGGCGACGAAGCCGCCGCCAAGGACGTGGCCATGCACGTGGCCGCCATGAAGCCGGTGTCGCTGTCGGCCGAGCAGGTCCCCGCCGACCTGATCGCCAAGGAGCGCAGCATTGCCGAGCAGAAGGCTGCCGAGTCGGGCAAGCCGGCCGAGATCGTCGCCAAGATGGTCGAGGGTTCGGTGCAGAAGTACCTGAAGGAAGTCTCGCTGTTCAACCAGCCGTTCGTGAAGAACGACAAGCAGACGGTTGAGCAGATGCTGAAGGCCGCCAACACGACCGTGAAGGGCTTCACCCTGTTCGTGGTCGGCGAAGGCATCGAGAAGAAGCAGGACGACTTCGCCGCTGAAGTGGCCGCCCAGGTGGCCGCTGCCCAGAAGGGCTGATGTCCGGGGCGCTGCGGACTGCCCGTTCGGGCTGGTCCGGGCGCCTATAATGCCGCAGGGGCGCCGTAAGGTGCCCCTCTGCATAAGTAGTGCGACGCTGCGCATGCCGCGTTGCACTGCAGCAGCCAGTTTCCGTGGTGGTCCGGCAGTCCGGGGCACCCCGAAAACCGGCTTTCTTCCGCCGGCGGCACGAGGATCCGTGCCGCCGGTGCCAAAACATACGTCTCAAGATCGTCTCAACCGAGCGATTTGCTCCTGTCCGAGGGTGAACATGCCAGCCTACAAGCGCGTCCTTCTGAAACTGTCCGGTGAAGCCCTGATGGGCGACGATGCCTTCGGCATCAACCGCTCCACCATCGAGGCGATGGTGAACGACATTGCCGAGATCGTGAAGCTCGGCGTGCAGGTCGCGGTGGTCATCGGCGGCGGCAACATCTTCCGCGGCGTCGCCGGCGGCGCCGCTGGCATGGACCGCGCCACTGCCGACTACATGGGCATGCTGGCCACCATGATGAACGCACTGGCGCTGCAGGACGCGATGCGCCACGCCAATATCGAAGGCCGCGTGCAGTCCGCGCTGCGCATGGACCAGGTGGTCGAGCCCTATATCCGCCCGCGCGCGATCCGCCAGCTGGAAGAGGGCAAGGTGGTGATCTTCGCCGCCGGCACCGGCAACCCGTTCTTCACCACCGACACCGCCGCCGCGCTGCGTGGCTCGGAAATCGGTGCCGAGGTCGTGCTCAAGGCGACCAAGGTGGACGGCGTGTACACCGCCGACCCCAAGAAGGACCCGAGCGCGACGCGCTACACCACCATCAGCTTCGACGAGGCCATCTCGCGCAATCTGCAAGTGATGGACGCCACCGCCTTCGCCCTGTGCCGCGACCAGAAGCTGCCGATCAGGGTGTTCTCGATCGTCAAGCCGGGCGCGCTCAAGCGCATCATCCTGGGCGAGGACGAAGGTACGCTGGTGCACGTCTGAGGCAGGGCGCCAGACGCCGGGCTGCTGGTATCCGGCCGGGCAAAGGGTAGAATGATTCATTTTCGATCCCCGCCAGGGGGATCATGGTTGGCTGATTTCCGGAGGTAAAAATGAGCGTCGCCGACACAAAGAAGAGCGTCGAGCAGAAAATGCAGAAGTCGATCGAAGCCTTCAAGGCCGATCTGGCGAAGATCCGCACTGGCCGTGCCCACACCGGCCTGCTCGACCACGTTCAGGTGGACTACTACGGCTCGATGGTTCCCATCAGCCAGGTCGCGGCAGTCGGCCTGGCCGATGCGCGTACCATTACGGTGCAGCCCTGGGAAAAGAAAATGGTGGGCGCGGTCGAGAAGGCCATCCGCGACTGCGACCTGGGCCTGAACCCGGCCACCATGGGTGAAGTGATCCGCGTGCCGATGCCCGCACTGACCGAAGAGCGCCGCAAGGAGCTGACCAAGGTCGTCAAGGGCGAGGCCGAGGGCGCCAAGGTTGCCGTGCGCAACCTGCGCCGCGATGCCAACGAGCAGTTCAAGAAGCTGGTCAAGGACAAGACCATCTCCGAGGACGACGAGCGCCGCGGCCAGGACGAAGTGCAGAAGCTGACCGACAAGTACGTGGCCGAGATCGACAAGATGGTCGCCGAGAAAGAGAAGGAGATCATGACGGTCTGACCCCGTCCCGGCATGGCCGGGGCAGTCAACGACCGTCTGCCATCATGCAGCACATCAGTTCAACGCTCGACGTACCCGATACCTCCTACGTCCCCCGCCACGTTGCCATCATCATGGACGGCAACGGCCGCTGGGCGACCCAGCGGCACCTGCCGCGCGTTGCCGGGCACACCCGGGGGCTGGACGCGGTGCGCGCGGTGGTGGAAGCCAGCGCCGCCCGCGGCGTGCAGTTCCTGACGCTGTTCGCCTTCAGTTCCGAGAACTGGCGGCGCCCGGCGGACGAGGTCTCGTTCCTGATGCGGCTGTTCATGATGGCCCTGCGGCGCGAAGTGGTGAAGATGCACGCCAACAACATCCGGCTGCGGGTGGTGGGCGACCTGGACCGCTTCAGCCCCCGCATCCAGCAGCTGATCCGCGATGCCGAGGCGCGCACGGCCGGCAACACCGGCCTGACCGTGACCATCGCCGCCAACTACGGCGGCCGCTGGGACCTGCTGCAGGCCATGCGCAAGATGCTGGCGCGCTCGCCCATGCTCGACCCGGCCTCGATCGACGAATCGGTGCTGGCGCCGCACCTGGCGATGGCCTATGCGCCGGAGCCGGATCTGTTCATCCGCACCGGCGGCGAACAGCGCATCAGCAACTTCCTGCTGTGGCAGCTGGCGTATTCCGAGTTGTATTTCACCGACGTTTTCTGGCCGGATTTCGACGCCGCGGAACTGGACAAGGCCTTCGCCTCGTACCGCCAGCGCGAACGCCGTTTCGGCCGCACCAGCGCACAGCTGGTCGCCCCGGGACTATCGGGTACGGCCTGAGCCTGGCTACTCCAACCTCTCACGGGACTGCAGCGCATGCTCCTCACCCGCGTCATCACCGCCCTGTGCCTGTTGCTGCTGATCCTGCCAATCCTGTTCCTGGCGCCGCCCGCGGCTCTGGCCGGGCTGGTGGCCGTGATCGTGCTGCTGGCCGGCTGGGAATTCGGCCGCCTGATCGGGCTGCGCGGGCCGTGGCCCTATGTCTATGCGCTGGCGTGCCTGATCGCGGCCATTGCCTGGCATGACCTGCCGCTGCGCCACGCCACCACCTGGCTGCTCGAAGCCGCGGTAGTCTGCTGGGGCGTTGCAGTGCTGCTGCTGGCGCGCGGTGTGCGCACCGCGACGCCGTCGTTTACCGCCCTGGGCGCGGTGCTGGGACTGGTGATGCTGCCCGCGTTCGCCCATGCCACCATGATCCTGCGCGGCGCCGGCATCGGCGTGCTGCTGACCGCGGCCGTGCTGGTGTGGGCGGCCGACATCGGCGCGTATTTCACCGGCAAGGCCATCGGCCGGCGCAAGCTGGCGCCTGGCATCAGCCCGGGCAAGTCGTGGGAGGGCGCCATCGGCGGCTGGCTGCTGGCGCTGGTGATCGGCCTGGCGCTCGCCGCCACCCATGCCTTTGCCCCGACCTGGTTCTCCGCGATGGGCGATCGCGGCGGGCTGGCCTACGTGGCGGTGCTGACCACGCTGCTGGTCGCCGCGAGCGTGGTCGGCGACCTGTTCGAATCGCTGCTCAAGCGCCAGGTCGGCAAGAAGGACAGCAGCCGGCTGCTGCCCGGCCATGGCGGCGTGCTGGACCGCATCGACGCCTTGCTGCCGGTGTTCCCGCTGGCGGCCCTGATGCTGATTTTTCTCTGAAGCCGTCTGCTATGCATCGGATTACCATCCTGGGCGCCACCGGCTCCATTGGCGAAAGCACGCTCGACGTCGTCAGGCGCCATGCCGACCGCTATGCGGTGCATGCGCTGACCGCCCACCGGCAGGTGCGCAAGCTGGCTGACCAGTGCGTTGAATTCCGCCCGGCCCGCGCCGTGGTGGGGACCGCCGAGGCAGCGCGCGAACTGGAAACCCTGCTGCGCGATGCCGGCGTGAAGACCGAGGTCAGCCACGGCGAAGCCGCGCTGGAATCCGTGGCCGCCGATGCGCAGACCGATTCGGTGATGGCCGCCATCGTCGGCGCCGCCGGCCTGCGCCCGACGCTGGCGGCAGCACGTGCCGGCAAGCGCGTGCTGCTGGCCAACAAGGAAGCGCTGGTGATGTCCGGGCGCATCTTCATGGATGCGGTGCGCGAGCACGGCGCCACCTTGCTGCCGATCGACAGCGAGCACAACGCCATCTTCCAGTGCCTGCCGGCCGACGATCCGCGCTACGGCAGGGGCGTTGCCAGGGTGCTGCTGACCGCGTCGGGCGGGCCGTTCCGCACGCGCGACCCGGCCACGCTGCACGATATCTCCCCCGACCAGGCCTGCGCCCATCCCAACTGGGTCATGGGCCGCAAGATCTCGGTCGATTCCGCCACCATGATGAACAAGGGCCTCGAAGTTATCGAGGCGCACTGGCTGTTCGGCGCCCCCGCCGAGCGCATCGAGGTACTGATCCATCCGCAGAGCATCGTGCATTCGATGGTGGCCTACACCGACGGCTCGGTGCTGGCGCAACTGGGCAACCCGGACATGCGCACGCCGATCGCCTATGGCCTGGCGTATCCGGAACGGATCGATGCGGGGGTCACGCCGCTGGACCTGACCGTGGCAGGAGGCTTGCATTTCGAGAAGCCGGACCTGGTGCGCTTCCCCTGCCTGGGTCTGGCTTTCGATGCATTGCGCGCTGGCGGTGTGGCGCCGGCGGCCCTCAATGCAGCCAACGAGGTGGCGGTCGAGGCATTCCTGGGCGGCAAAGTGCGCTTCACGGACATTGCCGATATCGTCCGGCAGGTGCTTGAAGCGACACTTCAGGGGCCTGCCGATACGCTCGAAGCGGTGCTGTCAGCCGACGCGCTGGCGCGCGAGGCGGCACGCGCGGGCGTGGCCGCCCTGGCTGCAAAGCGCTGATCCGGCGGGTCGGCTTGCCGCATCTGCGACAATAGCGGCTGCGGCGCCCCCGGATCCCCCGGGGCCCGGCGCGCCAGTCCAGCCATCGTTACCGACGTCCCGACTCCATGCAAACCGTACTCGCTTTCATCGTTGCCCTGTGCGTGCTGATCTATGTGCACGAAATGGGGCACTACCTCGCCGCGCGTGCCTGCGGCGTGAAGGTGCTGCGTTTCTCGATCGGCTTCGGGCGGCCCTTGCTGCGCTGGATTTCAAAAAGCCGCGACCGGACCGAATGGACGGTGGCGGCGATCCCGCTGGGCGGCTACGTCAAGATGCTGGACGAGCGCGAGGTCGATCCCGAGCGCGACACGCCGATCGACCCGGCCGACCTGCCGCGGGCTTTCAACCGCCAGCCGGTCGGCAAGCGCTTCGTGATCGTGGCGGCCGGCCCGCTGGCCAATTTTGCACTGGCAATCGTGCTGTATTTCGCGCTCTTTGCCGGCGGCATGCGCGAGCCCGTGCCGGTGGTGGCGGCGCCCGCGGCCGGCACCATGGCGGCGCAGGCCGGCGTGCGCGAAGGCGACCGGGTGCTGTCGCTGACCGCCAATGACCATACCGAAGCGGTGCGCTCCTGGAATGACCTGCGCATGGCCGTATTCGCCGAGGGCTTTGGCGATGCGCGCGCCGTGCTGCGCGTGCGCGGCGCCGACGGGGCCGAGCGCGACGTAACGCTGCCGCGCCTGCCCAATACCGGCGGCAATCCCGAGCAGGATCCGCTGGCCACGCTGGGCCTGAACCTGAAGGGCGGGCCGGTGACGATTACCGAGGTGCTGCCGGACTCGGCCGCAGAGCGCGCCGGACTGAAAAAGGACGACCGCATCGTTGCCTGGCAGGGCAGCCCGCTCACGCAGGCCAGCGCGCTGATCAAGGCGGTGCGCAGCCAGCCCGGCCAGACCGTGACCCTGGGCATCGAGCGCGACGGCAAGCGCCTGGACGTGCCGGTGACGCTGGACACCGCCGTGGCGCGCGATGGCGCCAAGGACGCGAGCGGCGCCACCGCGGCGCCGGCGGGCAAGCTCGGCGCGGCGCTCAGCCAGGCGGTGCAGATGGAAACCGTGCGCTACCGGCCGGACCAGGCGCTGGCGCGTGCGGCCGGCCAGGTCTGGGACACCAGCGCGCTCTCGCTCAAGCTGCTGGGCAAGATGCTGGTGGGGCAGGCTTCGCTGCAGAACCTGAGCGGCCCGCTGACCGTGGCGGACTACGCGGGGCGTGCCGCAAACCTGGGCCTGCAGGCCTTTGTCAGCTTCCTGGCACTGGTCAGCGTAAGCCTTGGTGTACTCAATTTGTTACCCATTCCGGTTCTGGATGGGGGGCATTTGCTGTATTATTGCGTGGAATTTTTGACTGGCCGGCCCGTCCCAGACCACTGGCAGGCAATGCTGCAGAAGGTTGGCATCGCCTGCATCTTGCTCCTGACTTCGCTCGCTTTGTTCAATGACGTCAGCCGAATGTTTCTGGCGAACGGCTAGAAACGTGTATCGGCAAGGGGGCGGTGGTGTCGTCGGGCACCGTCGCCAGGGACGCCATTTGCCAGGCGCAGTCCAATAAGGCATCGGAGCGCAATCCTGGATGGAATCAAAGAGGGGATCAACATTGATCAGACATAAGCGCATTTCGCTGGGCTTGCTGGCGAGTGCCGTTATTGCAGCCTGGAGCCCGGCGGGCTGGGCTGCCGATCCGTTCGTCGTCAGGGACATCCGCGTTGAGGGCCTGCAACGCGTCGAGCCGGGTACCGTGTTTGGCTACCTGCCGGTGCGCGTCGGTGAGACCTTCACCGATGACAAGGGCGCCGACGCCATCCGTGCCCTCTACAATACCGGCTTCTTCAAGGACGTGCAGATCCGCGCCGAGGAAGGCGTGCTGGTGGTCCAGGTCGAAGAGCGGCCGGCGATCTCGCAGCTCGAATTCGTCGGCATCAAGGAATTCGACAAGGACACGCTGCGCCGTTCGCTGCGTGCCGTTGGCGTGGCCGAAGCCCGTTACTACGACAAGGCACTGATCGACAAGGCCGAGCAGGAGCTCAAGCGCCAGTACGTCGCGCGCGGCTACTATGCCGCCGACGTGCAGACCACGATCACGCCGGTGGACCGCAACCGCGTCTCGGTCGTGTTCAACGTGGATGAAGGCCCGGTCGCCAAGATCCGCCAGATCAATATCGTCGGCAACAAGGCCTTCAAGGAAGGCACGCTGCGCGACGAAATGCAGCTGTCCACGCCGAACTGGCTGTCCTGGTACACCAAGAACGACCTGTATTCCAAGCAGAAGCTGACCGCCGACCTGGAAGCGCTGCGCTCGTTCTACCTGAACCGCGGCTACCTGGAGTTCGCGATCGAGTCGACCCAGGTGTCGATCACCCCGGACAAGAAGGACATCTTCCTGACGCTGAACATCAAGGAAGGCGACCAGTACAAGGTGTCCGATGTGCGCCTGGCGGGCGAGCTGCTCGGCAAGCAGGAGGAAATGGAAAAACTGCTGCAGCTGAAGAAGGGCGATATTTTCTCGTCCGAGAAGCTGACGCAGAGCACCAAGGCCATCACCGACCTGCTGGGCACCTACGGCTACGCGTTCACCACCATCAACCCGCAACCGCAGATCGACAAGGAAAAGCGTGAAGTCGCGCTGACCCTGATGGTCGACCCGGGCCGCCGCGTCTACGTGCGCCGCGTCAACGTGGTGGGCAACAGCAAGACCCGCGACGAAGTGGTGCGCCGCGAGATGCGCCAGATGGAAAGCTCGTGGTTCGACAGCGAGAAGCTCACGCAGTCGCAAGCCCGTATCAACCGTACCGGCTACTTCACCGACACCAACATCACCACCGAAGACGTGCCGGGCGCGCCCGACCAGGTCGATGTGAACGTCAACGTGACTGAAAAGCCGACCGGCCAGATCAGCCTGGGCGTGGGCTTCTCGTCCACCGACAAGCTGGTGCTGCAGGCCGGCCTGCGCCAGGACAACGTGTTCGGCTCCGGCACCAGCCTGGGCCTGGACGTGAACACCGCCAAGTCGTTCCGTACCATCGCGCTGACGCAGTACGACCCGTATTTCACGGTGGACGGCATCAGCCGCTCGACCGACATCTACTACCGTACTTCGCGCCCGCTGTACTACACCGGCGACCAGGACTACAAGATCGTGTCCGCCGGCGGTGGCTTCAAGTTCGGCGTGCCGTTCTCGGAAGTCGATACGGTGTTCTTCGGCATCGGCTATGAACGGACCCAGGTGTATACGTCGGTCAACACGCCGAGCCAGTACACCGACTGGCTGAACAAGATCGGCAAGAGCTCCGGCGACGGCATCAACAACTTCCCGTTCACCATCGGCTGGGCACGTGACCGCCGCGACAGCGCGCTGGTGCCGACCAAGGGACCGTACACCCAGGCCAACCTGGAAGTCGGGCTGCCGGGCGGCGATACGCAGTACTACCGCGCCAGCGTGCAGCAGCAGTACTTCTATCCGATCTCGAAGTCCTTCACGCTGGCACTGAACGGCGAAGTCGCTTACGGCCACGGCTACGGCAACACGCCGTTCCCGGTGTTCAAGTACTTCTACGCCGGTGGTATCGGCTCGGTGCGCGGCTACCAGACCAGCACGCTGGGCCCGAAGGACCAGAATGGCAACCCGGTGGGTGGTGCCTCGAAGATGATCGGCAACGTCGAGTTCATCTTCCCGCTGCCGGGCTCGGGCGTGGACCGCACGCTGCGCCTGTTCACGTTCTTTGACTTCGGTAATGTCTACCAGGAAGGTCAGCCGCTGAGCTTCAGCGAGCTGAAGTACTCGACCGGCTTCGGCATGTCGTGGTTGTCGCCGATTGGCCCGCTGAAGATCAGCATGGGCTTCCCGCTCAATCGCGACACCAACGACAAGGTCCAGCGCTTCCAGTTCCAGATCGGCACGGCATTCTGATTCTGATAAAGGATCTGTTTCAAATGATTACAACATCCAAGCTGGTCAAATCCCTGGGCGCCGCCGCGCTCGCCACGGCTGCCCTCTGCGCAGCGGCGCCGGCCTCGGCCCAGGAGGCGCGCATTGCGGCCGTGAACTCCGAACGCATCCTGCGCGACTCGCAGCCGGCCAAGGCTGCCCAGGTCAAGCTGGAGCAGGAATTCTCCAAGCGCGACCGCGAACTGCAGGACATGGCCCAGAAGATCAAGGGCATGGCCGACAAGCTCGACAAGGACACGGCCGTGCTGGCCGACTCCGACCGCCAGCGCCGCCAGCGCGAAGTGGCCGACCTTGACCGCGAGTTCCAGCGCAAGCAGCGCGAGTTCCGCGAGGACCTGAACCAGCGCCGCAATGAAGAGCTGGCACAGGTGCTGGAGCGCGCCAACCGCGTGATCCGCCAGCTGGCCGAGCAGCGCAAGTACGACCTGATCGTGCAGGAAGCGGTGTACGTGAACCCGCGCATCGACATCACCGACGACGTGATGAAGGCGCTGAACGCCGGCGCCCGCTAAGCCGCACCGGTTCTCACGTTCTTTCGTCTTTCGTTTTTTTAGGAAGTACCGCCATGCAGACACCCACACTGGGTCAGCTCGCCACCGAGAACGGCGCGCAGGTTGTGGGTGACCCCGACCTGGCGATCGTCGGCCTGGCCCCCCTGGACCAGGCCGGACCGGGCGAGCTCTCGTTCCTGTCCAATCCGCTCTACCTGCAGCAGGCGCTGGATTCGCAGGCCGGCGCCGTGATTGTCTCGGCAGCCGACCTCGAGCGCGTTCGCGCCGAGGGCAGGGCCGACGGCCGCAACTGGCTGGTGGCGCGCAATCCCTACGTATGCTTTGCCCGCGTGGCGCAGCGTTTTGACCGCGCCGCCAACACCGATACCCGCACCGGCATCGATCCGCGCGCGACCGTGGCGCCTGACGCGGTGGTGCCGGCTTCGTGCTACATCGGCCCCAACGTGGTGATCGAGCGCGGCGCGCGCCTGGGCGAGCGCGTGCGCATCCTGGCCAACGGCTATGTCGGCGCGCAGGCGGAGATCGGTGACGATTCGCTGCTCCATGCCAACGTTTCGGTCTACCACGGTTGCGTGGTCGGCGCCCGCGCCATCCTGCACAGCGGCGTGGTGATCGGCGCGGACGGCTTTGGCTTTGCGCCGGACATCAGTGCAACCGGCGTGGAATACGTAAAGATCCCGCAAACGGGACGCGCGGTGCTGGGCAATGACGTGGAGGTCGGCGCCAATACGGCAATCGACCGCGGCGCCATGGCCGACACCGTGATCGAGGACGGCTGCAAGATCGACAACCAGGTCCAGATCGCGCATAACGTGCGCGTCGGGGCCCATACGGTCATCGCTGGCTGCGCCGCGGTATCGGGCAGCACGCGCATCGGGCGCTTCTGCGTGATCGGCGGGGCGGCCAATTTTTCCGGCCACCTGAATATTGCCGACCGCACCACGGTGTCGGGCGGCACCTCGATCACCAAATCCATTACCAAGCCCGGGGGGCATTTCACCAGCGTCTTCCCGTTCCTGCCGCACGGCGAGTGGGAGCGCAATGCAGCCATCGTGCGCGGCCTGACCAGGCTGCGCGAACGGGTGGTGGCGCTGGAACGCCGCCTGCGCGGCCAGGCCGCCGGGTCCCAACCCTCACAAGACTAAAGAGAAATCATCATGAGCGCGGCCGAAATCGATATCCGCAAGATCCTCAAACTGCTGCCGCACCGGTACCCGTTCCTGCTGGTGGACCGCGTGCTGGAGTTCGAGGCGCAGAAGCGGATCAAGACGCTGAAGAATGTCACCATCAACGAACCGTACTTCCAGGGTCATTTCCCGGAACAGCCGGTGATGCCGGGCGTGATGATCCTGGAGGCGCTGGCGCAGTCGGCCGGCCTGCTGACCTTCGGCGCCGACATGGAGCGCAAGGAAGGCGCGCTGTACTACTTTGTCGGCATCGACGGGGCCCGCTTCAAGCAGGTGGTGTACCCGGGCGACCAGCTGCACATGAACGTGACAGTCGAACGCTATATCCGCGGCATCTGGAAGTTCAAGGCGTTCGCCACGGTGGACGACAAGGTGGCCTGCGAGGCGGAGCTGATGTGCACCGTGAAGCAGGCCGAGTGAGGCCGCCCGCGGCCGGCGGCAGCGCCGCCGGCTGACTGCCGCGCCCCCGTGCAGCGGGGGCAAGCGGCCCGGACGGGAACCATTGCCCCGCGCATTGGCCCATCCTTCACCAGACACACCAAAGGACAGGACGTATGACGCAAATCCACCCCACCGCGCTGGTCGACCCGAAAGCAGAGCTGGCATCCGACGTGACCGTCGGCCCGTTCTCCATCGTCGGCCCCAACGTGCGGATCGGCAGCGGCACCCGGGTCGGCTCGCATACGACGGTCGAGGGTTACACCACGATCGGCGAGGGCAACACGATCGGTCCTTACGCATCGGTCGGCGGCGTGCCGCAGGACATGAAGTACCGCAACGAGCCGACCCGGCTCGAGATCGGCGACCGCAACACCATCCGCGAATTCACCACGATCCACACCGGCACGGTGCAGGACCGCGGCCTGACCAGCCTCGGCAACGACAACTGGATCATGGCCTACGTGCATATCGCGCATGACTGCACGGTCGGCAACCACACCGTGTTTTCCAGCAACGCGCAGATCGCCGGCCACGTTGAAGTGGGCGACTGGGCGATCCTGGGCGGCATGAGCGGCGTGCACCAGTACGTGCGCATCGGCGCCCATGCGATGCTGGGCGGCGCCTCGGCGCTGGTGCAGGACGTGCCGCCGTTCGTGATCGCCGCCAGCGACAAGAGCGGCAACAAGGCCACGCCGCACGGCGTCAACGTCGAGGGGCTGCGCCGCCGCGGCTTCGACGCGGGCCAGATCGCCGCGCTGCGCCAGGCTTACAAGCTGCTTTACAAGTCCGACCTCAGCTTCGATGAGGCGCGCAACGAGATCACTGCCTTGCTGGGCCAGTCCGATGCCGGCACCGCGGCGCCGCTGCGCGCGTTCGTCGACTTCCTTGCCGCCACCCAGCGCGGCATCGTACGCTGAGACCGGACCGCAATGGTCGACGCCGCAATTCGGGGTGGCTTGCCCACAGGCAACGGTAGCGCTGCGGACAAGCGCGGCACCATCGCCATGGTGGCCGGCGAGGCCTCGGGCGACCTGCTGGCATCGTTGATGATGGGCGGGCTGCAGTCCCGCCTGGGCGATACGGTCGAGTACGCCGGCATCGGCGGCAAGCGCATGATGGCGCAGGGCTTCACCTCGCGCTGGCCGATGGAAACACTGTCGGTCAACGGCTATGTCGAGGTCCTGGGCTCGCTGCGCGAGATCCTGGCCACGCGGCGCGCGGTGCGCGACTGGCTGCTGGCCAATCCGCCGCAATGCTTTATCGGGGTTGACGCCCCGGACTTCAATTTCGGCCTGGAACTGCCGCTGCGCCGTGCCGGCATCCCGGTGGTGCATTTTGTCAGCCCGTCGATCTGGGCCTGGCGCGGCGGGCGCATCCGCACCATCGCGCGCGCGGTGGACCACATCCTGTGCCTGTTCCCGTTCGAGCCGGAGATCTACGCCAAGGCCGGCATCCCGGCCACCTACGTGGGCCATCCGCTGGCTGACGTGATCCCGATGGTGCCCGACGTCGCCGGCGCGCGCGCCGAACTCGGCCTGCCGGCCGGGCACCGCATCGTCGCCGTGCTGCCGGGCAGCCGCCAGTCCGAAGTGCGCAACCTCGGCGCCACCTTCTTTGCCGCCATGGCTCGCATGCAGCGCATGGACCCGAACCTGGCGTTCGTGCTGCCGGTGGCGAGCGCGCAGCTGCGCGGCATCGTCGAGGAACTGCACGCGCAGTATCCAGAACTGCGCCTGACCATCGTCGACGGCAAGTCGCACCAGGCGATGGAGGCGGCCGACGTGGTGCTGCTGGCCAGCGGCACCGCCACGCTGGAAGCGGCGCTGTACAAGAAGCCCATGGTGATCTCGTACAAGGTGCCCTGGCTGACCGCGCAGATCATGAAGCGGCAGGGTTACCTGCCGTACGTGGGATTGCCTAATATCCTTTCAGGGCGCTTCGTCGTGCCGGAACTGCTGCAGGACGATGCCACGCCCGAGGCGCTGGCCCGCGAAACGCTGCTGCAGCTCAACGACGAGGGCAACACCGCCTTCCTCTACGAGCATTTCACCCGCATGCACGAGACGCTGAAGTGCAATACCGCGCAACTGGCCGCCGATGTGGTGGTGGATCTGATGCACAGCCGGGGGACCGTCTGATGGCGCGCCGCAATGCCGCTTCTCCCCAGATGGGCCTCGATCTCGCCCCGGCCGCTGCCGCCGTGCAGCGCCTGTGCGGCGTTGACGAAGCGGGCCGCGGCCCGCTGGCCGGGCCGGTCTATGCCGCCGCGGTGATCCTGGACCCGAAGCGTCCGATTCGCGGCTTGGCCGACTCCAAGATCCTGACTGCCGCCAAGCGCGAGCAGCTCTACGAAAAGATCTGCGAACGCGCGCTGGGCTGGCATATCGCCTTTGCCACGGTCGAGGAGATCGATACGCTCAACATCCTGCACGCGAGCATGCTGGCAATGCAGCGTGCCGTGCAGGGGCTGGCCGCCAGCGGCATCGTGCCGGACCTGGTGCAGGTCGATGGCAATCGTTGCCCGCAGGTGCCGTTCCCGGTCGAAGCCATTGTCCAGGGCGATGCGCTGGTCAAGGCGATCTCGGCGGCGTCGATCCTGGCCAAGGTGGCGCGCGACCGCGAGCTGAAGGTGCTGCACGAGCGCTATCCGCAGTACGGCTTCGATTCGCACGTCGGCTACGGCACGCCGCAGCATCTGGCTGCGCTGGCCGAGTTCGGCGCCACGCCGCACCACCGCCGTTCGTTTGCGCCCGTGCGCGAGGCGCTGCAGCAGCGGCCCATGTTCACCGCGGTGGCCGAAGTTACCGAAGTCATCGAAGTCACCGGGGCCAGCGCCTCGGTATCGGTCACGGTCGCGCCCTGAGGGGCAACCGGCGTATCCCGACAATTCCCGCATCGTGAAGCACGTCACCTCGCGCGACAACGCGCTGTTCAAGCATCTGAAGGCCTTGGCCACTTCCACGCACCAGCGCCGCAAGGCAGGGCAGTCGCTGCTCGACGGCGTGCACCTGGCGCAGGCCTATGTGGCCGCGCGCGGCCAGCCCGTCACCTGCGTGGTGTCGGAACGGCACTACGACCATGCCGAGGTGGCGCCGGTGCTGGCGCTGATCGAGGCCGAGCGCGTGGTGGTGCTGGCCGATGCACTGTTCACGCAGATCAGCGGCGTGGTCAATGGCATCGATCTGATGCTGGTGATCGAGACGCCGGTCGGGCATCTGCCTGCGCGCATCGAGCAGGACTGCATCATCCTGGACGGGGTGCAGGATGCCGGCAATGTCGGCTCGATCCTGCGCAGCGCCGCCGCCGCCGGCATCCAGCATGCCTTCCTTGCCACCGGCTGTGCCTTTGCCTGGTCGGTCAAGACGCTGCGTGCCGGCATGGGTGCCAACTTTCACCTGAATATCGTCGAGCACTGCACGCTTGAGTCGCTTGCGCCGCGCCTCGCGGTGCCGCTGCTGGCGACTTCGTCGCACGCCGATGCCGCGGTATTCGAAACCGACCTGCGCGGGCCGGTGGCCTGGGTGGTCGGCAACGAGGGGGCAGGGGTCAGCGAGGCCTGGATGGCGCACGTCACGCGCAAGGTGGGAATCCCGCAACCGGGCGGGCTGGAATCGCTGAATGTGGCGGCGGCGACCGCCATCTGCCTGTTCGAGGCAGTGCGCCAGCGGCGCGCCGCCTGAGGCTGCGCCGGCAGTGCAAAAAAAGCGGCCTGAGCGGCCGCTTTTTACTTAGTAGTTGTCGCGATCGACCTTGATCTCCTGCAGGATCGTGGTCGCGATTTCCTCAATGGACTTGTGCGTCGACGACAGCCATTTGATGCCTTCGCGCCGCATCATGGCCTCGGCTTCGTTGACCTCGTAGCGGCAGTTTTCCAGCGCCGCGTACTTGCTGCCGGGGCGGCGCTCGTTGCGGATCTCGGTCAGGCGCTGCGGATCGATCGACAGGCCGAAGATCTTCGGCTTGAACGCATACAACGCCGACGGCAGCCGGCCGCGCTCGAAATCGTCGGGGATCAGCGGGTAATTGGCCGCCTTCAGCCCGTATTGCATGGCCAGGTAGAGGCTGGTCGGGGTCTTGCCGCTGCGCGACACGCCCACCAGGATCACATCGGCTTCTTCCAGGTTCTTGTGTGACTGGCCGTCATCATGCGCCAGCGAGAAGTTGATCGCCTCGATCCGGTTTTTGTAAGCCTCTGTATCAGCGTTCTGGTGGAAGCGGCCGATGGCGTGAGTCGACTTCAGCCCCAGTTCTTTCTCAAGCGGCTCGATGAAGGTCTGGAACATGTCCAGGATCATCGCCTTGGCGCGGCGCAGTGCCTTGTTCGCTTCCTGGTTGACCAGGGTGGTGAAGACGATGGGCGGCACGCCTTCGTTGTGGAATGCCTCATTGATCTTGCCGACGGCGATATGTGCCTTTTCCGGGGTATCGACGAAGGGCATGCGCACCTTGCGGAAGCGCATCTCGAACTGGGCCAGGATGGAGTGGCTGAACGTCTCCGCCGTGATGCCGGTGCCATCCGAGACGATGAACACGGTGCGGACCGCAGGGCGCTCGCTGGCCTGGGGCGCGGGAGCGGAGGGGGATTCAGGCTGCGTTCCAGGCTGGGACCCGGGCGTCGCCGTTCCGGGCGCTTCTGGCAGGGACATGGGGATGGCGCAATAAATAAATAGATTCAATCTTCCGCAGAAAAGTGCGGCGCAGCACGGTAGAATAGCGGCGATCTTTTCGCTAAGCAATTCCGCAGGGTGCCCGCCCATGGAACAATCCGGGCCCGGAATTGTCGACAATCTGCGCTACGCGATGAGAGCCGTAGCGCCAGGTCCGCAGCGCCAGTTCGGGGTTGCTTAGCCAAGCGATCAGTCCGGGAACAGAACTCCAAGAACATACCGGACATGGGCGACAAGTTTTCTACTTTGTTTTGAGGCTCTCATGACTAACCAGGCAGATAACGGCGCCTACGTGTTGCCGTTCGAGCAGTTGCGCATGGCTGACGTGGAAATCGTCGGCGGCAAGAATTCGTCGCTGGGCGAGATGATCTCCCAGCTGGCGGAGGCCGGCGTCCGGGTTCCCGGCGGCTTTGCCACCACCGCGCTGGCCTTCCGCGACTTCCTTGCCCACAACAACCTGACCGAGCGCATTTCCCAGCGCCTGAAGACCCTGAACGTCGACGACGTCAAGGCCCTGGCCGAGGCCGGTGCCGAGATCCGCGAGTGGGTCGCCTCCGCGCCGTTCCAGCCGCGCCTGGAACAGGAAATCCGTGAATCCTACGCCCGCGTGGCCGAGCGCGAAGGCGCCGAGGCCTCGTTCGCCGTGCGTTCGTCGGCCACCGCCGAAGACCTGCCCGACGCCTCGTTCGCCGGCCAGCAGGAGTCCTACCTGAACGTCAGCGGCATCGACGACGTGCTCGACAAGATCAAGCACGTGTTCGCGTCGCTGTACAACGACCGCGCCATTTCCTACCGCGTGCACAAGGGCTTTGCCCATGACGTGGTGGCACTGTCCGCCGGTATCCAGCGCATGGTCCGTTCGGACCTGGCCGCTTCGGGCGTGATGTTCACCATCGACACCGAATCCGGCTTCCCCGACGTGGTCTTCATCACCTCCAGCTACGGCCTGGGCGAAACGGTGGTGCAGGGCGCGGTCAACCCGGACGAGTTCTACGTCTTCAAGCCGACGCTGCAGGCCGGCAAGTACCCGATCATCCGCCGCTCGATCGGCTCCAAGCTGATCAAGATGGAATTCACCAAGCCGGGCGAAGCCGGCCGCGTGAAGACCGTCGACGTGCCGGGCGAACTGCGCAACCGCTACTCGATCAGCGACGAGGACGTGACCGAGCTGTCCCGCTACGCGATGATCATCGAGAAGCACTATGGCCGCCCGATGGACATCGAGTGGGGCAAGGACGGCAAGGATGGCAAGATCTACATCCTGCAGGCCCGCCCGGAAACGGTGAAGAGCCAGTCCGCCGGCAAGGCCGAGCTGCGCTTCAAGCTCAAGGGCACCGCCCCCGTGCTGACCAGCGGCCGCGCCATCGGCCAGAAGATCGGCACCGGCCCGGTGCGCGTGATCAACGACCCGTCCGAGATGGAACGCGTGCAGCCCGGCGACGTGCTGGTGGCCGACATGACCGACCCGAACTGGGAGCCGGTGATGAAGCGCGCCTCGGCCATCGTCACCAACCGTGGCGGCCGTACCTGCCACGCCGCCATCATCGCGCGTGAACTGGGCGTGCCGGCCGTGGTCGGCTGCGGCGATGCCACTGACATCCTCAAGGACGGCACGCTGGTAACCGTGTCTTGCGCCGAAGGCGACGAAGGCCGCATCTACGACGGCCTGCTGGAAACCGAAGTGACCGAAGTCCAGCGTGGCGACATGCCGGAAATCGACGTCAAGCTGATGATGAACGTGGGCAACCCGCAGCTGGCGTTCGACTTCGCGCAGATCCCGAACTGCGGCGTCGGCCTGGCCCGCCTGGAATTCATCATCAACAACAACATCGGCGTCCACCCGAAAGCCATCCTCGACTACCCGCAAGTCGATGCCGACCTGAAGAAGGCCGTGGAAAGCGTGGCGCGCGGCCATGCCAGCCCGCGCGCGTTCTACGTCGACAAGCTGGCCGAGGGCATCGCCACCATCGGCGCGGCCTTCTACCCGAAGCCCGTGATCGTGCGCCTGTCGGACTTCAAGTCCAACGAGTACAAGAAGCTGATCGGCGGTTCGCGCTACGAGCCGGACGAGGAAAACCCGATGCTGGGCTTCCGCGGCGCCTCGCGCTATATCGCCGATGACTTCGCCGAAGCGTTCGAGATGGAATGCAAGGCCATGAAGCGCGTGCGCGATGAAATGGGCCTGACCAACGTCGAGATCATGGTGCCGTTCGTGCGTACGCTGGGCCAGGCCGAGAAGGTCATCGAGCTGCTGGCCAGGCACGGCCTGAAGCGCGGCGAGAACGGCCTGCGCGTCATCATGATGTGCGAAGTGCCGTCCAACGCGATCCTGGCCGAAGAGTTCCTGCAGTACTTCGACGGCTTCTCGATCGGCTCGAACGACCTGACCCAGCTCACGCTGGGCCTGGACCGCGACTCCGGCATGGAGTTGCTGGCCAAGGACTTCGACGAGCGCGATCCGGCAGTGCGGTTCATGCTGTCGCGCGCCATCGAGGCGTGCCTCCGCCTGGACAAGTACGTCGGCATCTGCGGCCAGGGCCCTTCGGACCATCCGGACTTTGCCGAGTGGCTGACCAAGGAAGGCATCAAGTCGATCTCGCTGAATCCGGACTCGGTGGTCGAGACCTGGCAAAAGCTGGCTTCCTGAAGCATTTGACGTCACAATAACGACATTGCCGGCGCCTTCTGGCAGCCGGCAGGCACCGGCCCTGCGTCAGGTGTTGCTACTGCCCCGCAGACGCTGAAAGGCGCTGCGGGGTTTTTACTTTTCGGGATGTATCTGGACGAACGGGAGCTTGGATGGCGTACTACATCTGGTTCGTGGCAGCGGTCGCGCTGGTGATCATCGAGATGAACACCGGCACCTTCTACCTGCTGATGGTGGCGGTGGGGCTGGCCGCCGGCGGCGTGGGGGCCTTGCTGGGATTGTCGCCGGCCGCGCAGACGCTGGTGGCGGCGCTGGTCGCTGCGGTGCTGATCGCAGGCCTGCGCCGCACCCGCTTTGGCAAGCTGCGGCGCGGCAACGCCGCCGCCGATCCCAACGTCAATATCGATATCGGCCAGGAGCTGGACGTGCCCGGCTGGGACGCCAACGGGCGCGCCCGCGTGCCGTACCGCGGCGCCGACTGGACCGTGGAGCTGGCGCCCAACTGTGCCGCCGCACCAGGACGCCACCGCATCGTCGCGGTGCGCGGCAGCACCCTGGTCGTGTCTCCCCGCTGAAACCCTGTCTTAATGCGCAGCGCGGCAATTGTCGCGCTGCGATCCGCCTGCCGCCGCCTGGCGGCTCCGTACTGCTGTCTTCTGTCTGGAGGGTCGTTACATGCTCGCATTTCAGCTTGGTTTGTTGCCGCTGATCATCCTCATTGCCGTTATCGTGCTGATTGCCAAGGGCATCAAGATCGTGCCGCAGCAGCATGCCTGGGTGCTCGAGCGCCTGGGCCGCTACCACGCGACGCTGACGCCGGGGCTGTCGATCGTGGTGCCGTTCGTCGACCGCGTCGCCTACAAGCACGTGCTCAAGGAAATCCCGCTGGACGTGCCCAGCCAGGTCTGCATCACCAAGGACAACACCCAGCTGCAGGTCGATGGCGTGCTGTACTTCCAGGTCACGGACCCGATGAAGGCATCGTATGGATCGAGCAATTTCGTGGTGGCGATCACGCAGCTGTCGCAGACCACGCTGCGCTCGGTGATCGGCAAGCTGGAGCTCGACAAGACCTTCGAGGAGCGCGAGTTCATCAACCACAGCGTGGTCAACGCGCTGGACGAGGCCGCATCCAACTGGGGCGTCAAGGTGCTGCGCTACGAGATCAAGGACCTGACCCCGCCCAAGGAGATCCTGCACGCGATGCAGGCGCAGATCACCGCCGAACGTGAAAAGCGCGCGCTGATCGCGGCGTCGGAGGGCAAGCGCCAGGAGCAGATCAACCTGGCCACGGGCGCGCGCGAGGCGGCGATCCAGAAGTCAGAGGGCGAGCGGCAGGCCGCCATCAACACGGCCCAGGGCGAGGCGAGCGCGATCCTGGCGGTGGCCGAGGCCAACGCGCAGGCGATCCAGAAGATCGGCAATGCGATCCGCACCGAAGGTGGCATGGATGCGGTCAACCTGAAGGTGGCTGAGGAATACGTGGCCGCCTTCGGCAACCTGGCCAAGCAGGGCAATACGCTGATCGTGCCGGGCAATATGGGCGACATGAGCAGCATGATCGCGGCCGCCCTGCAGATCGTGAAGGGGCAGCAGAAGGCTGCCTGAAGGGGCTGACGGACACGCCGCGGCAGCGCGGCGCCGGGGCTCAGTCCTTGGCGTCGCCCTTCATGATGCGGGCCTTCTCGCGCTGCCAGTCGCGCTGTTTCTCGGTCTCGCGCTTGTCGAACTGCTTCTTGCCCTTGGCCAGGCCGATCTCGCATTTGACGCGGCCGCGCGTGTAGTGCAGGTTCAGCGGGACCAGGGTATAGCCGCGCTGCTCGACCTTGCCGATCAGCTTCTTGATCTCGTCGGCCTTGAGCAGCAGCTTGCGGGTGCGCACCGGGTCGGGATTGACGTGGGTGGAGGCGCTTTGCAGCGGGCTGATATGGGCGCCGATCAGGAACATCTCGGCATCGCGCACCACCACGTAGCCCTCCTTGATCTGCACGCGGTTGGCCCGGATCGCCTTGACTTCCCAGCCTTCCAGCACGATCCCGGCCTCATATCGCTCTTCGATGAAGTAGTCGAAAAAGGCCTTTTTGTTGTCTGCGATGGTCATGCGTGCGGGTGGGGGAACAATGAGTGGAATTCGGTCGGATCGCTGCAGTGCCGCATGGCGAGGTGCCGCCATGCGCCAGCGTCGGCTAAAATTGGCATTTTAGCAAACCAGCCCCGGTACCGGCTCATGCTGCCGCGCGTTGCGCACGGCGTGGCCGGAAGCCAGATTGCCCACTACATGGCAGACGTCCATAAATCCGTGCTGCTCGGCTACTCCGCCGCGCAGATGTACGACCTGGTCACGCGCGTGGAGGACTATCCCAAGTTCCTTCCATGGTGCGGTGGCGTGGAGGTGTTCGAGCAGACCGATACCATGCTCGACGCCAAGATCCATATCCACTTCAAGGGGATCCAGCAGTTCTTCCACACCCGCAATACGCAAGAACGCCCCACCCGCATCGACATGACCTTTGCCGACGGGCCGTTCAAGACCTTCAACGGCGCATGGCGCTTTACGCCCCTGCGCGAAGACGCCTGCAAGATCGAATTCCACCTGCACTATGAGTTTTCCAGCCTGCTGCTGGAAAAAATCATCGGCCCGGTCTTCAGCATGATTGCCAATACCTTTGTCGACGCCTTCGTCAAGCGGGCCGAGGTGGTCTATGTCGCCAACTGACGCCGGCGCGGGGGCGGTGCATATCGCGGTCTGCTATGCGCGGCCCGATAGCGTCTTCCTGAAGGAGATCGACGTGCCAGCCGGCACCACGATTGCCGCGGCCATAGTCGGCTCCGGGCTGCAGCAGGCCTGTCCGGAGGTGGACCCGTCGACCATGCGGGTGGGCATCTTCGGCAAGCTCAAGACGCCGGAGACGGTGGTGCGCGAAGGCGACCGCGTGGAGGTCTACCGGCCCTTGACCGCCGATCCCAAGCAGGCGCGCCGCAAGCGCGTGCAGAAGCAGCGCGCGGGCGGCACGCGCGAAGGCCAGAAGTGGTTGCGCGGCAGCGGTTGAGCCGAGCCTGCCAGGCATGCAAACGGGGCCGATGCGCCCCGTTTTTCTTTGGTTTCAGCTGCAGTTCTTCTCGAGGCTGGCGTTGGTCTTGAGCACCTCGGCCTGGCGCTGGTCGCTGTTCAGGTGCTGCAGCGAACCGTCCGGACCCGCCACCGCGGCGCGCATGCCTTGCTGCAGGCCGTTGGCGTAGTTGCGCAGCTGCGCGCAGCGGGCCTCGCGCTCGGCCGCCTCGCTTTCCTTGCGGGCCTCTTCGGTAGCGGCTTTCAGGCTGGCCTCGCGGCGCTTCTGGAAGGCTTCTTCGGGCGTCGGCGCCGGGGCCGCGGCGGGCTTGGCCGGAGCCGGGGCAGCAGGGGCGGGCGCCCCGGCATTGGCGGCCTCCACCGGCTGCAGCTCGCCGGCGAAGCGGCCCGGGGCGCGCAGCACCTTGGCTGCCGCCGCCGACGGCGGCACGTCGCTGTAGACCATGCGGCCGTTGGCGTCGCGCCATTGCCAGTAGGCAAGGGCCTGGACGGGAACGGCGAGAGTGGCGGCGGCAAGCAGGCACAGCGCGGACGATCGTTTCATGGCGAGGCGTCTTAAAGTGACTCGGAAGTAACTGGTGCGGCTGGAATCGTGCTGGGCCGCCGGCTGGGCGCATGGCGATGCCGCGGCAGGACAGCCGCGGCGATGGCTTGGCGCCCGCCCGGTATCAGGTGCGTAGCGCCGGTTTGACCCTGGTAAAGCTGTTGTTCGTGGCGCGTGTGACCCCCGCGCCATCGTTCGCTAGTCTACGCAGACTTGTCGGTGGCGTGCAAGCGCACCGACCAGGCCACGCCGACCATCAGCAACACAATGGCGGCGATTTCCAGCGGCCGCGGCCAGCGGTGGTCGAAGACAAAACCGTAGGCCAGCGCGAACAGCGTCTCGAACACGATCATCTGGCCCGACAGCGTCAGCGGCAGGCGCCGGCTGGCGATGTTCCACAGGTTGTTGCCGATCAGTGATGCGCCCAGCGCCACCGCGGCATTGACCATCCAGAACCACTGCCAGTCACGGCCACTGTCGCCCGCGGTCAGCGTGTCGCCCGCCAGCGCCCAGCCGATCACGGCCAGCACCGCCGACACCGCGCCGGTCGACAACCCGTACAGCGCCGACCATTCATTGCCGCTGTAGTGCGGGTTGCGCTGCAGGTAGCGTGCGTTATCGACCGCGTAGAGCGTCCAGCAGACCAGCGCGCCGGCTGCGCAGCAGACCCCGGCCAGTTTCTGCCAGACCGGCCGGACTGCCGCGCCGGCTGCCGCCGCGTGGGCGCTCTGGCCGCCGCCGAACAGGTCGATATTGATGCAGGCGATGCCGGCGGCCACCACCAGCAGCGGCCACGCCAGCCGCGACAGCGGCATGGCGCCGTGGTCGCGCCGGCCCATGATGGTGACCGAGATCGGCAGGATGCCGATGATCAGGGAGGTGGGGCCCACCCCGGCGAGCTGCACGCCGAAGGCCAGCAGCACGTAGTAGAGCAGGTTGCCGGTGAAGGCCTGGCGCAGCAGCGCCACGCAGTCCGCCCGGGTCAGCTTGCGCGCGATGCGCTTCATCAGCGGCAGCGCGGCCACGAAGGCGACCAGGCCGTAGGCCAGGTAGCGGCCGATGGCCAGCTCCCACGGCGAGAACACGGGCAGCAGCTTGGGGGCGATAAAGACCATGCCCCAGAAGGCGCCTGCCAGCAGCCCGCACAATACGCCGATTCCCATGCTTCGCGTTCGCCCGAATAAAAGGACGACGAGCATAGCAGACCGCTTCCAGGAAAGCCCATTGCAGTGCATCAGCAAAGCGCGCATTCCTGTATAATTCGGTTTTGCGCCTAGAGGATTTGCTATGCGTCTTGTCCAGAAAGCACTCACATTCGATGACGTGCTGCTCGTCCCGGCCTATTCGGCCGTCCTTCCCCGGGATGTCTCCCTCCGCACCAGCCTGACCCGCTCCATTGAACTGAACATCCCGCTGGTATCCGCGGCGATGGACACAGTGACGGAAGCCCGCCTGGCGATTTCCATGGCGCAGGCCGGCGGTATCGGCATCGTCCACAAGAACCTGAAGCCCGCCGACCAGGCCCGCGAAGTCGCGCGCGTGAAGCGCTATGAGTCGGGCGTGCTGCGTGATCCGATCACCATTTCGCCGGACATGAAGGTCCGCGATGTGATCGCGCTGTCGCAGCAACACGGCATTTCCGGCTTCCCGGTGCTGGAAGGCAAGGCCGTGGTCGGCATCATCACCAACCGCGACCTGCGCTTCGAGGAAGAGCTCGACGCCCCGGTGCGCGCCAAGATGACGCCCCGCGAAAAGCTGGTGACCGTGGCCGAAGGCGCGACGCTGGAAGAAGCCAAGCGCCTGATGAACCGCCACCGCCTTGAGCGCGTGCTGGTGGTCAACCAGGCCTTCGAGCTGCGCGGCCTGATCACGGTGAAGGACATCCAGAAGGCAGTGGACAATCCGCTCGCCAGCAAGGACGAGCGCGGCCAGCTGCGCGTAGGCGCCGCGGTCGGCGTGGGCCCGGACAACGACGAGCGCGTCGAACTGCTGGTCAAGGCCGGCGTCGATGTGATTGTGGTGGATACGGCGCACGGCCATAGCCAGGGCGTGCTGGACCGCGTGCGCTGGGTCAAGCAGAACTTCCCGCAGGTGCAGGTGGTTGGCGGCAATATCGCCACCGGCGATGCCGCGCGTGCGCTGGTCGAGCATGGCGCCGACGGCGTCAAGGTCGGCATCGGCCCGGGCTCGATCTGCACCACGCGTATCGTTGCCGGCGTGGGCGTGCCCCAGATCACGGCGGTTTCCAACGTGGCCGAGGCCCTCAAGGGCACCGGCGTGCCGCTGATCGCTGACGGCGGCGTGCGCTACTCCGGCGATGTGGCCAAGGCCCTGGCGGCCGGCGCCCACACGGTGATGATGGGCGGCATGTTCTCGGGTACCGAGGAAGCGCCGGGCGAAACCTTCCTGTTCCAGGGCCGTTCGTTCAAGAGCTACCGCGGCATGGGTTCGGTGGGTGCGATGAAGGATGGCGCGGCAGACCGCTACTTCCAGGAAGACAACACCGCCAACGTCGACAAGCTGGTGCCGGAAGGCATTGAAGGCCGCGTGCCGTACAAGGGCTCGGTGATGGCGATCATCCACCAGCTGACCGGCGGCGTGCGTGCCTCGATGGGCTATTGCGGCAGCAAGTCGATTGCCGACTGGCACGAGAGCGCCCAGTTCGTCCAGATCACGGCAGCCGGCATGCGTGAATCGCACGTGCACGACGTGCAGATCACCAAGGAAGCGCCGAACTACCATATCGACTGAGGCGCAGCGGCTGCGCCCGTCGCCTCGCGGCGGTGCGCGGCCGCAACGTCGTCGGGGCGAGGGCGCATTGCCGCGGGCGGCGCCTTCGCCTGACCGGAATGCCATCCGGCCCGGCCGCTCGCCAAGCCGGTGTTGCCTGAACGTGGGCCGCACCCGCCGGCCGCACCATCGGCCAGGCCCATGACGAGGAGCGCCAATGAAGGTATTGCTGCGAGCCGTGCTGTTTTTTGATGCCCTGGTGGATTTGATGCTGGGCATCCTGCTGTTGATGTCCCCGTTCACCACGCTGTATGCGGCGCTGCAGTTGCCGCAGCCGCAACCGGCCCTGTTCGGGCAGCTGCTGGGCGTGGCACTGGTCGGCCTGGCCGCGCTGCTGTGGCAGGCAACATTCAACGGCCAGCTGACGGTGCCAGTGGCGCGCACAGCCGGCTATGTGAACCTGGCCAGCGCAGTGCTGATCATTGCCTGGATGGTGTTCATGGAACTGCCGCTGGTCGGCGCGGGCAAGATCTGGCTGCCGGTGATGGCAGTGGTGCTGGCGTTTTTTGCGCTGGTGCAGATTCCCGCTTCCAGGCGCGTGCGCAACCGCGAAAGGCAGCTGAAGGCCGAGCGCGCGCTGCAGGAACAGGAACACAAGAAGGAAGTCCGCAAGGAACCCGGCGTCGCCCCCGCGGCGCGCCCAACGAATACCCCAGAATACCGGCGCGAGCCGGTCATCACGCCGCCGCCGGGCTATGGCCCCGGCACGGAAGTCGTGACCGAGCCCATTCCGGAAGACACGCCATCGGCCCATCATGCACGACAAAATCCTCATTCTTGATTTCGGCTCGCAGGTCACGCAGCTGATCGCCCGCCGCGTCCGCGAGGCGCACGTCTATTGCGAGATCCACCCGAACGACGTCTCCGACGACTTCGTCCGCGAGTTCGCCCCCAAGGCCATCATCCTGTCCGGCAGCCACGCCAGCACCTATGAAGACCACCAGCTGCGCGCGCCGCAAGCCGTGTGGAACCTGGGCGTGCCGGTGCTGGGCATCTGCTACGGCATGCAGACCATGGCCGTGCAGCTGGGCGGCAAGGTCGAGTGGAGCGACCAGCGCGAATTCGGCTACGCCGAGGTGCGCGCCCATGGCCACACCAACCTGCTCAAGGACATCGAGGATTTCCGCACGCCGGAAGGCCATGGCATGCTCAAGGTCTGGATGAGCCACGGCGACAAGGTTGCCGGCCTGCCGCCGGGCTTCAAGCTGATGGCCTCCACCCCCAGCTGCCCGATCGCCGGCATGGCCGACGAGGCGCGCGGCTACTACGCGGTGCAGTTCCACCCCGAGGTCACGCATACCGCCAAGGGCCGCCAGATGCTGGAGCGCTTCGTGCTCGGCATCGCCGGCTGCAAGCCTGACTGGGTCATGCGCGACCATATCGAGGAAGCAGTTGCCAAGATCCGCGAGCAGGTCGGCGATGAAGAAGTCATCCTGGGCCTGTCCGGCGGCGTCGACTCGTCGGTGGCCGCGGCGCTGATCCACCGCGCCATCGGCGATCAGCTCACCTGCGTGTTCGTCGACCACGGCCTGCTGCGCCAGGACGAAGGCAAGCTGGTGATGGAAATGTTTGTCGGCCGCCTGCACGCCAAGGTCGTGCATATCGACGCCTCCGATCAGTTCCTCGGCCATCTGGCCGGCGTGACCGATCCCGAGCAGAAGCGCAAGATCATCGGCCGCGAGTTCGTCGAAGTATTCCAGGCCGAGGCCAGGAAGCTGACCAACGCCAAGTGGCTGGCGCAGGGCACGATCTATCCGGACGTGGTGGAGTCGGGCGGCACCAAGACCAAGAAGGCCACCACCATCAAGAGCCACCACAACGTCGGCGGCCTGCCGGAAACGCTGGGCCTGAAGCTGCTGGAGCCGCTGCGCGACCTGTTCAAGGACGAAGTGCGCGAGCTGGGCGTGGCCCTGGGCCTGCCGCCGGAAATGGTCTACCGCCACCCGTTCCCGGGCCCGGGCCTGGGCGTGCGCATCCTGGGCGAAGTCAAGCGCGACTACGCCGACCTGCTGCGCCGCGCCGATGCCATCTTCATCGAAGAACTGCGCAAGACCATCGCCACCGAACAGGACGCCGCCGCGGGCGTGTGCGAGCCGGACCAGGTCGGCAAGAGCTGGTACGACCTGACCAGCCAGGCCTTCGCCGTGTTCCTGCCGGTCAAGTCCGTGGGCGTGATGGGCGACGGCCGCACCTACGACTACGTCGTGGCGCTGCGCGCGGTGCAGACCACCGATTTCATGACCGCGCACTGGGCGCACCTGCCCTATGCGCTGCTGGGCCGTTGCTCTAACCGGATCATTAACGAAGTACGTGGCCTGAACCGGGTTGTGTATGACGTGTCGGGGAAACCGCCGGCGACGATTGAGTGGGAGTAACGTGTAATCCGCTTTTAATCGAGCATACAGGGCGCCCTCGAGGCGCCTTGTCTTTTGGCTCCGCGCTTCGCGTTGCCGCGGCGGGGCTGGGCGGTGGTGTCGACTTCCCCTCCGTTCCCGCTTTAGTCCCTCGGACCTGTATTGATTGCATTGCGATACGCAAACAACGCCGGCGCACCACCGGTATGCAGGAACAACACCGGGCCATCCGAAGCAAAACGCCCGCGCGCGACGCCATCGAGCAAACCAGCCATCGCCTTCCCCGTATAGACGGGATCGAGCAACACACCTTCGGTACCTGCCAGGATGCGGATGGCCTCCAGTCCCGCCTGGTTGGGTTCACCATAGCGAGGTGCGAAGTACTCGTCCCACAACTCGACCTTCAGCCCTGCCGGCACCGCGACATCGAGCAGCGCGGCAGTCCCTTCGATCAGCCCAGCCACCTTCGGCGTTTGCGCCGCGACGCTGCGCGACACGGTAACGCCGACGACCGGTGTATCCGGCATCGCGTGTGCGAGCGCAAACGCAAGCCCGCCATGGGTTCCGGCACTGCCGGACGCCAGCACGACCGCCGAGAACGCAAGACCCATCTCCTCGGCTTGCTGCGCCAGCTCCAGGCCGGCACGTACATACCCCAATGCCCCCAGCGGATTGGACCCGCCGATTGGGATGACATACGGCTTGTGCCCCTCGCCACGCAGCCGTTCCGCAAGGGCTTGCAACTGTGCGTCGGCGTTGTCGAGACTAGTAACCGGCTCGGCCTGTGCGTCGAACAAATCGAGCAGCAGGCGGTTGCCGCTGTGCAGGTAGTCGCCGTCTGCCGTGCCGGTCGGGTTCTCCAGCAACGCGTTGCAGCGTAGCCCAAGACGGGCCGCCAGCGCCGCCGTCTGGCGGACATGATTCGACTGTATGGCTCCGGCCGTTACCAGCGTATCGGCGCCCTGGCGCAAGGCGTCAGCCGCCAGGAACTCAAGCTTGCGCAGCTTGTTTCCGCCAAACGCAAGTGGTGTGGTGTCATCCCGCTTGACGTAGATATCGCGCCCGAGCATCCCGGACAGGCGATCAAGCTTTTGCAGGGGCGTGACCGCGCCGACCAGATCGAGGCGGGAGAAAGCGGCAAGGCGATCCGAGATCTTCATGATTTCGACTTTGGGGGAGGTGGACCAGGACGGTGCGGCGGCGGGCGTTGTCAGCGGGAACCTTGATCGCCCCCGACCGCCCCCGCCTTTATGCAAGCGGGTGTGAGTCAATGCAGGATCTTTGCGAGAAACTCCTTCGCACGGGCCGACTTCGGGTCGCCGAAGAAGGCGTCCTTGCCGGTATCCTCGACGATGGCGCCGCCATCCATGAAAATTACGCGGCTGGCGACCTTCTTCGCGAACCCCATTTCATGGGTGACGCAGATCATCGTCATGCCCTCGCGTGCCAGTTCGACCATGACGTCCAGCACCTCATTGATCATTTCGGGATCGAGCGCCGATGTCGGTTCGTCGAACAGCATGGCGATCGGATCCATCGACAGCGCGCGTGCAATGGCAACGCGCTGTTGCTGCCCGCCCGAAAGCTGCCCGGGGTATTTCCGCGCATGCGCTTTCAGGCCGACGCGCTCGAGCAGGCGCATGCCGTTCTCCTGTGCTTCCTCTTTGCGGCGTTTCAACACTTTGACCTGCGCCAGGGACAGGTTGTCGAGAATGGACAGATGCGGGAACAGCTCAAAATGCTGAAACACCATGCCAACCCGCGCACGCAACTGGGCGAGCTTGATCTTCGGATCACCGACCATTACCCCGTCCACACTGATCCGGCCCTGCTGAAACGGCTCGAGGCCGTTGACCGTTTTGATCAGCGTGGATTTTCCTGATCCGGAAGGGCCGCAGATGACCACGACCTCGCCTTTTTCTACCTGGGTGCTGCACGCATCAAGCACCTTGAACTGACCGTACCACTTCGATACGCCTTCGAGCGCGATCATCGTTTTGTCTCCTACTTGCAGATTGCATTCTTCGGGTTTCCGACCCGTTAGATCAACGCGTCACAGGCAGTGTCAGACGCGCCTCGAGGCGTCGCTGTGCCCATGACAATCCGGTGCTGAACAGCCAGTAGATCGCTGCTACCGACAGATACAAGGGAAGCGGTTGGAACGTTGATGCGATGATTTCCTGGGACGACCTGAGCAACTCGGTCACGGTGATGACTGACACTAGCGACGTATCCTTGATCAGGCTGATGAGCGTGTTGCCGAGGCTTGGCACGGCGAGCCGCAGGGCCTGCGGGCAGACGATGTAACGCAGCGTCTGCAGATGGCCCAGCCCGAGGCTGTGCGCGGCGCTCCATTGCCCTCTGCCGATACCGAGAATCGCGCCGCGCATGCTTTCCGACAGGTACGCGCCGGCATTGGCCGTGAGGGTAAGAATGCCGGCGCTGGTGGGGTCCAGGGAAATGCCGAGGTCTGGCAGGCCATAGTAGACGACGAACATCTGGACCAGCAGCGGCGTCCCGCGCATGACACTGACATAGGCGCGCGCAATGCCGCCGAGGATTGGACTGGTGCTGATACCCATGATGGCGACCACGATCCCGACCAGCAGGCCGAAGACCATCGACGCCAGGGCAAATTTCACGGTGATCACTGCTCCGTGCAGGAGTACCGGCGATGCATGAATGACTAGATCAAGAGATTCCATGATTCGATCCGTAGAAGTGGCCGCGTGGCCGGCCAGGCCGAGGCCTGCAGCGATGGAAGGAGCCGGCCGGCGTGGCAGCGATTACTGGGCGACGGGTCTGCTGGCGTCGGTACCCAACCACTGGATGGACAGCTTGCGCAACGTGCCATCCTGCTGCAACGCGTTCAGTGCGTCGTCAATGGCTTTGGCAAACTTGGGATTGCCCTTGCGGAACGGGATTCCCATCTCAAGCTTCGTGCCAGCGAGCAGCGCGCCGGTGCGTAGCGGCATCTTGGAGTTCTTGATCAGGTATGGCAGCATCAGGCGGTCATTGAGGGCCGCATCGATGCGCCCGGCCGCCAGGTCACGCAGGTTTTCCGACGTACCCGGATAGGTCTGCACCAGGATACCCGGCACGGATTTCGCCAGTTCGGCATAGTTGCTGCCCAGCGTGACGCCGACGGATTTTCCCTTCAGCTCTTCAAGCGAATTGAACTCGCGCTTGTCATTGTTGCGCTGAAGTACCTGGACCGCGGAATAGACGTATGGCTGGGTAAAATCCAGAGCCTGGCGGCGCGCCGGCGTGATGCCCACCTGGTTGACGATGACGTCGAACTTGCCGGCTTGCAGGCCGGCAATGATGCCACTCCACTCGGTGGTGATGAACTGGACCTTGAGCCCCATCTTGTCGGCCACGGCTTTGGCTACGGCCACGTCAAAGCCGTCGAGCTGACCGTCGCCATTGCGATAGCCAAAGGGTGGGTAAGTGCCCTCCATGCCGACTTTCAGGACACCGCTGACTTTGACCGAATCCAGCAGATCTTCAGCGTGCACGGCGGGCGCCGTGACAATCAGGAGGGTCGCGATGCACGCGCTTTGCAACAGCAGCTTCAGGGATTTCATGTCTTGTCTCCAATGTAGGAATAGGTATTTTTTTGAGGGCACTGCTACTGCACGGCAAGTCTGCGGAACGCGGCTTCCAGGTCGGCGATCAAATCCTCCTTGGCCTCCAGGCCCACGTGCAATCGAAATGCCTGGCCGGCATACGGCCAGGCGGCTGCGGGGCGCTCCTCCCTGGGATCGAAGGGCATCACCAGACTCTCGAATCCGCCCCAGGAAAAGCCTAGGCGGAACAGCTTCAGGTCGTCGATGAAGGCACGGAACGCCTCACGCCCATATCCGGGCTTGAGCACGACGCTGAACAATCCTGAAGCCCCCGTGAAATCCCGACGCCAAAGGGCGTGGCCCGGCGCACCAGGGAGCCCGGGGTGCAATACCCGGGCCACCTCCGGGCGGCACGCCAGCCAATCGGCAATTGCCAGTCCGCTACGCTGATGCCGCTCAAGGCGCACGGCCATCGTCCGCAAGCCCCGCTGCGCGAGATAGACGTCGTCCGGGCCCGCGTGCTGGCCAGTGGCGAAGACATAGTCGCGCACCGTGTTCCATGACTCACGGTTGGTCGTGATCACACCCATCAAGGCGTCCGAATGCCCAACGATGTATTTCGTCCCCGCATGCACGGAGACGTCCACGCCGTGCTCGAATGGCTTGAAGAACAAGGGCGTGGCCCACGTGTTGTCGATGACGACGACCGCGCCATGCCGGTGTGCGACCTTCGCAATGGCAGGAATGTCCTGCATTTCGAACGTCTGCGAACCCGGTGACTCGGCGAACACGAGCGTCGTGGTCGGACGGAACAAGGCCGCGATGTCGGACCCAAGCGTGGGGTTGTAGAACGTCGCTGACACGTTGCAGCGGGCCAGTACCGTTTCGACGTAGTGGCGCGTCGGGCCATAGACGCTGTCGCTCACCAGAATGTGATCGCCGGCTTTGACGAATGCCATGATGGCGCTCGTACACGCCGCCAGGCCGGACGACACTAACAGCGAACGGTGCCCGCCTTCGAGCTGCGCGAGTGCGTTCTGCAACGCGAAGGTGGTCGGCGTGCCTTTGCGGCCGTACCACATGACATCCGTGTCGGCGCCCGACATGGCACGCCCGCGCGCTTCCATGTCGTCGAGATTGCGAAACGTCACCGTCGACGCATGGAAAACCGGCGGATTGACGACGCCGCCGAAATCGTCCGGATCGATCACGCCGTGCGAGAGGTAGGTATCGGGGGACATCCGGATTACCCTCGTCTGGCGCTGTTGACCATGTCGCCCAGGCGCTCCAGTCCCATGCGGAGATTGGGCTCGGGTGGGCCGAACGAGAAGCGCACCCAGCTTGCGTCGATGTATTCGGTGGCGCGCTGGTTGCCCGGATTGACGTCGAAGAACCTGCCGGGCACGGTCATGACCTTGCGCTTGAGACCCTCCGTAAAGAAGGTGTCCGCGGTGTTCAGCGGCGCGGGCAGCCGATGCACCCGGCCCCAGAGATAGAACGTGCCGTTGCCAGGGCATGGGATCTCGACACCCATGTCGGTCAGCGCGTCCAGCATGATGCGGCGCTTCCTGGCGAACATCTTCCGCAATGCGGACGTTTCCTGATCCGCACGGTCGCGTTGCAGCGCTTGCACGGCAAGCCGTTGCACGATCGTCGGCGGGCCGCCGTCGATGGCGCTTGCGGCACGGCTGATCATGTCGATCACCTCGGTCGGCCCCACCACCCAGCCCACGCGCAGTCCGGGGTAACGATGATTTTTCGTCAAGCCGTCGACGATGACGACCGGGTCCGTTTCCACGTCCTCGACGAACTCGGCGGCAGATACCGGCTTGTCCGCGGGGGCATGGCCATCTTCGAACACGAAGTGCGAATAGAACTCGTCGAGCAGCATCCAGCAGCCCGTGTTGCGCGCCGCCGCCACATACTGTGCCAGTGCTTCACCACGTACCACGGCCCCGGTGGGGTTGTTGGGATTGCTCCACAGCAGTGCGTCCAGCTCTTCCCTTGCGATCAGTCCCTCGAGCGCCTGCGCCGGGATGGCAAAGCCGTCTTCGGGCTCCACGGGCAGCGTGACCGGCGTGAAGCGATGGCGGTGGTAAGCGATCAGATCTTCGTAGGCGGTGTAGTCGGGCACGACGTGGCCCAGGCGAATTTCGCCCAGGGTGGCGAGCAGGCGCGACAGCGCAAGCCGCCCGCCGGACGCAATCGCAACATTGTCCTTCGTGTACTGCGATGCCTTGCCGCGACGATAGCGACGGTTGTAATCGTCCGCGACCGCCTGACGCAGGGCATCGATGCCGCCGACCGGCCCGTAGGCGCAATCGGCCACGTCGAACTGCAGTGAAGCCAACCGTTCCGGCGCGCCTGCCATGGGCCCGATTTCAGGCTGCCCCTGGCCGAGGTTGCACCAGTCGGGATGACCGTTGCGGAAGCCGAGCTTGACGGCTTCGTGAACGACGTGGATCACGCCCATATAGGGGACCGGGCGTAGCAGGGAAGACGCTAGTGAGCTTGTCATGTTGTTGTCGAAGGGGGGCTTGTTTATCGGTGACGCGACGCCACGCGGTTGCGATGGGTGACCATGCGCTCATGCAGCCGGGAGATCGTGTTGCTGCCTGTGGCGACGAAGAGAAAAGGCAGCATGCCGTGCACGAGCGCCGCGATCGATGCGAACAGCATCGACGCGCCAAATGAAAACGACGACAACATATGCTGCAGATAGCTCTCGCCAACCGATGCCGGGTGCTCTTGGAAGAGCCGGAATATTGTTCTCATGGTGGGGGCGTCATCCGGTATTGCGCATTGTCCGATCCTGGATTGGAAAGCCGGTTTCGCGCTGTTTGTGAGAGAAATCATAGTGTTCGATTTCCGCAAATTGCTTCCATAAACACCCGTAAGCTCGCTCCTAATTAGAATAATTTTCTACTGGGATGGTGCAATGTAGAACAGCAGGCTCCGGCGTACTTTCCAGGTATCGCTGCGCGTCGAGCGCGGCCATGCAGCCCGTGCCGGCGCTGGTGATCGCCTGCCGATAGATGTGGTCCTGCACGTCGCCTGCCGCGAACACGCCCGGCACACTCGTGCCCGTGGCGTTGCCCGAGAGGCCGCCGTTGGTGACGATGTAGCCGTTCGTCATCTCGAGCTGGCCTCTGAAGAGATCGGAGTTCGGCTTGTGGCCGATGGCGATGAAAACGCCTTGGAGTGCGAGTTCGGTGGTCTCGCCGGTTTGCGCATGCCTGATGCGCAGGCCGGTCACGCCAGCCCCGTCGCCATTCACTTCGTCGAGCACGTGGTTCCATTTGATCTCGACAACACCTTGCTTCGCCTTCTCGAGCAGACGGTCGACCAGGATCGGCTCGGCGCGGAACTTGTCGCGGCGGTGGATCACCGTGACCTTTTTCGCGATGCCAGCCAGATACAGCGCTTCCTCGACCGCCGTATTGCCGCCGCCAACCACGGCTACATGCTGCTGCTGGTAGAAGAAGCCGTCGCAGGTCGCGCAAGCGGACACGCCGCGGCCCATGAAGGATTCCTCGGACGGCAGGCCGAGATACTGTGCGGACGCGCCTGTCGCGATGATCAGCGCGTCGCAGGTGTACTCGCCGGATTCGCCGATCAGGCGAATCGGCTTCCCGTCGAGCTTTGCCGTGTGGATGTGGTCGAACACGATCTCGGTCTTGAAGCGCTCCGCGTGATCGAGAAAGCGCTGCATCAGCTCTGGGCCCTGCACCCCCGTTGCATCCGCCGGCCAGTTTTCGACATCGGTCGTGGTCATCAACTGGCCGCCTTGCGCCAGGCCCGTGACGAGCACCGGCGACAAGTTGGCGCGCGCTGCATAGACGGCGGCGGTATAGCCGGCAGGGCCGGAACCGAGAATCAGGACCTTGGCGTGCTTGGGCGAAGACATAGGGGAATCCATAGCTTATTCAAGAGACTTCAGGCGATTGCCTGAAGCGATACTGAGCAGGTTCGAAGTCGAGGCCCGCCACGCATGGGCATCGCCAAAGTTGCGGCAGGCGATGCCGCAAATCGCAATGGCTGCGATCGGCGCGCGGGGCTGCATGGAAGGCCTCTTCACGCATGAGCCGGGTTGGCCTGTAGTCAGGAGGCGGGATGCGCCACACCGTACTGCGACGACAGGTATCGACGGATATGGTCGGGCGAATCGATAAAACGCGTCTGGCCGCTTACGTGAATCTCCACGCCGTCATCGACCGGCGCGCGCCCGGCGCCGAGCACCAGGACGGGGGCGGACTGGTTCGCCTCGCCGATCAGTTCGACAATTGCCATGCGAGGGCGGGGCGCATCGACGTATTCGACATCAACTTCATTGCGCAACTGCGGGAAGAAGCCGAGCAGGCCTTCAACGGCAACGGAATCTCCACAATAGAACGGACCTTCCGAGCCTGAAAAAAAGCCGGGGCGAAGCATGAATAGTTTGTCTTTCACTTTCACTCTCTCTGCGGGTTGAAATTGCTGGCGGACGCGCGTCGCTTGCCGTATCGCGAACCACCGGCCACAGGATAAGCAGCGCAAATTGAACCCACCAGTGGCACGAACGACAATTTGCGTAAAGATCGTGCCAACTTGATGGGAGTGGCGGCGATCAGGATCGCAGCACACGCAACAGACATGGGGGAGAGTCTTGCGAGACGTAGAGCGGTTGGGGCAAAATCAATCGCTAGTGGCATCAATGCCAGTTTCCGTCCATATCGTGCCAAAGACCAAATCACAATCGTCTGCCAACGCAGGACTGGTTGCCGTCGTCGTGTATGACGGCCTGAGCCTCTTTGAATATGGCTGCGCCGTTGAAGTGTTCGGTCTGCCAAGACCTGAAATGGGTGACAGCTGGTATCGCTTCACGACCTGTTCCGCCGAATCGGGGAGGTTGCGCGGTTCGGGGGGCATCCAGGTACAGGCTGACGGTGGCCTCGAACTCCTGGCCAAAGCGAAGACCATCATCATTCCGGGGTGGCGCGGTATCGAAGCGGAGGTCCCGCCGGAACTTTGCCGCGCGTTGAGGAAGGCAAACAAACGCGGGGCGCGCGTCATGTCAATCTGCACCGGCGCCTTTGTCCTGGCGGCAGCGGGGTTGCTCGATGGAAAGCGTGCGACTACGCACTGGCGCCATGCCGCAGCACTCGCGGCGCGATATCCGGACGTCCACGTGGAAGCGGACGTGCTCTATGTCGATGCCGGCGATGTTCTTACGTCTGCCGGCAGTGCGGCGGGAATCGACTTGTGCCTCCACCTGATTCGCCGGGATCTTGGCCCGCGCGCTGCCAATCAGGTCGCACGCCGACTGGTCATGCCACCCCACCGCGAAGGCGGGCAGGCCCAGTATATCGACGAGCCGGTCTCAAAGCGTAGCGGCTCGTCGCTGGCACCCTTGGTGGACGCGGTGCGCGCAACATTGGACGAAGGCTGGTCGATTCTCAGAATGGCAAGGCAAACGGCGATGAGTGCCCGGACCTTTCAGCGGCACTTTGTCAGTACGATGGGGATGCCGCCAGGGGAGTGGCTGCTTACCGAGCGCCTGGGCCGGGCCAGGACGTTGCTCGAAGAGACCGATTTATCCGTGGATGAAATCGCGGTGCAAGTCGGCTTTGGTGCTGCAGCCACGTTGCGCAATCATTTCCGGACTCGGCTTGGAACCAGCCCGGGTTACTACAGGCGACGGTTCAGCGCATCCGAGGCACGCTGATTGGACTTTCTGATTGAGCAGCGCGAACAGCTTGCGCATGAGAGTCGAGGCAGCCGGACCCCTTAGCGCGATTCCGTTGGCACGTCAGCTGCCAGTATCTCGCGGGCGCGCAGAATTGCCGACATTGCGTTTGGCCATCCCGGTCGGCGGAGCGCGGACAGGGCGCTGGGCTGTCGCGGTGCCTTTCGCTGGCTATCGCCGGCCAGCGGAACAGGTTGGCGGTAGACGTGGCGGTAGAACACTGGGGCCGAATTAATGCCCTCCCGCTTTCAAGGGCAGCGAACGCCCGTCGATTTCCATTGATGGCAGCCCCAGGAGCGCGCGCGCCTGGGCCACTGTCGCCACGGGGCGCCCATATTCCTCGCACAAGGCTGCTACCTGGCTGACCAGCGCAGCGTTGGAGGGCGCCAGTGTCTGCTTGTCGAGCCGCACATTGTCTTCCAGGCCGGTGCGGCAATGGCCGCCCAGTTCGAGCGACCAGCGCGCCATCGTCAACTGGCCCCGACCGATGCCAGCGCCGGTCCAGGTCGCATCGGGTGCCAGGCGCCGCAGGGTGTGCACGTAGAAGGCGAGCACCTCGCGATCGACCGGCATCGCATTTTTGATCCCCATCACGAACTGGATATGCAGCGCGCCGCCGATCTTGCCGGCCTGTTGCATGGCCACTGCCTGGAAGATCATCGACAGGTCGAAGGCCTCTATCTCGGGCTTGACGGCGTAGGCCTTCATTTCCGCGGCGAGCCAGTCCACCAGGTCTGGCGGATTGTCATAGACGCGGGTCGGGAAATTGACCGAGCCGGTGGCAAGCGATGCCATGTCCGGCCGCAGCGACAGCATCCCCCCTCGCTCCCTTCCCGCGCCGGAGCGGCCGCCGGTGGAGACCTGCGTGATGATTCCCGGCGCATGCTTGCGGATGCCCTCCAGCACGCGGGCAAAGCGGTCGGGCTCGGAGGAGGGCGTCTCGTCGTCATTGCGCACGTGCAGGTGGACTAGCGTGGCGCCCGCCTCGAAGGCGGCCTGGGTGGATTCGATCTGCTCGCTGACCGTGATCGGCACGGCAGCGTTGTCACGCTTGCGCGGCAGCGAGCCGGTGATGGCGACGGAGATGATGCAGGGCTGGGTCATGTCGGCTCCGGTAAGGATGTATGGCGTCACGCCTGTGACAGGAAGCGGATCACCGCGTGCGAGAACGCCTCGGGCAACTCCCAGTTGGACAAATGCGCGGCATTGAGCGCGAGGTATTCGGCGTCGGCAATGCCTTGCGCCAGCTCGCGGCCCTGTTCCGGCGTAGTGGCGGCATCCTGCACGCCCGCGATCACCAGCACGCGCGAGCGGATGCCTGGCAGCAGGCCGCGCAGGTCGGCATCGCGTACGGCGGCGCAGTTGGCGATATAGCCGTCGGGATCCGTGGGGGCGAGCATGGCGAGCACGGGCGCGATGTGCGCCGGATCGCCTGCCAGCGCGGCCGGCGTGAACCAGCGGGCCAGCACACCCTCGGCAATCGCCGCCATGCCCTCGTTGCGGACGCGCTCGATGCGCGTGTTCCAGCCGGACGCCGGGCCGATCAGCGCCGCGGTATTCGCCAGCACGAAGCGGCCGAAGCGTTCGGGATGATGGCGTGCCAGCCAGATGCCGGTCATGCCCCCCATCGACAGGCCGCAGAAGTGGGCGTGCTCGACACCGGCGTGGTCCATCACCGCCAGCACGTCGGCACCAAGCTCGGCCATGCCGAACGGCGCTGTCGGCACGCCGGAGGCGCCATGGCCGCGCGTGTCGTAGCGCAGCACGCGGAAGCGCTCCAGCAGCGCCGGCATCTGCGGGTCCCACATCGACAGGGTGGTTCCCAGTGAGTTGGACAGGACCAGCACCGGCGCGCCGGCCGGACCGTGGAGTTCATAGTGAAGGCGAAGCCCGTCGCGGGTGGCAAAGCGCATGACGTGGGCTCCCTCAGCGGATCGATGAAGGATGCGGCGCCAGCGGCGTGACGGCGATCTTCATGTACGGGAACAGCGGCAGCCCCGACAGCAGCGTGTGCAGTGCCTCGTTGGACTCGACGTCGAACACGCTGTAGTTGGCATACTCGCCGACCACGCGATAGAGCTGCTGCCATTTGCCCTGGCGCTGCAGGTCCTGCGCATAGGTTTTCTCGCGCGCCTTGATGTCCTCCGCCTGCGCGGTGGGCATGTCGTGCGGCAGATTTACGTCCATTCGTACCAGATACAGCATTGGTGTCTCCTCGCCTCGATTCTGATGGGGTCTGATTGCAGGGATTCAGGCGCGGTCGCGCCGGTAGTGGGCGAGCTTGTCCTCGTCCAGGGCCATGCCCAGGCCAGGGCCCTGCGGCAGGTGCAACGCGAAGTCGCGGTAGACGGGGCGCTCGGCCACGATGTCGTCCTTCAGCAGCAGCGGGCCGAACAGTTCGGTGCCCCACGCCAGTTGCGGCAGGGTCGCAAAGCCGTGGGCGGCGGCTATGGTGCCGATGCTACCTTCGAGCATGGTGCCGCCATACAGCGCGATGCCGGCCGCATCGCCCACCGCGGCCGTGCGCAGCATGCCGAAGATGCCGCCCGACTTGGCGATCTTCAGTGCGAACACGTCGGCGCCGCCGATGCGGGCCAGTTCCATCGCATCCTCGGGCCCGCACACGGCTTCGTCGGCCATGATGGGCACGACGAAGCGCGCCGCCAGACGCGCCAGCGCGGCGCGTTGTTCGCGAGGCGTGGGCTGCTCGATCAGATCGATGCCGGCGGACTCCAGCATGGCAATGCCGGTGGCGGCATCCGCTTCGTTCCAGGCCTGGTTGACGTCCACCGTGACGCGCGCCCGCTCGCCCAGCGCGCGCTTGATCGCGGATACGTGCGCCACGTCCTCGCGCACGCTGCGCCGGCCGATCTTGAGCTTGAAGGTGTCGTGGCGGCGCTCGGCAAGCAGGCGCTCCGCCTCGTCGATGTCCCGCGCGGTGTCGCCGCTGGCCAGCGTCCACAGCACCGGCAGGGTGTCGCGTACGGCGCCGCCCAGCAGTGTCGCCAGCGGCACGCCGAGACGCTTGCCCTGCGCGTCCAGCAGCGCGGTCTCGAGCGCCGACTTGGCGAAGCGGTTACCGCGTGCGACCTTGCCGAGGCGCGCCATGGCGCCATGCACGTTGGCCGCATCCTGGCCCAGCAGCGCTGGTGCAAGGTAGCTGTCGATGGTCAGCTTGATGCCTTCGGGGCTCTCGTCGCCGTAGGAAAGACCACCGATGGTGGTCGCCTCGCCGAGGCCTTCGACGCCGTCGGCACAGCGCAGCCGGACGATCACCAGCGTCTGCCGCTGCATGGTCGCCATGGCGAGCTGGTGCGGCCGGATGGTCGGAAGATCGACCAGGATGGCCTCGATGGACTCGATGGCCGTGGTGCTTTGCTGCGTCGCCACTTTCATACCTTCCTGATGCAGTTGAACGTTGCACCGGAGTATGGAGGGCTATTTTTTGGGTGTCCAACACCGTTGGCGTCTGATTCCATACCTTCAGAGTATGGACCGCCCGTTGATCCCTAATCCTTCGGCGGCGGCAGGTAGGCCATGCCCTCATCCTCGTAGAGCTGGTAGATCATGTCCCGCAGCGAGCGCAGGTCGGCCGACTCGTCCAGCATGCGCGTGCTCATGATAATGGGCGACACCAGCTTGGGATCGTCCAGTTCCTTGTAGGTCACGTCGCCCCGCTTGAGCCCGTAGACGCTGCTCGGGACCACCGAGATGCCTTCGCCCATCGCCACCAGCCCGAGTGCGATCTGCAGCTCGCGCACCTCGTGCAGGCGGCGCGGCTTCAGGGCGCGGTCGTGGAAGGCGGCCAGCACCTGGTCGGCAAAGCTCGGGCGCGGCGCCTTGGGGAAGATGATGAGCGGCTCGCCGACCAGGTCGTGCAGCGCGAGCTCGGGCTTGGCGTCAGCCAGCGGATGGCCGACCGGAAGCGCCACGATCATGCGCTCCTCGCGCAGCACCACGCGCCGCACCGACGGGTCTTCGTGGCGAATGCGCCCGAAGCCCACGTCGATGCGCCCCTCCTTGAGCGCCTTGATCTGGTCCATGGTCGACATCTCGTGCAGGCTCAGTTCGAGATCGGCGTGCATCTGCCGGAAGCGCCGGATGATCCGCGGCAGCATCCCGTACAGCGTGGAGCCGACAAAGCCGACCGACATCTTGTGCTCGATCTTGCCGACCCGCTTGGTCATCGCCTGCAGTTCCGCGGTCTGGGCCAGCAGTTGCAGCGCGTGGGTATAGAAGAAGCGCCCGGTGTCGGTCAGTTTCAGCGGGCGCGAGTGGCGCTCGAAGAGTTGCACACCCAGGTCGTCCTCCAGTTGCTGGATCTGGCGCGACAGCGGCGGCTGTGCGATATGCAGCCGCTCGGCCGCCCGGGTGAAGTTGCGTTCCTCTGCCACGGCCACGAAGTAACGCAGGTGCCGCAATTCCACGACTATACCTCCTGAGTATCAAGCGGATACTAAATCAGTGTTGGACTGCCAAAACTGGCGTTGACTATGCTCCATCCATACCCGGAAGACAAGCTCAATACCTGCAAAGCATGGTCCGGGACCCAACCACAACTATGGAGACCCCCATGACTCACTCGGAAATCGACGCCCTGGTCCACAGCTTTATCGTCGCCACCGGCACGCAAGGCACCCCCGACCCGCGCGTGCAGCAGGTGGTAGTCCGCCTGACCGCGGACCTGTTCAAGGCAATCGAGGACCTCGACCTGAGCGCCAGCGAAGTCTGGAAGGGCATCGAGTACTTCGCCGAGGCGGGCGCCACCCAGGAGTTGGGCCTGCTCGCCGCCGGCCTGGGGCTGGAACGCTTCCTCGACGTCCGCGCCGACGAGGCCGAAGCCCGCGCCGGCCTGACCGGCGGCACGCCGCGCACCATCGAAGGCCCGCTCTACGTGGCCGGCGCCCCGGAAAGCACCGGCTTCGCCCGGCTCGACGACGGTAGCGACGACGGCAAGGGCGAGGTCCTGTTCATGCAAGGCACGGTGTTCGGCGCCGACGGCAAGCCGCTGCCCGGCGCCAGGGTCGAGGTGTGGCACGCCAACCTGATGGGCAACTATTCGTTCTTCGACAAGACCCAGTCGCACTTCAACCTGCGCCGCACCATCGTCACCGACGCCAATGGCCGCTACCAGTTCCGCAGCAACGTGCCCAACGGCTACGGCTGCCCGCCGCAAGGCACCACCCAGGGCCTGCTGGACCAGCTCGCGCGCCACGGACGGCGCCCGGCCCACATCCACTTCTTCGTGTCGGCGGACGGCCACCGCAAGCTGACCACGCAGATCAACATCGACGGCGACGAATACCTGTGGGATGACTTCGCCTTCGCCAGCCGCGAGGGGCTGGTGCCGGCGGTGACCCGCGTCACCGAAGCCGCAGCGCTCGACAAACACGGCGTGGACAAGCCGTTTGCCTCGATCGACTTCGATTTCCGGCTGCTGCCGGAGCAGGCCGGCGCCCCCGCCGCCGAGGTGGAGCGCCAGCGCGCCGCCGCCTGATTTTCCGTAGTGCCGCCCGCCGCGCGGGCCGGCAGATCCAGTCCGGGCGGCAGCGCCATGCGCAGGGCCGTCCAGCAGACAAGACATCGGCAGGAGACAACTCCATGATCCCCATCTATCCGGAGGGCAAGGCCCCCGTTCGCCCCAGCGCCGGGCGCCTCGACCTCGACGCCTTCCTGGTGGAAGACAAGGCAAGCGGCGACCACCGGCTGCACCGCGCGGCCTTCACCGACGAAGACCTGTTCGAACTCGAGATGAAGCACATCTTCGAGGGCAACTGGATCTACCTGGCGCACGAAAGCCAGATCCCGAACAACAACGATTACTACACCACCCATATTGGCCGCCAGCCGGTGGTGATCGCGCGCAACCGCCAGGGCGAAGTGAACGCTTTCATCAATGCCTGCAGCCACCGCGGCGCCATGCTGTGCCGCCACAAGCGCGGCAACAAGGCCACTTATACCTGCCCGTTCCACGGCTGGACCTTCAACAACAGCGGCAAGCTGCTGAAGGTGAAGGATCCCGAGAACGCCGGCTATCCCGACTGCTTCAACAAGGAAGGCTCGCACGACCTGAAGAAGGTGGCGCGCTTCGAGAACTACCGCGGCTTCCTGTTCGGCAGCCTGAACGCGGACGTGCCGCCGCTGCAGGACTTCCTCGGCGAAGCGGCGCGCGTCATCGACATGATCGTCGACCAGTCGGCCGACGGGCTTGAGGTGCTGCGCGGCTCGTCCACCTACACGTTCGAGGGCAACTGGAAGCTGCAGGCCGAGAACGGCGCCGATGGCTACCATGTGTCGGCGGTGCACTGGAACTACGCCGCGACCACTAGCCAGCGCAAGCAGAAGAATGCGCAGGAAGACAAGATCCGCGCCATGGACGCCGGCAAGTGGGGGCAGCAGGGCGGCGGCTTCTACGCCTTCGAGCATGGCCACATGCTGCTGTGGACGCGCTGGGCCAATCCGGAGGACCGCCCCAACTTCAGCCGCCGCGAGGAATTCGCCGAGCGCTGCGGCGCGGAGACCGCGGACTGGATGATCCAGAACTCGCGCAACCTGTGCCTCTATCCCAACGTCTACCTGATGGACCAGTTCGGCTCGCAGATCCGCCTGCTGCGTCCGCTGGCCGTCGACAAGACCGAGGTCACCATCTACTGCATCGCGCCGAAGGGCGAATCCGACGAGGCGCGCGCGCGCCGCATCCGCCAGTACGAGGACTTCTTCAACGTCAGCGGCATGGCCACCCCGGACGACCTCGAGGAATTCCGCGCCTGCCAGCAGGGCTACGCCGTGCAGGCGCTGGCCTGGAACGACATGTGCCGCGGCGCGAAACACTGGATCGACGGTGCCGACGAAGCCGCGCAGCGCATCGGACTCAAGCCCGTGATGAGCGGGGTGCGTACCGAGGACGAGGGCCTCTACACGGTGCAGCACCGCTACTGGCTGGACGTGATGAAGAAGGCCGTGGCAGAGCAATCCGCCGAAGCCGCGAATGAAGCCACCGACGCCGCCGCAGGGAGCGCAGCATGAGCGCCGCCGACACCACCCTCGACAAACCGGTCGACCTTGCCGCCATCCAGTCCTTCCTGTACCGCGAGGCACGGCTGCTGGATGACGAAGAGTGGGACGCATGGCTTGCGTGCTACCACGCCGACGCAAAGTTCTGGATGCCCTGCTGGGATGACGACGGCAAGCTGATCACCGACCCGCAGCGCGAGGTCTCGCTGATCTATTACCCGACCCGACAGGGCCTGGAGGATCGCGTGTTCCGCATCAAGACCGAGCGCTCCAGCGCCACCATTCCGGACACGCGCACCAGCCACAACCTGAGCAACGTCGAAGTGCTCGGGGTGGCGGGCGACACCTGCACCGTGCGTTTCAACTGGCACACGCTGAGCCATCGCTACCAGACCACTTACAGCTACTTCGGCATGTCGCGCTACACCCTCGACCTCTCCGGCGGGCAGCCGCGCATCCTGGACAAGTATGTCGTGCTCAAGAACGACTACATCAACCAGGTCATCGACATCTATCACATCTGATCCAGGCTGGAGGAACGCGCCATGGAACACACCATTGCCCTGCAATTCGAAGACGGCGTCACCAGGTTCATCACCTGCGGCGAGCACGAGACCTTGTCCGATGCCGCCTATCGCCAGCAGATCAATATCCCGCTGGACTGCCGCGACGGCGCCTGCGGCACCTGCCGCGGGCTGTGCGAGTCGGGCAGCTATGACCTGCCGGCGTCGAGCTATATCGAGGATGCACTGACCGCGGAGGAAGCTGCCGAGGGCTACGTGCTGGCCTGCCAGACCCGTCCGCGATCGGACTGCGTGATCCGCGTGCCCGCCTCGTCAGCCGCGTGCAAGACCGGCGTCACCACCTACCAGGGGACGCTGGCCGAGCTCGAACAGCTCTCCGATTCGACCATCGGCTTTTCCATCGACCTGGACGAGGCCGCTGGCCTGGACTTCCTGCCCGGCCAGTATGTCAATGTCGAGATCCCGGGCACCGGCCAGACGCGCTCCTATTCCTTCAGCTCCGCGCCCGGCAGCGCGCGCACCGGCTTCGTGGTGCGCAACGTGCCGGAAGGCCGGATGAGCACGTGGCTGACCAGCCGGGCCAGATCAGGCGAGCGCGTGGCGTTTTCGGGCCCCTACGGCAGCTTCTACCTGCGCGAGGTGGCGCGGCCGGTGCTGTTCCTGGCCGGCGGCACCGGCATCGCTCCCTTCCTGTCGATGCTCGATGTGCTGGCCGCCAGCGGCTGTGCGCAGCCGGTGCGCATGGTCTACGGGGTCACCAACGACATCGACCTGGTGGCGCTGTCGCGCATCAATGCGGCCCAGGGTGCCTTGCCCGGCTTCGAATACCGTACCTGCGTGGCTGACGCTGCCAGCAACCACGCCCGCAAGGGCTATGTCACAGCCCATGTGGAGCCGGAATGGCTCAACGGCGGTGATGTCGACATCTACCTGTGTGGCCCCGTGGCCATGGTGGAGGCCGTGCGCGGCTGGCTGCAGCAGAGCGGCATCACGCCCGCCGGCTTCTACTATGAGAAGTTCTCGGCCAGCAACGCGGCATGAGCGAGGAGCACGACAACATGAGAACTGCTACACGCTTTGCCGGCAAAGCCATGATCGTGACCGGGGCCGCACAAGGCATCGGCCGCGGCGTCGCACTGGCCGCCGCCGCCGAGGGCGCCTCGGTGGCGCTGGTCGACCGCTCGGCGCTGGTCGATGAAGTCGCGGCGCAGATCGTCGCCGCAGGCGGGCAGGCCATCGCAGTGCACGCCGACCTGGAGCGCTATGCCGGCGCCACGCAAATGGCGCAGGCGGCCGAAGCAGCCTTCGGCCGCATCGACATCCTCGTCAACAACGTGGGCGGCACAATCTGGGCCAAGCCCTTCCAGGCCTATGAGGAGGACCAGATCGAAGCCGAGATCCGGCGCTCGCTGTTCCCCACGCTGTGGTGCTGCCGGGCGGTGCTGCCCGGCATGGTCGCGCGCCGGCAGGGCGTCATCGTCAACGTGTCGTCGATTGCCACGCGCAGCATCCACCGTGTGCCCTACGCGGCGGCCAAGGGCGGCGTCAACGCACTGACGGCCAGCCTCGCCTTCGAGCATGCGCACGAAGGCGTGCGCGTCAACGCAGTGGCCACCGGCGGCACCGAGGCACCGCCGCGCAGGATCCCGCGCAACATGGCAGCGCAGAGCGAGCAGGAGGCCATCTGGTACCAGGCCATCGTCGACCAGACCAGGGCCTCGAGCCTGATGCACCGCTATGGCACGATCGACGAGCAGGTCCATGCCATCCTGTTTCTCGCATCGGACGAGGCTTCTTACATTACCGGCACGGTCTTGCCAGTTGGCGGCGGGGATCAGGGCTGACGGTGGCATCGATTGGAGCGCAGTCCAACCGCCGAGGGACTGCAGCGTGTTGCATTGTTCGGCTTACAGCTTACATTGGCAGATAGGAGTCAGATCATGAGCAAGCCCTCGATCATTCTGGTGCACGGCTTCTGGGGAGGTGCCGCGCATTGGGGAAAGGTCATCGTTGAACTGGCGCGAAAGGGGTATACGAACGTCCGCGCCGTTGAAATGCCGCTGACATCGCTTGCTGACGATGTCGAGCGTACCCGCAAGATGATTGCCCAGCAAAAAGGGCCAGTCCTTCTGGTGGGGCATTCGTACGGTGGTGCGGTGATTACCCAGGCGGGTGACCAGCCCAATGTGGTGGGGCTTGTGTATATCGCGGCGTTTGCGCCAGAAGCGGGGGAGAGTCCCGGTGGCATTACTCAGCAGCATCTTCCGGTTGCGGCTCCCAATCTCGAACCCGACAGCGACGGCTACTTGTGGCTCAAGTCCGATATGTTCCATGAGAGCTTCTGCCAGGATCTTTCGCCCGACGACGCGCTGGTGATGGCGGTGACGCAGAAGGCGCCGCTTGCAAGCACCTTCGGCGGCGTCATCACGGCGCCGGCCTGGAGAAAGAAGCCGTCCTGGTACCAGATTTCCAGCGAAGACAGAATGATCGCCCCCGAAAACCAGCTGAAGATGTCAGCCCGGCTCAATCCCCGGAAGGTCATGACTCTGGCGGCAAGCCATGCTTCGCTGGCTTCGAAGCCAGTCGAGGTTGCAGCGTTGATCGACGAAGCCGCGACCGACTCGGTCAAGGGATAACTCCCTGAACGCCGGCGCCCGCCGGGCCAGGCTGGGCAGTGCGCCGAACAGCGGAAAGCTGCGCGGGAATCAAGGGGAGCCCCCCGGCTACAGCATCGCTGAATGCAAATGATGCGGATTGTCGAGCGTCTCCGCGATGATCCGCAGCGACTCCTCGATCTCATCACGCTCGCCCGGGCCGCCCAGGCAGACGCGGATCGCATCGGGCGGGTTGCCGTCGGTCGAGAAAGCGGCGGCCGATACCGCGCCGATGCCGCGCGAGCGCAGGTGCAGCGCCAGTTCCGACGGGCTCCACGCTGAAGCTGCCGGGATCGGCAGCCACAGGTGAAAGCCTTCCGGGTCTGCGTCATAGGCCAGGCCCTCAAGCACATGGCGCGCAATCAACTGCCGCGCCGCGCTTTCGGCGCGGATGGCCTTGAGCATGTCGTCTACCGTTCCGTCCTTGATCCAGGATGTAGCGAGCAGTGTGTTGATGGGGCTCGCCATCACCGTCGTTGCCCGCAGGGTGCCAGCAAGGCGCTGCGCCTGCCGGGCGGTGGGGGCGTGCAGGAACGCTATGCGCAACCCGGCGCCCAGGCATTTGGACAGGCCGGTGACGTAATACGTGAGTTCCGGGGCGAGCGCGGCAAACGTCCGCGGTGCCCGCAGCGGCAGCATGCCGTAGGCATCGTCCTCGATGATCGGCACGCTGTAGCGCAGCGCGACTTCGGCGAGCTGCTCGCGGCGTGCCTGCGGCATGGTGCGCGTGCTCGGGTTCTGGATGGTCGGGTTGCAATAGAGCGCCGCCGGCTTCTGTGTCTTGCACATGGCTTCGAAGGCGTGGGCGAACGGGCCATCCTCGTCGCCGGGCAGCGCCTGTAGCTGGATATTGAGCTGCGCGGCGATGGCCTTGATGCCGGGGTAGGCCAGCGCGTCGGCACAGATGGTCTGCGCCGGGCGCGCGAGCTGCGACAGCAGTGCGACCAGCGCGCTGTGGATGCCGGGCGTGACCAGCACGGTGTCCGCGCTGCATGCCGGCACCCAGCTGCGCAGCCATTTCGCGGCGACGGAGCGATCGGCCGGGGATCCGCCAAAGTCCTGGTAGCGCAGCAGCGAGTAGGGGTCGGCGGCCTCCAGCAGTTGCGCCATGGCGTCACGAAGCCGCCCCGTCATCGCGGGCGGCTCCGGCGGCATGTTCATGGTCATCTCCGCACCCGTGCCGCCGCGCAGCGGCATCGCGGGCGCACGTCCGCGCACGTAAGTGCCACTTCCTGTCTTGGTGTCGATCAATCCCCGCTTCCTCGCTTCGCTGTAGGCGCGCGCCACGGTGGTGTAGTTCAGTTGCAGCGCTTCGGCCAGGTCGCGCAGCGCCGGCAACCGGTCGCGTGCGCGCAGCTGGCCATCGGCCAGCGCCTCCTCGATCAGGTCCGGAATCAGCAGATAGGCAGGCTTGGCACTACCGGCGATACGTTTTAACCAATGGCTGGTCAGGTTGGACACCATGGTCTCCCGCTGCGCGATGCGATGGAATTCAGTGCCCTGAGGGTAGCACTCGAATGATCGCTTACCAAGCCACGCAGGCGATCGCATCTGAAGTTCTCAATGATGGTGCGATATCAACGCTCATGCACCACGTGTGCGCACCCGGGCGGCTTGCTCCCGTTCAAAAACGTGCATTGTGGCAAAGCCGTCATGGCGTGCGCTGTGCGCCTTTGGTGGCATCCATGGCCAAAGCCGTTGCGATCATTGGGCCGATCATTTGGTCGCCATCGCTTTGATTGGAGATTGATCGCATGACTGCGGACATTGCGTGGCACATCGGTTGCGGATGTTGGCGTGTTCGGCCTGGCGCCGAACGGTCGATCGGCATGGGATCGATCGACCGCACTGCCTCATCAACGCAACGGAGAGAAGCATGCCTGCTGTCAGCAAACCGGCCCACAAGAAGGGCGATTTCCTGGTCGACTATGAAGAGAAGGTATTCGAGGACGTAAAGGCAGAAGCCGGCGAGAAGGCGCTGGTGACATTCCACACCGTCGCCTTCGAAGGCTCGATCGGCTTCGTCAACATGCTGCAAGCCACGCGGCTGCTGCGCAAGGGCTTCGAGACCTCGATTCTGCTGTATGGCCCCGGCGTCAACCTCGGCGTTCAGCGCGGCTTCCCGACGCTCGGCGATGAGGCGTTTCCGGGCCACATGAACTTCAACAAGCAGCTCACCAAGTTCATGGAAGAGGGCGGCAAGGTCTACGCCTGCCGCTTCGCCCTGCAGGCCCTGTACGGCCACGGCGAAGCCTCGCTGATCGAGGGCATTCGCCCGATCAGTCCGCTCGATGTGCTCGACCTCAAGCTGCTGCATCGCAAGGAGAACGCGCTGATCATCGACACCTGGACGGTCTGAGCAAAAGGGCAGGTGCCACCATGTCACAGAAACCCATTGTGCGCGCGGCCGCGGTTCAGATCGCGCCCGACCTCGAGAGCGGCGAAGGCACGCTGGCCAAGGTCTGCGAGGCGATCGACGAGGCCGCCGGGAAAGGCGTGCAGCTGATCGTCTTCCCGGAGACCTTCGTGCCGTACTACCCGTACTTCTCCTTCGTACGGCCGCCGGTGCACTCCGGCAGCGACCACATGCGGCTGTACGAGCAGGCCGTGGTGGTGCCCGGCCCGGTTACCGATGCCGTCGCCGGGCGCGCACGCCGGCACGGCATGGTCGTGGTGCTCGGCGTGAACGAGCGCGACCACGGCAGCCTGTACAACACGCAGCTTATCTTCGACACCGAGGGCAATCTCGCGGTCAAGCGCCGCAAGATCACGCCCACCTTCCACGAACGGATGATCTGGGGGCAGGGCGATGCGGCCGGCCTGAAGGTCGCGGACACGGCAATCGGCCGCGTCGGCGCGCTGGCGTGCTGGGAGCACTACAACCCGCTGGCCCGCTATGCGCTGATGACCCAGCACGAGGAAATCCACTGCAGCCAGTTCCCAGGCTCGCTGGTCGGGCCGATCTTTGCCGAGCAGATCGAAGTCACGATCCGGCACCACGCGCTGGAATCCGGCTGCTTCGTCGTCAACGCCACCGGCTGGCTGACCGAAGCGCAGATCGCCTCTGTGACCACCGATCCGGCGCTGCAGAAGGCGCTGCGCGGCGGCTGCAACACCGCAATCATCTCGCCGGAGGGGCAGCACCTGGCGCCGCCGTTGCGCGAGGGTGAGGGCATGGTCATTGCCGACCTTGACATGTCGCTCATCACCAAGCGCAAGCGAATGATGGATTCGGTGGGCCACTACGCGCGCCCGGAACTGCTAAGCCTGGCCATCAATGAGCGGCCGGCGGTGACGGCAGTGCCGATGGCAGGCGCCTTCTCCAACTTCCATGGGAGCATCCGCGATGACATCCAGCGCGACCGTGCCGGCTTCGAGCCGGCAATTGATGACTGAGCTGCAGTCCGTCGGGCTGCGCCTGGAAGACCCGAATGCCGGCGCGGCCAGCCGCCGCGGCGGGGCGGGTCCGTCCGACCACAAGGCGGTCACCATCGACGGCGTGACCATCATGGTGCCGGTGCATACCAGCACGGCGTGGCACTCGCCGTTCGTGGCGCAGGCGCCCGACGGAACGGGGCGCAGCGCGCTGATGCGCGGAACCATCCCGATTGCCAGCATCAGCTTTCCGAAGGCGCCGCGTTTCCATGCGCTGCAGACCCTGGAGGGCATTCCGTACTCGCATATCGCCACGCTGCATGGCGCCGACGTGCTGGCCACGACCGTCCTGCAGACCTGCATCCGGTACGAGAGCCGCAAGAAGACCTGCAAGTTCTGCTCGATCGGCCAGTCGCTGGCGGCAGGCCGTACGGTGGCGCGCAAGACGCCCGAGCAACTGGCCGAAGTGGCACGCGCCGCGGTGCTGCTCGATGGCGTCAGGCATATGGTGCTGACCACCGGCACGCCGCCGACGCCGGACCGGGGTGCGGCTATTCTTTGCGAGAGCGCCTTCGCCATCAAGGCGGCGGTCGACCTGCCGATCCAGGCGCAGTGCGAGCCGCCCGACGACGACCGCTGGTTCGAGCGCATGAAGGCCGCCGGCATCGACACGCTCGGCATGCACCTCGAGGTCGTCACGCCGGCGCTGCGCGAACGCATCATGCCGGGCAAGGCGTCGGTGCCGCTGAGCCGCTACATGGAAGCCTTCAAGGCTGCCGTTGCCGTGTTCGGCAGGGGGCAGGTCAGCACCTACATCCTCGCGGGACTCGGCGACACCGCGGAAGCCATCCTGGCGATCTCGCGCGAGCTGATCGAACTCGGGGTGTATCCGTTCGTGGTGCCTTTCGTGCCGATCTCCGGCACGCCGCTGGAGGACCACCCGGCTCCCTCGCCGGCCTTCATGCAGTCGATCCTGCAGCCGCTCGGCGCCATGTTGGGCGCCGCCGGCATGCGCTCGTCCGATATCAAGGCGGGTTGCGGCAAGTGCGGCGCGTGCTCGTCGCTGGCCACCTACGAGCGCGAGGCGGCACTGGCGAGCGACGGAGCAACATTATGAAAGGCAATCTCTGCGTCGAGGTGCCGGGCATCCCGATGTTCCGCATCCGCTGGGCGGAGCACGTCTGGGAGGCGGAGCAGGCCTATCGCTTGCGCCAGGCCGTGTTCTGCGAGGAGCAGGGCATCTTCGCCGGCGACGACCGGGACGCGGTGGACGACGTGGCGCAACTGCTGGTGGCGGTGCGCTTCGAGCCGGAGTTGCCGGGCCATCCCGGCACCGTGGTCGGCACCGTGCGCATCCATGAAAGCGAGCCGGGCGAGTGGTTCGGCTCGCGCCTGGCGGTGGATGCGGCATACCGCAGCCAGGGCAAGATCGGCGCGACGCTGATCCGCCTGGCGGTGAGCAGCGCCCACGCGATCGGATGCCGGCGCTTCCTTGCGCACGTGCAGAGTCAGAACGTGCCCTTGTTCAGGCGCTTGCATTGGCACGTCCTGGCAGAGGAGACGCTGCTCGGGCGGCCGCACCACCTGATGCAGGCAGATCTGAACCATTACCCGCCTTGCCATACCCCGCACGCGGGCCTGATTACCGAAGGCAGGGCCATGCGATGAACCTCGATGATCTCGTACACACGCTGCGCAGCAGCCGCGGCTTTGCGCATAAGACCGATATCCCGGCCATGTTGTCGCCGCTTGGCGCCGCGGCCGCCGGACGCAATGCAGCCATGGCTGTCGATGTCGGCGACGACTGCGCGGCATGGCGGGATGGCGACGGCTACCTGCTGTTCGCCATCGAAGGACTGGTCAGCGATTTCATCCGCACGATGCCGTGGTTCGCCGGCTACAGCGCGGTCATGGTGAACGTCAGCGATATCTATGCGATGGGCGGCAGGCCGACGGCCGTGGTCGATGCGCTATGGAGCCATGGCGCCGCCGACGCCGCCGAAGTGCTCAAGGGCATGGCCGCGGCGTCCGTCGCCTATGGCGTGCCGATCGTCGGCGGTCACAGCAACGCGCGCAGCGAGCAAAGCCAGCTTGCGGTGGCCATCCTCGGCCGTGCGCGCAAGCTGCTGTCGAGCTTCGCCGCGCGTCCCGGCCAGCGCCTGTTGATGGCGGTGGACCTGCGCGGCGCATTCGCGGAGCCGTATCCGTTCTGGAACGCGTCGACGGGCGCACCGGGCGAACGACTGCGCGCGGATCTCGAACTCTTGCCGGTGCTGGCCGAAGACGGCCTTTGCGCGGCGGCCAAGGACATCAGCATGGCGGGTGCGCTCGGCACCACGCTGATGCTGCTCGAATGCTCCGGGGTGGGCGCCAGCATCGCGCTGAAGCGCATTCCCAGGCCCGCTGGCGTGCCGCTGGAGCGGTGGCTGACGGCATTCCCCAGCTATGGCTTCCTGCTGGCCGTCGATGACGACGAGGCGCAGGCGGTCGAACGCCGCTTCCTCGATCGCGGCATTGCCTGCGCCCAGATCGGCGCCATCGACGATTCCCGTGTCGCCACGCTCACGCACGCAGGCGAACGGGCCACGTTGTGGGACTTCCGCGAGGCGGGGTTCATCCTGCCGACGCGCCTGGCCACGCCGATCGATTCCCCAACCTGAGACCTGCCATGCCGGTTACCCATTTCCGCATCCGCTGGCCTGACCAGACCGAGATGGCCTGCTATTCCCCATCCTCCATCGTCACGAAGCATTTTGCCGCCGGGACGGCGTATCCGCTGGACGAGTTCGTCGAGCGCGCGCGTACCGCGCTGGGCGCCGCTTCCGAGCGGGTGTGTGCCAGGTACGGCTACGCCTGCTCCTCCGCGATGGACCAGCTCCGCATCCTGGAAATCGCCGCGCAGCGGTTCCAGGGTCGGGAGGACGCCACCGTCCAGTTTCTTGGCTTTGGCAGCTAGCCGATTTCCAAATTCCTCGCCTCAAAGGATCCAACATGTCCCACGTCATCAACACCAATCCGGGCCAGGCCGCAGAGCCCAGGCACTACGGCGTCATCATTGTCGGCGGCGGCCAGGCCGGACTATCGATGAGCTACTTCCTGAAGCAGGCCGGCATCGATCATCTGCTCATCGAGAAGCACACGGTCACGCACACCTGGCGCACGCAACGCTGGGATGCGTTCTGCCTGGTGACGCCGAACTGGCAATGCGCGCTGCCGGGCTATCCCTACCAGGGTGACGAGCCGCACGGCTTCATGAAGAAGGATGAGATCGCGGCCTATCTCGATGGCTTTATCCGGACGGTCGGCGCGCCGGTGCTCGAGCATACCGAGGTGCGGCAAGTGAAGGCGCGCGCGCTGGGGGGATTTTCCGTGGTGACGAGCCAGGGCGCATTCACCGCGGACCAGGTGGTGGTGGCCTCGGGCGGTTATCACACGCCGATCGTGCCGCGCATGGCCGAGCGCTTGCCGGCGTCGATCCGGCAGCTGCAATCGTCCGAATACAGGAATCCCGAGTCGCTGCCAGACGGTGCGGTGCTCGTGGTCGGCTCTGGCCAGTCGGGCGCGCAGATTGCGGAAGACCTGCATCTGGCCGGCCGCAAGGTGTATCTCGCCGTCGGCGAGGCGCCGCGTTGCGCGCGCTTCTATCGCGGGCGGGACGTCGTGGACTGGCTCGCGGACATGAAGTACTACGATCTGCCCGTCACCGAGCATCCGCTGCGCGAGGGCGTGCGCGACAACACCAATCACTACGTCACCGGGCGCGACGGCGGCCGCGATATCGACCTGCGCAAATTCGCCACCGAGGGCATGGAGCTCTACGGCGTGCTCGACGACTACCTCGACGGCCGACTGCGTTTTGCGCCGGACCTTCGTCACAACCTGGACGACGCCGATGCGACCTACAACCGCATCAACGCGAGCATTGACAAGTTCATCGCGGAGCGGGGCATCGAGGCACCGCCGCCGAGCGTCTATGAGCCCATGTGGACGCCCCCGGCCGAGCGCACCGAACTGGATCTCCAGGCAGCCGGCATTGGTTCGATCATCTGGTGCATCGGCTTCCGACCGGATTTCAGCTGGCTCGAAGTGCCGGTGTTCAACGGCCGCGGTTATCCGGGTCACGAACGCGGCGTGACCGCACACGCCGGCCTGTACTTCCTTGGCCTGCCCTGGCTGCACACGTGGGGGTCGGGGCGATTCTCCGGCATCGCCCGCGACGCCGAGTACCTGGCCGCCCTGATCGCCGCAGGCCGGGGCGACACCGCGCTGGCCGCCTGACATGGAAGCCGTCGTCTCGCGCCATGTGGCCGGCATGCCCCAGTTGGCATATACCGGCCTGTCAGAGAACTGGCTGCTGAAGACCTGCGGCGACCTGCACTGGCGCCTGCAGGCCGCCGGCGCCGGCCTGGGGGTGCCGGACTTCAGGGATGCCGGAGGCCATCCGGTGTATGCGGCGTTCACCGCGATCCGCGTGCGCGACGCGGCGCCGCAAACGATCGGCGAGCACGCCGAGTTCAGCATCGGCTCGCGCATCGTGCCAGCGGGCGGCGTGAAGCACCTCAGCGAACATACCGTCGACATGCAGGGGGACCGCCGCGCCAGCGTGACGATGCTGTCCACCTTCATCCGCCGCACGCGTGAGCGGGACAACCGCTCGGTCGTGCGCACCATGCCGACCGTGGCCGCGCAGTGGGCCGGCGCCGGCTCGTCGGCCCAGGCGGCGGAACTGTCGCTGCTGGCACGGCGTTTTCGCTGCGGCGATTGGGGTACGCATCTCGGGCTCGATCAGGCCCGGCATCGCGTCTGCCACGCGGCCGAATACTTGCCGTGCCCCTGCAACGACTTCAACGGCGCCGACCTGCTGTACTTCGCCAGCTTCCAGGCCATGGTCGATCGCGCGGAATGGCAATGGCGCCGCGACGCGGATCCGCCCACGGTGTTCGCGCGGGACCTGTTCTTCCATGGCAACGTCAATGTCGGCGAGTCGCTGGAGCTGACCTTTTCCGCGCTGCGCGAGGACGAGGAGGGATTGACGCACTGGTGTGAGATCCGACGCAGCCGCGACGGCGAGAAGATCGCCGATGTGGTCACGCAGAAGCGCTGGAGGCAGCGATGAACGCGAAACGGGATGACCCGGCAGGCGCCCTTGAGCTGAAGCCGGTCTACGGGCCCGGCGACCTGACTGGCCTTGGCCACCTGGGCGGCATGCCCGGCGAGGCCCCGTTCGTTCGTGGCCCCTATCCCTCCATGTACCGCGGCAGGCCATGGACCATCCGCCAGTACGGGGGATACGGCGACGCCGCGACGTCGAACCTCGCCTATCGCGAGGCTTTGAAGCAGGGCGCGCAGGGCTTGTCGGTGGCCTTCGACCTGCCGACCCATCGCGGCTACGATTCCGACGATCCACTGGCGCAGGCCGATGTCGGCATGGCCGGTGTGGCCATCGACTCGGTCGACGATATGCGGCGCCTGTTCGAAGGCATTGCGCTGGACCGTGTGTCGGTATCGATGACAATGAGTGGTGCGGTGCTCCCCGTACTGGCAGCGTTCCTGGTCGCGGCCGAGGAATCGGGCGTCCCGTTCGAACAGCTGCGCGGCACCATCCAGAACGACATCCTCAAGGAGTTCATGGTCCGGAACACCTGGATCCATGCGCCGCAGCCGTCGCTGCGCATCGCCACCGACGTGGTCGAATGGCTGGCGGCGCATGCGCCGAAATTCAATGGCATGTCGATCTCGGGCTATCACTTCCAGGAAGCGGGAGCCGATCCGGTGCTGGAACTGGCGCTGACACTGGCCAATGCCAGGACCTATGTCGGCCTGCTGCGTGAGCGTGGCCTTGATGTCGACGCATTCTGCGGCGGACTAAGCTTCTTTTTCGGCGTCGGCAAGCAATTCTTCATTGAGATCGCCAAGCTGCGCGCCGCGCGGCTCCTGTGGCACGACATCGTGCGCGAACTGGGTGGCACCAGCGCGCGCGCCATGGCGATGCGCATGCATTGCCAGACTTCGGGCTGGACGCTCGCCGCGCAGCAGCCGCTCAACAATATCGCGCGCACCACGGTCGAGGCGATGGCTGCGATCTTTGGCGGTACGCAGTCGCTGCATACCAACGGCTTTGACGAGGCGCTGGCATTGCCGGGCGCGCAGGCCTCGCGGCTGGCTCGCGATACGCAACTGGTCCTCCAGCATGAATTTGGCCTGTGCGAGGTGGCGGACCCGTGGGCGGGCTCCTACCTGATCGAGTCGCTGACCGGCCGCATGGTGACGGAGGTTCGCGCGGTGCTGGCGCACATCGATGCCCAGGGTGGCACCCTGGCAGCCCTCGAATCCGGCTGGGTGCAGCGGCGCATCCACCAGGCTGCGCTGCGGACGCAGGCTCGGCTCGATGCGCAGGAAGAGGTCGTGGTGGGTGTCAACCGCTACCAGGAGCCCGACGGCAATGGCCAGGAATGCCTGGAGATCGACGGTACCCGGGTGCGCGTGCAACAGGCACGCCGCCTGGACGCGCTGCGCAGCCGCCGCGATGACGCTGCGGTCAGGCATGCGCTGGCGGCGCTGACCGAGGCCGCCAAGCGCGGCGGCCCCAACCTGCTCGCCGGTGCAATCGACGCGATGCGTTGCCGCGCCACGGTCGGGGAATGTACCCGGGCGCTGCTCCAGGTCTGGCCGCGCCATACGGTGCGGGCGTCCTACGACGCTGCGCTGTACGGCACGGCTCGCGCCGGCAACAAGGAATGGCTGGCGGCCTGCGAGTGCGTCAGTGCGCTGCGCGAGCGGCTCGGCCGCGCGCCCCGGATCTTCGTGGCCAAGCTCGGCCAGGATGGCCACGACCGCGGTGCGAAAGCGGTGGCGGCCGGGCTTGCCGATGCCGGGTTCGTGGTCGAACTGACGCCGCTGTTCCAGTCCGCCGATGCGGTTGCGTCTGCCGCCTGCGATGGAGACTTCGATGCCATCGGCATCTCCACGCTTGGCGGCGCGCATCTGGATCTGCTGCCGGCGCTGCTACACGCCTTGCGGCAGCGCGACTCCGATGTGCCGGTCTTCGTCGGCGGCATTGTTCCGGCAGGCCACAGCCGCTTGCTGCGCCAGTGCGGTGTGCAGGGGATTTTCGGACCGGGCACGCCGATGGAGATCATCGTGAGCACCATCGTGGCTGCGCTCACGTTGTCGAGGATGCTTACCGCCGTCCGCGCCTTTCCATTGACGCCTCCCGTTTGCTATCCAGACCATGACGGTAAAAATCTCCTCATTGAGCTGAGTTTCTGCAGTTTTCCCGGGACCACGCGGCGGGATGCATGATCTGCGTACTGGCGCCGATGCACTTCCTGGGATCGGTGCTGGGAGCGGCAAGCGCGAAAACGCCAACAGAAACCTCAGATAAGCGTGACGTCCTCGATCGCCACGTCGCCCACCAGCATGTAGCCGGGCGCATGCGTGATACACAGCGGCAGCCGCGTCTGCACGGCCGCGGCCTGAGGCGTCACGCCGCAGCCCCAGAATACCGGGATCTCGCCTGGCAGGATGGCGGTGGGCTCGCCTTCGTCGGGACGGTTGACGTCTGCAATGCCGATCGCTGACGGATCGCCGGCATGCACCGGTTTGCCATGCGCTGCCGGCAACGCTGCGCAGATCTCGCTGGCGCGCGCGGCCTGTGCCGGCGTATAGGGGCGCATCGACACTACCATCGGCCCGCGGAACGGCCCCACCTGCGTGGTCTTGATGCTGGTGCGGTACATCGGCACCACCTTGCCTTCATCGACATGCCGCACGGCCAGGCCGGCGCGCTGAAGCGCATCTTCGAAGGACAGCGAGCAGCCCAGCACGAAGCCGACAAAGTCGTCGCGCCACAACGCGCCGATGTCGCCGCACTCTCCGGCCAGCTTGCCATCGCGCCAGATCCGGTAGCGCGGCAGGTCGGTGCGCAGGTCGATATCTTCGCCCAGCCCCGGCACCAGCGGCGAGCCAGGCTCGGTCATGCCGATCAGCGGGCAGGGCACGGGGTTGGCACGGCAATAGCCGAGGAAATCGTCGGCCCACTGGCGTGGCAGGATCATCAGGTTGCCCTGCACGCGGCCGGGCGCCATGCCGGCAGTGTGCCCGTGCCAGGCACCGCTGCGGATGGCGGCGCGCGCGGTGGCCGGGCTGGCTGCCCAGCCGGGCAGCGCAACGGTAGCGTCATGCATGTCAGGTCGCTCCAGGCCGGTGGCGCGTTAGCGCAGCGCCTCGCGCGAGGTTTCCCTGACGCGCAGCAGCCCAAGCAATGCGATGCCCGAGCCGCCCATCAGCAGGTACGCGGGCGAGAGCAGGTTGCCGGTGGCGCCGATCAGCGCGGTAGCCACATATGGCGTCACGCCCCCGCCGAGGATGGCGCCAAGGTTGAAGCTGAAGGCCATGCCGGAATAGCGCACGCGGGTCGGGAACTGCTCGGCGTAGGTGGGATAGCCGACGGACTGCACGATCGGCATCGGCAGCGCCACGATCAGCATGGCGAGGAAGGCCAGGCCGATATTCTGCTGGTCCATCAGCGCCATCATCGGCACCACCAGCACGATGTAGCCGACAAAGCCGATGGCGAGCACCTTGCGCCGGCCCAGGCGGTCGGAAAGGGCGCCCCAGAACGGCATCAGCACCGCCATGGTGAGGCTGACGAAGGCCATGATCCAGTAGACGCTGGCCTTGTCGTACTGGAGGTAGGTGGTCATGTAGATGTTCATGAACACCAGGCCCACCCAATAGCCCACATTCTGCCCGAAGGACAACACCAGCACCTTGAGCACCGCGGGCGTGTGCTGGCTGAACACTTCCTTCAGCGGTGCCTTGGGCGGTTCGTTGTGTTGCTGGAAATGCTGGAATGCCACCGACTCTTCCACGCGCTTACGCACCAGGAACGAGATCATCACCATCGGGATGGCGCTCAGGAACGGGATGCGCCAGCCCCATGCCGTCATGGCTTCGCTGCCGAGGATGGAGGTGGTCAGCCCGCACACGGTTGCCGCCAGTGCGCCGCCGATGGCCACACCCACCGGCGTGAACGAGCCGAAGAAGCCGCGCCTGCCGGATGGTGCCGATTCGGCCACGTATGCCGCCGCGCCCGTGACTTCGCCCCCGGCGAAGAACCCTTGCACCAGCCGGATCAGCAGCAGCAACAGCGGCGCCGCAAGGCCCGCGCTCGCGGCAACGGGCAGCACGCCGATGGCGGCAGTGGCAACGCCCATGCCGATCACGGTGACCAGCAGCACGGCGCGTCGGCCGATGCGGTCGCCGAGCCGGCCCAGCACGATGCCGCCGATCGGGCGCATCAGGAAGGCGCTGCCGAAAACCGCCAGGATCGCCAGCAGCGACGCGGTGGCGTTGTCGCCCGGAAAGAACAGCGGCCCGATGGTGGCGGCCAGGTAGCCATAGATGCCGAATTCGTAGTACTCGATGGCTGTGCCGGCAGCGGCGGCCACCGCGGCCTTGCGGGCCACGGCGACATCGCCGGTGACTGGGGCCGAGATGGGGGCCGAGGCAGGGGCATCCGCCAGCGGCAGCGTGGAAGTGGGGGCGTTGGACATGATCACGTTTCCAGAAACAGGGTGAAAGAAGCCGCGCCGGCTGCCGGTGGCATCCTGCGGGTCCCGGGGTCTGAGCATGAATACCGGTACGCTGCGCCGCTGTAACCGCGGCTGCGTACCTGTTGTTAATGGACTGCCTGCTTTGTCAGGTCAGTCCTTGCTGCATTCACAGCGTTAATGCACGCATGGAAGCTCTGTTTTTTTCAGCAACAAACGTGCCAGTCAAAATCAACTGTGAAATTCCGTGGGAATAAGCGCGACTTGTCCTGGTCGGTGATGACCATCCATTTTGCTGTCTCCTTTTATTCGGTTGCGCCAGAATGAACTGGCTGGGTGCATGCCGTGTTCTCTTGCGGGGCACGGCATGCACTGCTGCCGCCGTATTACTGCCTGTTCATTGCTTCAGTACGGGCACTCATTAATGAGGTAATTCGCGTGCTCCCGTTCAGATAACGCATCAACAGCTACTGTCATTCCCGCGAAGGCGGGAATGACGGTGGTTAAATCAGCCCGCGGGAATAAACGCGCCCAATACCTGCCCTTCCTCGACTGGCTCACCCTCACCAACCAGGTACTCAGCCACATAACCGTCGGCGGGCGCTTCCACGGGAATTTCCATTTTCATGGATTCAATAATCACCAGCGTGGCATCGCGCGCTTGCGCAACATTTGGCACGGCCACGATCTTCCACAACGTACCGGTGGTCTCCGCGACGATGGGCAAGGCGTTCGGTTGGTCTGGCATGGGGGCTCTTGATTTGTTGATCCGGATTAGGGAGGGAGGCAGTCAGCGAACCGCCGTGGTACGCGGGGCGCGGACCGTGATGCCTTCGGCCTCCAGAGCGGCGCGAATATCGCGCGCGAAGCCGGCCGCGCCGGGCTGATCGCCATGGATGCACAGCGTGTCGGCGCGCACCGGCACGTCGGTGCCCTGCTGCGAGCGCACCACGCCGTCGCGGACCATGCGCAGCACCTGCGCCACCGCGGTGCCGACGTCGGTGATCATCGCGCCGGGCTGTCCGCGCGGCGTCAGCGATCCGTCCGCCTGGTAGCTGCGGTCGGCAAATACTTCCTCGGCGACCGCCAGGCCGGCCTCCCGCGCGGCGCGCACCATTGCCGAGCCGGCCAGGCCAAAGAACAGCAGGGCAGGGTTGACGTCGCGCACGGCTTCAGCAAGGGCGCGCGCCATGCCGTCGTCGCGCGCCGCCATGTTGTACAGCGCGCCGTGGGGTTTTACATGGGCGAGGCAACTGCCGGCGGCGCGGGCAAAGGCCTGCACTGCGCCGACCTGGTAGACGGTCAGGTTGTAGATCTCGCCTGCCGACAGCGTCATGGCGCGGCGGCCGAAGCCCTGCAGGTCGGCAAAGCCGGGATGCGCGCCCACCGCCACGCCCCGGGCCACCGCGGCCCGCACCGTTGCGGCGATGGTCTGCGGATCGCCGGCATGCAGGCCGCACGCGATGTTGGCGGAGCTGATATGGTGCAGCACCGCCGCGTCATCGCCAAGGCGGTAGATGCCAAAGCTTTCGCCCAGGTCGCTGTTGAAATCGATCTTAGCCATGGCCGCGCTCCAGCGCCGCGAAGGCCGCATCCTGCAACTGCGCGAGCCGTTGCGCTTCCTCCAGCTCGACCACGGTGAAGCGCACGCTCTCACCGGGCATGCGCTGCGCCAGCCGCGGCAGGTCCACGGCGCAGACATGGGCGATCTTGGGATAGCCGCCCGTGGTCTGGCGGTCTGCCATCAGCACGATCGGCTGGCCGTCGGGCGGCACCTGGATCGTGCCGAATGCCACCGCTTCGGACCACATCTCGCGCGGCGAGGACAGGGCCAGCGCCGGCCCTTCGAGGCGGTAGCCCATTCGGTCGGACTGCGCACCGATACGGAACTCCGCGCTGGTGAATGCCGCCTGCGCGGCGGCGCTGAAGTCATCCCACTCGCGCCCGCGCACCACGCGCAGCGGGGCCTCGGGCGCTGCCACGATGCCGGCGGCGAAGCGCGCCTGCGGCAGAGCCTCGGGCAGCGCGGCACGCGGGGCGCACAAGCCGATCACATCGGCCTTGCGCAGCGGCTTGCCCTGCAAGCCGCCATATCCGCCACGCACGAAGGTGCTGTGGCTGTTCATGACCGGATCCAGCGCAAAGCCGCCTGCCACTGCCAGGTAGGCGCGCAGCCCGCTCTTGCGCTTGCCGAAGCTCAGCGTCGCGCCGGCCGGCACCACGCATGCCTGCGCGGTGGGCAGTGGCGTGCCGTCGATGCTTGCGTCGAGATCGGCGCCGCAGACCCCCACGGCAGTGGCCGCGTCAAAGCGCAGCGTGGGGCCCATCAGTGTGATCTCCAGGGTCGCGGTATCCTGCGTATTGCCGACCAGCGCATTGGCCAGCCGATGCGCGCGCTCGTCCATGACGCCGTTGGCGGGCACGCCGAGCTGCTGGTAGCCGACGCGGCCGAGGTCCTGGAACGTGCTCAGCGCACCGGGCTTGATCACCTCGATGGCGGCGCCGGTTGGTTGTACCGGTGTAGTGGTCATCGAATCGCTCCATGGGCCGGTGAGGGGGTGCCTTGCGACGCGGCAATGTCGTCGAACTGTGCGGCCGAGACCGGCACGAAGCGCACCTGGTCGCCTGCATTGAGCAGACAAGGCGCATCGCGGTGCGGATCGAACAAGGCCAGTGGCGTGCGCCCGATCAGGTTCCAGCCGCCGGGCAGCACCATCGGATAGATCACGGACTGGCAGTTGGCCAGCCCGATCGAGCCGGCGGGCACGGCGGTGCGCGGCGTGGTGCGCCGTGGCGGGGCCAGGCGTGCGTCGAACTTGCCCACATACGGGTGGCCGGGCGCGAAACCCAGCATCAGCACTTCGACCGGCGCCGCACTATGCAGCGCGATCACAGCATCGGGCGCGAGCCCGCAGCTTGCGGCCACCTCCTCAAGATCAGGCCCGTGGTCGCCGCCGTAGCAGACCGGGATCTCGACCACGCGAGCGGAGGCGGTCAAGGCGCCGAGTGGCTCGGCAAGCAGCACGGACAGCGCTGCGCTCAGCGCCTGGAACGGTGCCGTGCCTGGCGCGGCGCTAACGGCGGACGGACGGTAGTGGATGCCCACGGTCGCCAGCGCGGGCACGATATCGGTCACGCCCGGCAATGCGGCGGCACCAATGCGCGCCGCCGCGGCGCAGGCTTGTCGATTGGCAGTGCTCAATGCGGTGGCATCACGGCCGGCCTCGAATGCAACCACGAGCAGGCGATCGCCCGACGGTTCGATGCGCCACGGGATGGCCGCGGCGGGTGCCATGTCGAGAGGCAGCGCGTTCATGGTTGCACCTCGGGCTGCACCTCGCTGGCGACGGCAGGCGCAGCCGCGTGCGGCGCCGCGCTCGCGCCGATCAGCCGGGCGCTCTCGCGCGTGACGAAGCCGGTATCGACCTGGCCCGCGCGGAAGTCGGGGTGCGCCAGCACGTTGCCAAGGAACTCGACGTTATGGCGAATCCCTTCGATGCGCGTCTGCGCCAGCGCGTCCAGCATCGCCTGGCGCGCAGACTCGCGCCCGGCGCCGTGCGTGATCAGCTTGGCGATCATCGGGTCGTAGTAGGGCGTGATGGTGTCGCCCGCGCGCACGCCGGTGTCGACGCGCAACGCCCGCATCGCTGGCAGCGCGAAGGCCGACAGCTTGCCCGGCGACGGCATGAAATGGCGGGCCGGGTTTTCGGCATATAGCCGGCACTCGATCGCCGCGCCCTGGCGGCGGATGTCGGCTTGCGCAACCCGCGCGAGGGTGCCGGCTGCAAGCCGGATCTGCGCCTGCACCAGGTCCCAGCCGGTGACCGCCTCGGTGACACCGTGCTCGACCTGGATGCGGGTATTCATCTCGAGGAAGAAGAACTCGCCGCTGTCGGCATCGACGATGAACTCGACCGTGCCGGCACCGCGGTAGCGTTGCGATTCGGCCAGCGCGACGGCCGCGGCAGTCATGCGTGCCAGCACCGCGGGCGGCAGGCCGGGTGCCGGGCTTTCTTCGATGATCTTCTGGAAGCGGCGCTGCACCGAGCATTCACGCTCGAACAGATGCACGGCCGTGCCGTCGCCATAGCCGAATACCTGGACTTCGATATGGCGTGCGCGCGCGACGTAGCGCTCCAGGTAAACGCTGCCGTCGCCGAAGGCCTTGAGCGCGAGCGCCTGCGTGGAGGCCGCCGTGGCTGCCAGCGTGTCGGGGCTATCGACGCGTTTCATGCCGATGCCGCCGCCACCGCCTGCGGCCTTGACCAGCAGCGGATAGCCGACTTGCGCGGCAGCGTCTTCCAGGCCAGCCAGCTCACCGGGCAGAAAGCGGATGCTGCCCGGCAGGACCGGCACCCCGCAGGCGGCTGCGATCTCGCGCGCGCGGTTCTTGTCGCCCATGTTCTCGATCGATTCGACCGAGGGCCCGATCCAGCGCATGCCGGCGGCCTCGGCGGCCTGGGCAAAGGCAGTGTTCTCGGAGAGGAAGCCGTAGCCCGGATGCACGCCGTCGGCGCCATGCGCCAGGCCGGCTGCCAGGACGGCTTCGGTATTCAGATAGCTTTGTGCCGCTGGGGCGGGGCCGATGGACATGGCCACGTCGGCCATCTGGCAATGCAGTGCACCGGCGTCGGCCTCGGAATACACGGCCACGGTCTCGATGCCAAGCGCCTGTGCGGCGCGGATGATGCGACAGGCAATCTCGCCGCGATTGGCTACCAGGATTTTTTGCATGTCAGGCTCTTGCTGCTTGGGGGCGGACACGCGGCGCTGGCTTCGGCGCCGCGTGGAGTGCCGGCCTGCGGGCCGGTCGGGGCGCGGCGTGGCCGCGCTTTTATTGACTTACTTGGCGAACAACGAGGCGATATTGGCAAACGCCTTCAGCTCCAGCGCATTGCCCGACGGATCCAGGAAGAACATGGTGGCCTGCTCGCCGACCTCGCCCTTGAAGCGGATATGCGGTTCGATGATGAATTGCATGCCGGCGCCCTTGAGCTTGTCGGCAGCCGCCTGCCAGTCGTGCATCGACAGCACCACGCCGAAGTGGCGCACCGGCACGGCATCTCCGTCCACCGCGCTGGTCTTGCGGTGGCCGCATTCTTCCGGCGCCAGGTGGGCCACGATCTGATGGCCGTAGAAATTGAAGTCGACCCAGTCTTCCGAGCTGCGGCCTTCGGGGCAGCCCAGCAGCTCGCCATAGAATTCGCGCGCGCTGGCGATGCTGTGGACCGGGAAGGCCAGGTGGAACGGGGGCAGGACTGCGGTGGATTCGCTCATGGTGTGGAGACTCTTGGCAATGGATGTGTAGTGGGGACGTGCGGCGCGTGGCAACGCACCGTCCTGGAACCAAAGTCTATGCATGGCAAAAAATTAATAAAAGCGATATATTTTTGATCTTAGCTCCACGAAAATTGATGAATCGACATGTTGCGAGAACTGCGCACCTTTATCGCCGTCGCCCGCCACGGGACCTTCGCCAACGCCGGCGCACATATTGGCCTGACACAGTCGGCCGTCAGCGCGCAGATCCAGCGGCTGGAGTCAGAGCTCGGTTTCGCGCTGTTCGACCGCACCGGCCGTTCAGCGCGCCTGAACCCCGCCGGGCGCGAAACGCTGGCGCTGGCCGAGGAGCTAGTCGTGCTTTACGAGCGGATCGGCCACCAGGGCCTCGACATCCAGGGCTCGGGCATGGTGCGCATCGGTGCCATCGCCTCGGCGCAAGCCACCTTCCTGGCCGATGCCATTGCCGCGTTCCGGGCCGAACTGCCCGGCTGCCGTGTGCGGATGGTGCCCGGCGTTTCGCTCAACCTGCTCGGCCAGGTCGACGCCGGCGAGATCGACATCGCCGTCATGATCCGGCCGCCCTATGCGTTGCCCGCCGAACTGGAATGGCGCCCGCTGCTGGAAGAGCCCTTCGAACTGCTGGCGCCCGCCGCGCGGGCCGGCATGGACTGGAGGGACGCAATTTCCACGGCGCCCTTTATCCGCTATGACCGGGCTTCGTTCGGCGGCAGGCTGGTCGACCAGTTCCTGCGCAAACAACGAATCGCGCCTCAGGAAGCCATCGAGCTCGACGAACTCGAAGGCATCGTGCAACTGGTGGCGCGCGGGCTCGGCGTGGGCCTGTTGCCTCGCATGCTTGCCGGTGGCGCGCGGCCGCCGGGCGTGACGGCACTACCGCTTGGCGACGACACGTTCTATCGCGAGGTGGGACTCGTCGAGCGCGCGCGGCACAGCCGGCAGCCAGTCGCGAGCCGCCTTGCCGACCATATCGGCAAGGCGGCGCAGGCGATGGTGGCGTCGGATCGAAGCGATCGGCCCTGACCTGCAGCGCAGGTTCCGTGTCTTCGGGCGCGGCGGGGCGATCTTCTATGGGCTGTCGGTGCTCGACATCGCCCTGTCGGACATCTCATTCTGCACGGAGAGCAAGGGAATTCTGCTCAGTGCGCCTTCCCACGAAAGTCCAGCGGCACCGGCTGGGTCAGCGTCTCGGGGCGCAGGATGCGGTCGAGTTCCTCTTTAGACAGCAAGCCCTTGCGCAAGACGATTTCATAGACGCTGCCGCCCGTGGCGTGCGCTTCCTGCGCAACGGCGGTCGCGTTCGCATAGCCGATGTAGGGGTTGAGCGCCGTCACGACGCCGATCGAGTTCTCGACCGTGGCGCGCAGCCGGTCGGCATTCGCGGTGATGCCTTTGACGCAGCGCTCGGCGAGCGTCAGGCAGCCGTTGCGCAGATGGCTGACGCTCTTGAACAGGCTGTGCGCGATGATCGGCTCGAACGCATTGAGCTGGAGCTGGCCGGCCTCGGCCGCAAAGCTGACAGTGACGTCATTGCCGATGACTTCGAAGGCGATCTGATTCACGACTTCGGGGATCACCGGATTCACCTTGCCGGGCATGATGCTCGAGCCGGCCTGCATCGGCGGCAAGTTGATCTCGCCCAGGCCAGCGCGTGGACCGCTGGATAGCAGCCGCAGGTCGTTACAGGTCTTCGACAGCTTCACGGCAACGCGCTTCAACACGCCGGAGAGCTGCACGAAGGCGCCGCAGTCCTGCGTGGCCTCGATCAGATTGGGTGCGGTCTCCAGCGGGATGCCGGTGATCTCGCGCAGGCGCCGCAGCACCACCGGCGCATACGACGGATGCGCGGTGATGCCGGTGCCGATCGCGGTGGCACCGAGGTTGATCTCGCAGATCAGCATCGCGGCTTCGCGCAGGCGCGCCTCGTCCTCTCCGAGCATCACGGCGTAGGTGCTGAATTCCTGGCCGAGCGTCATCGGCACGGCGTCCTGCAACTGAGTGCGGCCCATCTTGATGATGTGGGCGAACTCGTCGGCCTTCGCCTCGAAGGCCCGTCGCAGCACCGCCATGGCGTCCACAAGACCGGCGATACCGAACCACGTAGCGACCTTCAGCGCGCTCGGGTAGACATCGTTGGTGCTCTGGCCGATGTTGACGTGCTCGTTCGGGTGCAGGTGCTGGTACTCGCCCTTCTGATGGCCGAGCAGTTCGAGCGCGCGGTTGGCGATCACCTCATTGGCGTTCATGTTGGTCGAGGTGCCGGCGCCGCCCTGAATCACATCGACGACGAACTGGTCGTGCAGCTTCCCGGCCATCAACTCCTGGCAGGCGCCGACGATTGCGTCGCAGCGCGCCTTGTCGAGCAGGCCCAGCTCATGGTTGGCCTGCGCCGCGGCCTGCTTGATCGCCGCCAGCGCCTTGATCAGCTCCGGGTAGATGGAGATCGGGGTGCCTGTGATAGGGAAATTCTCGACGGCGCGCAACGTATGCACGCCGTAGTAGGCCTGGACCGGGACTTTACGGTCACCCAGGAGGTCATGTTCGGTTCTGAAGAGTCCGGCAGTCATGGTTACGCCCCTCGCGCAAATTGGGTTCAGCACTGTTGGCGAAGTCTATGGAATCGGCCGCGCCTGCACCACGTTCGATGCCAAGATTTCATGGGTTGTCGGGGCGCAATGCATGGTTATGCAGAAATGGCATAACCGTGGATTCGATTCTGCCGGTCGCCTTCGCACCTGCTAGGGCAATCTGATGGCAAGTTACGTAAGCGGCGTATTTTGCGTGATGACTTGGGGGAGGCCCCGAGCGGGTGCCCGGTATTGCCCGATGTTGCCGCGGCTCACCGGGGCTTTCCTACTCGTGCCGCCTGGATGGCGATGCTTCCGCTTGCTGAGATGTCCGACAACCGGGTCGCGACCTTCCCGCGTTTCGTATTTGCACCAGAACCTTCGCCCTACCGCGTGGCGAACGCCAGCCGCGGTGGCGCTTCTGGCACCGCGCAGCGAACGCGCCGGTCGCGCTCCGGCAGTGTCAGCTGGGTATGTGGCGGCGCGGCTCGCCGCACGCCGAGGATTTCCGCTACATTGGCTTGCGGGCGGAGCAGCGGCCGCAGCAGCGAGGCGGGTCCTGTGAGCAGCGGCGTCACGCCCGGGCCGTGCCCGCTGACCGTGCTGTCGCCGTGCACCACGACGCCGATGGTCACGCGGTCATTGGCGTAGCGCGGCCCCCGCCGCGTATCGGCGCCGATGATCGCCACCATATCGCCGAAGCGCAGGCTGCCCAGACGGTAGCGCTCACGTGCCTGCCGGTCCGACAGCTGGATATCGTAATCCCCGCGCCATGCATTGTTCTTTCCCAGCCCGGAGCCCATGACGCGCGCCGGCACCAGATGCGTGACCGGCGCATGGAGCTGGCCATCGCGCTCCAGCAGGCCCCATCGCGCCAGCAGGCGCGGCGAGCAGTTGAGGACTTCGATTCGGGGGTGGTCGCGGAGTCGTAATCCCAGTCCATGCGAAAGAATCTGGATGCGGTCGCCGATGCAAAGGCGCACCAGCACCTCCGTGGGAAAGTCCACCAGCACGTGGTTGACGCCGCCGTGCTTGCCCGTCACCACACCAGTCCGGCCCGCGCACGCTCCGTTGACCACACGGGCCGGATTGCCGACGCAGGCATAGGTCAGCAGGGCGCTGTTGGGTCCGTCGCGTGGGCCGACGATCTCGCGCCCGTTGTTGTGCAGGGCGACCCCCGGCTCGATATGGTCGCCCGCCAACCCGACGCAAGGATCGCCGATGCGCTTATTGACCACGATGCCGCCGGTACCTGGCAGGACGCGCGGCACGCCGTCGTAGCCAATGCGGTAGGGCGAGGCGCGCCCCACGGGATGGGCGATCTGCCCAAGGACGGACACCGCCACGAGTTCGTCGGCATTGATTCGGGGAACGGGGCGTGCACCGTCGCGGCCGGCCGGACGGGACAGGGCTTGCTGGACGAGCGGAATCGGGCGGGACATGGGAGCCATCTCCTATCGCATCCTGCGCACCACGGTGGCGGCGACCTGCGGCTGTCTCGGCGCGCGCCGGTTCTCGGCCGCGACGGTGTCGTAGACGGTGTGCGCGATATGGTGCAGCTCCGCATCGGTCACGCGTCCGCTGACCTGATAGAACAGGCGCACGCGCTGCGGCAGCCCGGGCACGGCGCTGGTCCGAGACTGGCGCATATGGCGCCGCACCTGGTCCACGTCGCGCACCACCTGTCGCGCAAGATGGCCCAGGCGTAGCCGTCCGTTGGCGTCGCGGTAATCGGTTGCGTGTAGCAGCTTGCTTTCGAGGCCGGCCGGCAGGCGCTTGGGGGCAGCCGGCATCGGCGTGAGATCGAGCACCGAGCCGCCCCTGCGCGGGCCGATGCGGAGCTGGTTGCGCACATCGAAGCCGCGCAGGCACAGGCGTTCGACCAGGATCTGCTCGGCGCAACGGCCACGCAGGTTATTGATGACGATGAGCGCCGGACGCTGCCCGCGCGGCCGGGCCTCAGCGGCGGCCAGATCACGGCATGCCAGATGCCGGGCGCGCGAGGCCGGCAGGCATTCGTTGCGGCCGACGGCAGGGTCGGCATCCCCGGCGCGTCCGCGCTCGCGCGTCCAGTGCCGAACGGCATCGTCAAGCATGGCGTCGACGAACTGGTCGATTGCTGCGCTCATGCTTCGGCTCCTTGCGGGGCCGGTGTGCCGATCGCCGGCGTGGGGCAAAGGGGATACCACCAGGCGGTGGCTTGCTGCCAGGGGTCGGCATGATGGCCGGTCCCGACCAGCGGGCCATCGACGCAAGCATGGTGCGGCGACGACGCCATCACATGCAGCGCGGCCAGCCTGGGCAGGCGTTCGGCGAGCCCGGCCACGCCTGCCGCTGCCAGTGCGTCGCGCAGCAGCGAGCGCTCGGCGCCGAACAGGGATTCGGAAGGCAGCGGGTCCAGATGCCGCACGTCGACGCCGCTTCGCCACAGGGCATCCACCGGCCACGGTGCGCCGTCACCATCAAGCGTGGTCAGCACGATGGCGGCATCGAGCGTGGCGGAGAGTGCGAGCGTGTCGAGGGCGATGGCGAGCGGATCCCACCAGGGGGAGGGCATTGGGCCGAGCGCCGGCCTTGCCCCCTCGCAGCGGCGCAGCAGGGCGTCGAGCAGGACCTCGTAGCGCTCGACCACGGCATGGTCGGCAGCGTCGCCAAGCTGGGAACCGGCCACGTTGTCTCCGACCCAGCGAAACGGCCACGACGCGGCATCGGTGCAGTCGCGCATCGCGATCCACGCAATCAGAGCGGGTTCGAGCGGCGGCGGCACGGCGCCGCCGCTGTCCAGTGCGGCGCCGTTGGCCGAGAGGCTCGGCAGTACCATCTCGCTCGCATCGATGACCTGCCAGAACGCGCGCGTGAGCCAGGGCTCCAGCACCCGCGTGAGCCGCAACGCCAGGCTCGGCCCCCAGGGCGACCCGAGCACCAGCGCGGGATCGAGGATGCAGGCGAGCTTGCGTTGCCGTACCGATACGATCATGTCCTCAGCATGCATGGCGGGGCGTCTCCGTGTCAGCCGCGGTCAGGGATGCGCAAATGTACGGCGCGCCACGGTCAGGCCGCAGCCTGCGGCACGCCGAGCACGCTGTTCAGCGCGTGTGTCACGCCGGGGAATCCTCGGCCCTCGGGCGTCATCCGGTACGCGGCGACCCACGCTTCCGCGTGCGCGCCCATGGGCCGCACCACGCTCTGGAACAGGATCGGATCGGTTGCGGTCTTGAAATCATTGTCCGCAACAAACTGCAGGATCCGCCGGCCGCTTTCGGCCATCTTGGCCCGTTGCGAGGGCTCGGCCACCCCGCCGAGATAGCGATTCGAGACGATCTCGACCACATCCCACTTGGTGTTGGCGTCAAAGGCCTTCTTGATGTCGGGCGAATCCAGCAGCTTGAGCACCTGGATCAGGTAATGCCCGGTTTCCATCGCGAGCGCGAAGATATTGCCGTAGGTGGACCGGTCCAGCGCATAGCGCAGGTCGAGTCCGATGCGCTGGATGGTGCCGACGCTGCCGAAGGGACGCTGGTCGATCAGCTGTCCGCCCCGGATGACTTCGCCGATCAGCAGATCGCGGAAGTACTGGCCCATCGCCACCATGAAGCCGACCATCTGGCGATGGAAATTGCGGTTGACCACTGCGCCGGCCGGGGCCTGCGCGGTGCCATAGTTGAAGGCGCGCCGATAGGCCACCATGCGGTCCTGCCGGGTGTAGCGCAGTGGCCGCCATTTTTCGAGCAGATAGAGTCCGCGCGCGCCGGGGCCGCGCTGGATGCGCATCTTCCCCAGGCGGAACAAGCGCAGCAGGGTCTCCACCACCTCAAAGATCTTCATGCGCTCGTGCTGATAGATAAAGTACAGCTCGGCAGCCGCATGCAACTGGCTCGGGATGATTGAATCGTCGAAGTCAGGCTGTACATAGGGATAGCCGATCTTCTCGAAGCCGACTGCCCCCTGCGGACCGAGGCCGAGCAGATCGAAGAAGCCCTCCTCCCCGCTGCCATTGGGTTTGGACAACAGTTCAGAGTAACGCTGCTCGAACTGCGACGCGAAGGCGTCGCGCTGGTCGGGCGGCAGGCTGGCCAGCTGCTCCTGCAGAAAGGTCTCCCACAGGCGCTGAATGGTTTCGGTGGTCTGGAAGTTCATGATGCGCTCCGTCGTCGGGGGTCAGGCCTTGGCAGGGCCGCCGTCGGGACCCGCAGGGCCCGCTCCGGTACCGTCGGCGCCAGTACCTTCGGCGCCGTCGAAGGCATCAGCCGCACCGGGAGTGAGAGGGGCGGGGGCAGCGGCGGGCGGCACGGCGGACGTGCCCGGCGTAAGGAGTCGCCGGCGATTCCGTTCCCCCAACTCGTGCGCGATACGATCGATCGAGCCGTCCGGATGCGGCGGAATCTGCGGGGCGTGCTCGCGATAGTCGCGGTTGCGCCGGTGCCACTCGGGCACGCGCTGCTCGATCATCATCAACGCGCCGCGCTGGTATCCCGGCAGCATTCCGATATTGCCAAAGGTCCCCATATGTGGCGGACTGTGATAGACGGGGGCGAGCGTCGCATCTGCAAGCACATCCGAGGCCGGAATGCAGCCGGATGTCATCTGTTCGACGATGGGCCGCAGTGCGCGCTCGGCCTGCAGCTGGAGCACAAGCTCGCCATGCATCAGCCAGGCGAGCGGTGTTGGTCCTGCCGGCCCTGTCAGATCGAAGTGATCAATGGTGTGCTTGTCCCATACACCCCATTGGGGCGCGGGGATGACCGGATCCTGCAGGGCGGCGAAGCTGACCCCTGCCGGGATCAGCAGTGCGGCCATTTCCGACAGCATTGCGCCCGTCGGGTTGTCGGGATTGGTGATGTCCTTCATCGGTGCAGCGGCATCGAGCCAGACATTGGGGTAACGCAGCGCCAGCGCAAAGATGGCGTGGGCGGCGGCACGCTGTTCCGGCATGCCAAACTCTTCGGTGCCCTTGGCGTAGAGATCGATTGCGCGGTCGAGATCGTGCAGGACGCGGTCAAGCAGGACCTGCAGCTTGAGCGTATCGGGGTCGCAGTCGCAACGGGTGACACAGTCGATGGTCGAAGCAAATCTGCCGCGCAGACTGACCAGATTCATCAGGCGCTGCTCGGCAAAGGTGGTGCCGCTCCCTCCGTAAAGGCCATACATCAGTACGCTGGGACGCGCAATGCGCAGGAGGCGCAGGCCGCCGGAAGCCTGGAAGCCGTCCACGAACAACTGCAGGGCGTCCTGGAACGCCAGCAGCGGTGGCGCGTCGCGGACCGGCAGGTGCAGCGTCACCTGCACGAAGCGCGAGAACCGCCCGAGCATGTTCCATGCGGTCGCGCCGACCCGGCGCAGCCCGTCGCTCGAGCCTCCCGCACACAGCTGGATCATTTCGTCCATCGCACGGGAAAGGTCGGCTTCGTGGAGCAGTGCCCGCAGGTCCGACTGGCCATGCGCTTCGAGACTGGCGTGCAGGCCGCGATAGGCGGCCAGGCCTCGCGGCATCGTGTTCTGGTCCAGCGATTCCTGGGCCACGCCCGACATATTGCGCAGGCACACCAGCACCTGGTCGCGCCGCGCCTGCAGTTCAGAGTAGGGCACGCGCAGTAATGTGCGCCCGCCCTGGAAGCCTGTATTGGCGAGCGCCTCGCCCATCAACACCAGAAGCACCGCAGCCACTTCGTCGAGGCTCTGCCCGAGATTGCGATAGCTTTCGTTCAGCTCGGTGGACAGCGCGCCCACCATCCGCGCCAGCCTGGCATATTCGCCCAGGCGCCGCCGTGCGGCGAAAGCCCGGTCGCGGCTGTAGGGGTCGAGGGACTGGCGTGCCGCCGCGACGCCATCGTCGATGGTGAGGGACAGGGTCTGATGCCACCCCTCCAGCTCTGGCCGGATGTCCTTGGTCAGGTTGCTCGCGATCAGTTGCTGCAGATCCTGCTCCACATCCGCCCGGGCCTGATCCAGATCCAGATTGGTCGCGGTCGCCTCCGGCGCAGCGATGGCCGAGGGCCGTGGAGCCGCGGTATTCAGGAACGGCAGTCCCTGAGCCTCGCCGCCGATACCCTGCGCGCGCGCGTCGGACTGGTAACGGTCCAGCAATGCTCTCGCGATCTGCTGGGCGTCGTTGGGATCTCCGATCTTCAGTTCGCGCCGCAGCAGGGTATCGAAGGCGAGTCGCTGGCTGTTTCCGATGCTCGTGGGTTTGCCGTCGGAGCCGGACGGAACCGGTTGGGGAATCGCGGGATAGGCCATGGTGATCCTCTGTTGCGTTGAACGGCGTGATGCGTGTTGTCGTGCGCGCCTACGACACCAGGTGCAATAGCGCAGGTTGCGGCTCGTACGGCGCTGCGCGCGGGCGTCGCGAGGCCATGCGCGCGCTCAGCTGGCCGATCACGCAGTGCGCGAGGCGCCTCGGCGGGATGCGCCCGTCCACTATCGCGTAGTGCGCGGCGCTCACGAGGTGGCGGGGAGGCAGTCCGGTTTCACGTTCGGACGCAAGCAGCCGCGCGCCTTCGCGAATGGCCGCCTCGTCGTCACGCGAGAAGGGAATGATGTCGGCCAGGGCGCGCTGGGCGAGGTTGCGGCGCGTCTGGAACGCAATCTCGTCGACGACGTCCGGGACGATGCGCGGCACGCTCTGCATCAGCGCGGCGGGTATGCGGTGCCCGGCGGAGGGCTGGTACAGGTTTTGCCAAACCCGTAACAGCCGTGCGGCGTCGCGCGTGAAGCCGAGCCGGCGTAGCATTTCGGCCAGCAGGTAGACACGCAGGTAGGCGGTGGGATGCGCGCCGCCGGGCCGGTAGGTCATGGTGCGCGGCTGGGGGTGCGCGAGGAAATCCGCCATGCCCCAGGCCGCCGCCGGGCCACCGAGCAGGATGGCCGCGAGGTCCGCGAAGATCTCCTTGTGCCAGCGGCCGTAGACGGTGGCGAGAAAGGGATCGCGCGTCTTGCCCATGGTGCGCCTGAGTACGGCCTGGCGGTTCTCCCTCCAGATGCCGAGGTCGGCCTGCAGGTTGTGTGCGACTTCATGCAGGAAGACCGATTGCCATGGCTGGTCTCGGTCCCAGGGTATGCGGATCAGCGGAAAGGGATTGGTCTCGCCGAGCAGCCGCGACAGCGCCACGCCACGGCGCATCGTCGCGGGAGAATAGCCGTGCTCCATGTAGCAGACCGGCTTGAGCAGCGGGCCATCGAAGACGCGCGGCGCGGCGCGTCGAACGGCGCGGTAGCAGTCTTCGGCGATGACGTCGTGCGCGGCGAGCGACGGGCCGAAGCTCGTGCCCCGCTGCGCGAACACTTCGTAGAACATGCCGAACAGCCGCCGCGCGCGGTCAAGTTCGCGCTCGACCAGCGCCACCTCGATCAACACCCGTTGCGCAGGCCTCTGCTGCCAGTCCGGCAGCATCTGATCGAAGCGCGCGCGGATGCGTTGCTCGGCCTGGGCCAGCCGCGCGTTGGCCGTGTCGAAATGTTGCTGCGAAGGCGCATGGGGCATGTCTTGCGGGCGCAGTCCGACAAAGGCGTTGTCGACCCGGGCCAGCCGCGACAGGCGCGCGGACAGGCCGCGAATCTTTGCGCTCAGGAATCGCTGCAGGTTCATGGCCGGCCCCCGTTCCGATCGGTGTCACTGGCGACGATTCATGCGCCACGGACGATGATGGTCACCGGCCCGCGCACATGCATGCGACGGCCGCCGCAGTGTGGGCAGCCGACGCCATGGCCGCCATAGTTGCGGGACTGGGCGCGCGGGCCGGTTGCCGCGACACGGCGCGCTAACGGCGCTATCGTGCGCGCGGCGGCCTGCGCGCCGCGGCCGCGCGGCGTGGCCCGGCGCGCCGCAGGCACCAGCGGCTGCGACAGCTGGCGCGCCGCCTGGGGTCGCCGTGCCACGGCTTGCGCGGTGCGGGTGGCGGTACGCACAGCGGCGCGCGGCGGCAACTGGCGCGCCTGCACTGTGCGTTGCGTGGCGCGCACCGCGCGTGCAACCGCGCGTGCCGCGGGGGCGCCGCTGGTGCGGGTGGCCGTTCGCACCGCCTGGGCCACGCCGCGCACCGCGGCGCGACGCACGGCGGGCGCGGCGCGCGCGACCGAGGGGAGGGCGCGGCGGAGCACCATGCCGGCCAGCACCGGCGCGGCGGCGTCGATCGCATCCTCGTCGAGTCCATCCACCAGTTCGTCGAAGGTCTCATACTCGTCGGCGCCGTCGGCGAGCATGCGCCCGGCCACATTGGCGATGCGCCCGATCAGCTGCGCTTGTGGAAGAGGAATCATGCTGGCGATCGGTCCCACCACACGCGCGGCCTGCCCAATGCCTTGCCCCACGCGGCGCGCGACATTGACCGCGCCGCTCGCCATGCGCCGCAGGCGGCGGAAGAACTCGTCGGCGTCACCGGCTTCCATGGCATCGGCCACGGCGTCCTCCATGCCGTCCAGTTCGTCGTAGGCGGCCTCGTATTCGTCGACGGAGTCGATGCCGTCCACGTCCTCGTAGGTATCGCCCTCGTCCTCGCCTTCGTCATACTGGGTCGCGCCGCCTGCGAGCACGCGGCCGACGAAGTTGTCCTCGCCTTCATCCCATTCGTCGTAGCTGTCGTTGCCCTCGTCGGATTCGTCGTACCCGTCGTCGTGCATCAGGTCCATCGCGCTGCCTCGAGTGGGGCCCTCGGCGGCTTCATCCATCAGCTCGTCCATTACATCGGCCTCGAATCGGTCCATGGTGTGCTCCTTGGTGTGCGGATCAAGTTGATTGGCTCAGCGGGGTGCGACCGTCAGCGTCACAGGTCCGCCGAAGTGGAAGGTCCGGGCTCTTCTCTGCCGGATGGTGCGCACGCCGCGGCCGATGCCTGTGGGGCGGGCCATCGGCGCAGGGGGAGCGGGTTGCGCCAGGCGATCGAGCATGCGGGGATTGGCGACGACGCGGCGCGCGGCCTGGGGCAGCCCACGGCGCAGCGCCCGTGCGGCCTGGTTCGGCGGTTGCTGGCGTTGGCGTGCGACGCGGGTGGCGGCGCGCGCCAGCGGTGCCAGGGCGCGTGTGGCCCCGGGTCCGCCTGCGCGCACCAGTTCGCGTGCCGCGCTGGCGACGCCGCGCACGAGTTGCCGCCGGCCCGCGGCCGATAGTTGCGCCACATTTGACAGGCCGAGTCCGCGCGCGGCGGCGCGCGTGGCGAGCGCCACCGCTGCGGGCAGGGCCTCGTCGATGCCGTCGTTGGCATAGAGATCGATCATCGCGTCCATGCCTTGGCTCGCGCTGGCCTGCGAGGCGAGCAGTTGGCTGATCTGCGCGAGCATGTCCTGCGTGCCGCCGCCAAGGGTGCCGAAGGCGCCCGCCTGCCGGCGCGCCTGGCGCGCCGCGTGGCTGACGTCCCCGGCAAGGCGGCCAGCGGTTTGCAGGCCGCGCGCAAGGTTCGGCGTGCCCAGCATGCGCGCAAGGGCGGCCGCCGCGTTGGCGGTGGGGGAAGCAGCCTGCGCCACCCGGCCCACCTGTCCCGCCACGCGGCCCGCCCTTCGTGCGACGCCCTGCATGCGTCCGGCCTGGCGGCTTATCACCCCGGCCGCGCGGCCGAGGCCGCCCAGCAGGCGGCCGAGAAATTCGTCGTCGTCGGCGGCGTCGAGGCCGTCGGCTACTTCTTCCTCGAAGGCGTTCCATACGGCCATCTGGTCGATGTGGTCGCCGATGTCGGTGTCTTGCGCGGCCGCCATATCGGCCGAATCTGTCTCGTCCGTGAAAGCATCGTCGCCCCCGTCCTGGTCAAACGGGGACGCGGTCCGCGCGAAGCCCGATTGCAGCCCGGCATGATCGGCGGCGTCGTCGGCCGTGTCGCCGTAGTCCGTGCTACTGGCGTATTCGTCCACGCCGAGGTCTTCCATCAGGTCATTGTCGAATTGGTCGCTCATCGCATGCCTCCACGCGGCCGTGTGTCATGCCGCTGTCATGGCCACTCTAGATGCGGCGAGGTGCCCGCCGCATCGCCCGATGCCTCTGGCACGGCGGGATTCGCGCGACCGGCCGGGCGCGACAGGACCGGCGCATCGGGGTACGGCACAACGGGCCCGCAAGGCGGGGCGTGCCGACTTGCCGTAGCCGGAATGGGGTAGCCTGCTTGCGCTCTCGCTTTTTCCTTGCAAAGTCACCGGCCATATGCCAAAACAAAGAAGTTTCGAGCGGCCTGTGTCAGGGAAAAGTGCAGCGGGGGCACTGCAGCATGACTCAGGGAACGCAGCTTGTCAGCGCGCATGGATACGAATGCGGACTCGAAGCCGGCAGTTGAGCTGTGCCGTCATGCGGGCATCCGGCGTGCCGTTCGCTCGTCGTCGTGTTGCCAGGCGGAACGACAAGAAGGAAAAACCATGCTTCACAGATTCCGCCGGGGCGCGCTGCTGGCACCGTACAGCGCATTAGGGGATTTGCCCACGGCCGGGTACGGGGCGGCGGCAATCCGGTCGGGCAGTTGGGGGAGAGAGGTCTGCGAGGTCGAACTGGGCGGCCGGCGATGTCGGTTGCTGCAGGTAGGCGGCCTGCGTGCGCCACGCGGGGGGGCGTACGGGGAAGGCGAGATTACCCAGTTCGAGTTCGAGGGGAACTATTACGCCCTGATCGCTGATCCGGTGGCCGTGCCGGCGGCCGCGCCGCTGCCGGCCGGCGAGCCGCGTCCCGCCGTCCCCGATGTGCGAAGCGTGTTGACCGTGCGCGAACTGCAGATCGTGCAACTCGTCTGCATGGGCTATTTGACTAAGCAGATCGCGGGCCGGCTTCATATCAGCGAATTTACCGTCCGCTCGTATCTCAAGACGATCTACTGCAAACTCGGCGTCCGTTCGCGCGCGGCGATGGTGTTCTGCTATATGCAGGCATGCGCTGGAGGCGCGGACGGCGCCCAAACCTGACAGCGGTCCGGTATCGGCTAACCGGAAGGGACGACACGAATTTTCAGGCAGACATCGAGGGGTGCACGAAAGACTGCATTCACAGGAACCCGATCGAGAACCAAGGCACCAGCGTCAGCAGCAGCAAGGCCACCAGCAGCGCCGCCATGTGCGGCCAGACCCGCGGCATGGCCACGTCAGGCGAAACCCGCCCGATGGCGCAAGCCGCGTAGAAGCCGACGCCGAACGGTGGCGCAAACAGGCCCAGGCCCATGGCGAAGATCACCACCATGGCGTAGTGGACTTCATGCACGCCGACGATCTTTGCGATCGGGAACAGCAGCGGGCCGAACAGCACGATGGCCGGGATGCCTTCAAGCAGGCTGCCGAGCAGGACGAATGCCAGCGCCGACACCAGCAGGAATCCGGTCTTGCCGCCCGGCACGGCGGACATGATCTTCACCAGGTCGTCGGCAAAGCCCGATTGCGTCAGTGCCCACGCCATGGTGGTGGCGCAGCCGACGATCAGCAGGATCGCGCCGGACAGCGCAGCGGTATCGACCAGCATCGGGTAGATGCTGCGCCAGTGGAAGCGCCGGTAGACGAAGATGCCGGCGAGCACTGCGTAGAAGATGCCGATGGTGGACACTTCGGTCGCGGTGGCCACGCCTTCCACTACCGCGGTGCGGATGATCACGGGCAAGGCCAGGGCCGGCAGGGCCACCAGCAGCGATTTCACGATCACGGCGCGCGTAGGGCGTACCACCGTGCTCATGTCTTCCTTGCGCGCCTGGAACCAGACCACGCAGGCCATCATGACCAGGCCCACCGCCGCCGGCATCAGGCCGCCGATGAAGAGCGAGGTGATCGACACGCCGGTGACCGATCCCACCGTGATCAGCACGATGCTGGGCGGGATCGTTTCGGACATCGCGCCGGACGCCGACAACAATCCGATCAGGTCGCCGTCCCTGGCGCCGCGCTGCTTCATTTCCGGGAACAGCGCGGGCGCGACCGCGGCCATGTCGGCTGCCTTTGCGCCGGAGATGCCGGACACGATATACATGGCGCCGAGCAGCACGTACTGCAGGCCGCCGCGTACATGCCCGATCAGGTTGGCGAGGAAGCTGATCATTGCGCGCGCCAGTCCGGTCATCTCGATCAACGCGCCCAGGAAGACAAAGAGCGGCACGGCGAGCAGGATCAGGTGCGACATGCCTTCCTGCATGCGGTTCGGGACGATCGACAGCGGGGTCGTGGTGGTGAAGGCCAGGTAGCACATGGTGGCCAGGCCGAAGGCAAAGGCGATCGGCACGCCAATGGCGACGCATGCCACCAGCATCAGCAGGAAGAAGATCACCAGGTTGATGTTGCCGAGTTCTGCCAGCACCGGGGACAAGGCCCACAATATTGCCCCGATCACGCCCACCGCCACGCCGCTGACGAGAACCCGCTTCCAGTCGGCCTGCGCGACCAGCCGGATGACGGCCGTCGCCAGCATCAACAGCGCGCCGGCGAGCACCGCCGCGGAGCGATAGCCTTCACTGATCTCCAGCGTTGGCGACGAGACCTCGATGTGTTCACTCAGGTGCTCGTAGGCCGGCCAGACCAGCATCAGCAGGAACGCCACTACCAGCCACATGCCGAAGGCATCGAGCCACGCGCGCCTGGCCGGTGCCAGGTCCTTGATGAAGGTGGTCAGCTGCATGTGCGCGCTGCGCTGCAGCGCAATGATGGCGCCCAGCATTGCCAGCCAGAGGAACAGCATGCTGGCCAGTTCATCGGTCCAGGGGATGGGCGCATGCAGGACATAGCGCGCGAACGCACCACCGCCCAGGATGGCGATCTCGGCAAGCACGATCAGCGCGGCCGGAATCTCCACGACCCAGCGCATGGCGCGGCCCCAGAAGGCAAGGGCGGCGCCTGGTTCCTGCGGTGCGGCAGCGAAGGTTTCGGCAGTGTGCTCCATCGTCGTGTCTCCATGCGGCACGCGCTGAGGCGCGGCTTCTCGTTCAGTGTGGTGGTATGGCGTCAGGCCAGGCGGCCCGCGTATTTCTCGAGCCTGGCCCAGGCTTCGTCGCCGTACTTCTTCTTCCACTCGGTGTAGAAGCCGGCGCTTTGCAGCAACTGGCGGAAAGGCGTGGGATCGGGCCGGTTCAGCGTGATGCCCAGCTTGCCCAGTTCCGCCTGCGCATCGACATTCAGCCTGGCGATGTCTTCACGCTGGCGCAGCGCCGCGCTGTTGAAATGGGTGGCGATGGTCGCCTGCACTTCCTTCGGCAGCGCCTGGAATTTCCTGGCGTTGCCGAAGATGAAGTGGCCATCCCAGGTATGCGCGGTGAGCGAGCAGAACTTCTGGACTTCATAGAGCTTGGCGCTGCGGATCAGGGCGAGCGGGTTTTCCTGGCCGTCCACCACTCGCGTCTGCAGCGCGGAGTAGAGCTCGCCGAACGGAATGGCGGTCGGCGAGGCGCCAAGCGCCTTGAACATCGAGATCCAGAGCGGGATGCCGGGCACGCGGATCTTGAAGCCCTTCAGGTCCGCAGGGGTCTGAACCGGCCGGCTGGCCGAGGTGATATTGCGGTAGCCGTTGTCCAGGCACTTGTCGAACACGTGCAGGTTGACCTTGCCCAGCGCTGCCCGCACGTGCGCCCCGACGTCGCCATCCATGGCCGCCCAGACCGTGGCGTAGTCCTTGAAGGCAAAGGCGACGCCGTTGATGCCGGCGGTCGGCACCAGCGTCTGCAGGTTGGTGCCGGCAGTGGACATGAAATCCATGGCTCCGGCGCGGGTCTGCGAGATCATGTCGGGCTCGCTGCCCAACTGGCTGGCGGGATACACCTGGAGATCCACCTTGCCGCTGGTGTCCTTGCGGATGGCCTCTGCCGCTTCCTTGATGCGCAGTGTGCCCGGGTGGTCCGCAGGAAACGCCGTGCCGTATTTGAGCCGGATGCTGGCGCCCTGGGCAAAGCCGTGACGTACCGGCAATGCGAGCGCGAGACTGCCGGCGGCCAAGGCGCCGAACTGGCGGCGTGTCAGGGAGAAGGTCATGGTGATGTGTGCTCCTGTATCGAAAGATCTGGCGCCTTATTGGCGCGGCGGCATGGACAGCAATGCCGCCGCGCCGCGGTTTGCCAGTACCGCCAGGTAAGCGGCAAGGCGGGCGGCAAGGGGCGCAGGCCACGGCGTGGTGCCAAAGACGGCGGCATGGCCGAGCGCCTGGCGCACGGCATCGGCGTCGCAGCCTGCGCTGCGCAGGCGCTCGGCCAATGCGGCGGCGCCGGGGTCGCTGATCGCAAGTACCTCGCCGTGGTCGCTGCGGCCGGTTCGCAGGTAATGCAGCCACATCGCCAGCGCACGCTCAAGGAATTGCCGTTCGACGCCCGCGCTGCAGCTTTCGCGCAAGGCGGGCAGCCAGCGCACGGGGATCTTCTGCGTGCCATCCGTCGCGATCTGCGCGGTCAGGTGGGCGAGGGCGGTATTCTCGAAGCGATGCAGCAGGTCGCGACAGTAGCGGTCGACGTCATAGCCTGGCGGCGCCGCAACGGTGGCGCGCAAGTCTTGCATCACGCCCCGCGCGAATGCGGCGGCAGCGGGATTCGCCATGACGTCTGCGATGCTGGCAAATCCTCCAAGCTGACCGGCATAGGCCATTGCCGAATGGGTGCCGTTGAGCAGGCGCAGCTTCATCGCCTGGTAAGGCCGGACATCGGTCGTCAGCAGCGCGCCACCGGCTTCCCATGCGGGCCGTGGCCCCGCAAAACGGTCTTCAATGACCCATTGCGTGAAGGGCTCGCACACGACGGCGGCTTCGTCGCGCACGCCGAGCAGCCGGCTGGCCAGGTCGAGCGATGCTGTGCTGGCGGCCGGCACGATCCGGTCGACCATCGAATTGGGCAGTGCGATCTCGTCCTCGATGCGCCGTGCCAGGTCTGGATCGGACAGCGCCGCGAACTGTGCAAGCAGCCGACGCAAGGTGTCGCCGTTGCCCGCCATGTTGTCGCAGCACACCACGCTGAGCGGGGCGCCGCGCGGCCGGCGGCGTATGCCCGCCGCAAGGATGCCGAGGGTGCTGCGGGGGCGCTCCGGGTTGGCCAGGTCGTGGCGGATGTCTTCATCGCCGAGGTCGAGCCCGGTCGTGGACGGATGCTGGCTGTAGCCTTTCTCGGTCACGGTGCTGGTGACGACGGTGACGGCCGGGTCAGCGATGGCGTCGATCACCTGCTGCAGGGCCTGCGGCGCATACAGCGATGCAACCACGGCACCGACGATCCGTGTGTGGCTGGCATCGCCATGGCGCTCGGTGACCGAATAGAGATGGTCCTGGGCTTGCAGCGTGTTGCCCGTGGCGGGGCTGCGCAAGCTGACGCCGATGATTCCCCACCGGGTATCGCCCTGCGCCAGGGCGGCTTCGGTGTACAGCGCCTGGTGGGCGCGGTGGAATGCACCCAGACCCAGATGCACGATGCCCCGGCCCAGGCCGGAGCGATCGTAGCGAGGACGCTCGACCCCGGCACGCACCTTGAGAAGGGCTTCTTGTGAGAGGCGCTGATGGCGTGCTGCCGTGGCGGAAATGGGCTGCATATCGACAAAGGATCACATTTCTATGTTTACTGCCATGGTAGTGCGGCGGTTTTGTGCACTGTAGCGTCGAGTAATTGGCGAATCCATGCGGGTTTACGCCGAACCATGGGGAAAACGTCGACGTGCTACCATGGCAGTAACACACAAATAACCGACCCCAAATGCGCGCCTCCCGTATCTCGCTTGTTCGCGAAAATTCCCAGGAAGCCTTCAATGCCGAAGAGGTCCTGGCCCGTGCACTGGCTGGATTCCAGCTGGAAAAGGACCGTTCCTACACCGCCCAGGTCCATGCGATGCTGCAGCGAGCCATCGTGCGCGGCACGCTGCCCCCGCGCATGGCGCTGTCGGAGGCGGCGATCTCCCAGGCGATCGAAGTCAGCCGCACGCCGGTGCGTGAAGCGCTGGCCATGCTGGCCGACGAGCAGCTGGTGCAGATCTACCGGCAGGTCGGCACCATCGTCGCGCCGGTGCGCACTTCGCTGATCGAAGAGGGGCGCTTCGTGCGCTGCACGCTGGAGTGCGCCAATCACGTGCAACTGGCGCTGTCCATCACGAGCGAGCAACTGGCGGAATTCGGCAGCATCGTCGAGCGCCAGCGCGCCGCCGTCGCCAGCAACCAGACCGATTTGTTCTCGGAGCTGGATGAACTGATGCACCGCAGGCTGTTCGAGTTTGCGGGCAGGCACAACGTGTGGGCCATGCTCGAGCCCATCAAGCGGCATTTCGACCGGGTGCGCTGGCTGCTGCTGGGCCGGGTGGCCGACCACGCCAGCCGCGCGCTGCAGGAGCACGAGCAGATGCTGGCGCAGATGGCGGCGCGCGATGTCGCGGGCCTCGGGGCCAGCGTCGCTGCGCACATCAACCACATCACCGAGCATCTCCAGGCGTTGCACAAGCAGGCGCCGGAGAGCTATTTCACTGACTGACCTCGCGGGGGAACGCGACTTGAAGATCGAATCTGTACAGACCATTGTCACCTGTCCGGGACGCAACTTTGTCACCGTCAAGGTGATGACGGATGAAGGCGTCCATGGCCTGGGCGATGCCACGCTCAACGGACGGGAACTGGCGGTCCAGGCCTATCTGGACGAGCACGTGATCCCGTGCCTGATCGGGCGCGATCCCCGCAACATCGAAGACATCTGGCAATACCTGTATCGGGGGGCCTACTGGCGCCGCGGCCCGGTCACGATGACCGCCATCGCCGCCATCGACATGGCCTTGTGGGATATCAAGGGCAAGTTGGCCGGCATGCCGGTGTACCAGTTGCTGGGCGGCAGAAGCCGGCAAGGGCTGATGGTGTATGGCCACGCCAACGGACGCGACCACGCCGAGGCCGTGGAGGCCGTGCAGCGTCATGTGGAGCAGGGCTACAAGGCCATCCGCGTGCAGTCCGGCGTGCCCGGCCTGGGCAAGGTGTATGGCGTGGGCAAGGGTGGCGGCCATTACGAGCCTGCCGAGAAAGGCCTGCCGCCGGAAGAGCCCTGGGATACATCGCTCTACCTGCGCCATACGCCCGAACTGTTCCGCAAGGTGCGCGATGCCGTGGGTTTCGGGCCCCACCTGCTGCACGACGCCCACCATCGCCTGACGCCGATCGAGGCCGCGCGGCTCGGCAAGGAACTTGAGCCCTTCAGCCTGTTCTGGCTGGAAGACGCCACGCCGGCAGAGAACCAGGAGGCGTTCCGGCTGATCCGCCAGCACACCACGACGCCGCTGGCGGTGGGGGAAGTCTTCAACTCGGTCTGGGACTGCAAGACGCTGATCAGCGAGCAACTGGTCGACTACATCCGCGCCACCATCGTGCATGCGGGCGGCATTACCCATGTGCGGCGCATCGCGGACTTCGCAGCCATGTACCAGGTGCGGACTGGGTTCCATGGGGCGACCGACCTGTCGCCGGTGTGCATGGCGGCCGCGGTCAACTTCGGCCTGTGGGCGCCCAACTTCGGCATCCAGGAGCTGATGCCGCACAGCGAACTGACTGATGCGGTCTTTCCCCACAACTACCGCTTCGAAGACGGCTACCTGGTCATGGACGAGGTGCCGGGCCTTGGTGTCGATATCGACGAAGCACTGGCCGCAAAGTATCCCTACGAACGTGCCTACCTGCCGGTTGCGCGGCTGGCGGATGGCTCGATGTGGCACTGGTAGCCGGAGTTTCCGATGCTCAGCATTGTTGTCGAAGAACCCAACAGCATGGCCGTGTGCGAGCGGCCAATGCCGGAGCCCGCTGCCGGCGAGGTGCGCGTACGCGTGCGCTATGCCGGCATCTGCGGTTCCGACCTGCATATCTTCCGCGGTCACAATCCGTTCGTGGCGTATCCGCGCGTCATCGGCCACGAGTTCGTCGGCACCATCGATGCCGTGGGTGCCGGGGTTGATGCGTCGCGCATCGGCCAGCGCGTGGTGGCGGATCCGGTCATCAGCTGCGGACAATGCCATGCATGCCGGATCGGCCGCCAGAACGTGTGTAGCCGGCTCCAGGTGATCGGGGTGCACCGCGACGGCGGCTTCAGCGAGTACGCCTGCGTGCCGGCCCGCAATGCCTATGTGATTCCGGACGGCATGCCCGAAGCCAGCGCTTCGGTGATCGAGCCGTTCGCGGTGGCGGCCAATGTCACGCACCGCACCGGCGTGCTTGCGCAGGATGTGGCATTGATCTATGGCGCGGGGCCGGTCGGCCTCAACCTGATGCAGGTCCTCAAGCGCGTCCATGGCCTCCGCGCCTACATCACGGATCACCTCGACGAGCGCCTCGCGCTCGCGCGGCAATGCGGTGCCGGAGAGGACGAGGTCATCAACACCGCGCGCGAACCCATCGAACAGGCGCTGGCGGCGCGAGGCGTGGAAGGCGGTCCGACACTGATCTTCGATGCCGTATGCCATCCGGCCATCCTGGAGGAGGCCGTGCGCATTGCGGCACCGGCCGGGCGTATCGGGGTATTGGGCTTTTCGCCGACGCCATCGGCGATCCTGCAACAGGAACTCACCAAGAAGGAATTGACGCTGTATGCCTCGCGGCTTAACTGCGCGATGTTCCCGACGGTGATTGACTGGATCGCGAAAGACCTGGTCAATCCCGGGCAAATTGTCACGCACCACGTCGATTTTCGCGATGTTGTCGGCGCCTTTGCACTGGCCGAGGGCAATCCGGGCGAATGCTGCAAGGTGCTGCTTGACTTTGGTCATGGTGGCTGACATGGCGGACTTCGGGCTCATCGGGTTTCCTCACGCAGGTGAGTTGCCGGGCGTACGGCGCAACTTGCATAACCTGGCCCAGCGCTCGGCAGCCAGGCGGCAGGCGGATCGTCGCGAGCTGGAACAGACGTTGGCGCGGCTCACAGGGCGGGGTGTCTGAAGCGCCGACCCTTGCGTAATCAGCAGGTGGCGCTTGACGCGCATTCTCTCTTCGTTCACCTTATGTCCCCGGCATGGCCGGCGTCCCATTGCCGGCGCCGGGCTTTGCGCGGCGATCGCGCCAGTGCAGCCCGCGGGCGAACAACAAAAGGTGACCAAAGGGAGACCATCGCAATGAGCAAGCTACTGCTCGGACCCGTGCTGTCGTTTCGTGGCCTCGGAACGGATGGCTCATGGAAGGTGACGGCGCTCATCGGCATCGAAGATCAAGCCAGGGTTCCTCAGGTCACCGTGGAGGGCCGCAAGGCCGGCAAGCCGGTGATCCTGCTGCAGCATGCGGGCCACACCTATCTGCGCTACGACTTGTCCTGCAAGCTGCGCAAGAACGAACGGCGGGTACCGTACAGCATCGAAGGTGTCGGGGAAGCGTGGCACTTTACCGTGCCCGGCAAGGGCTACGCGCCGCGCATGGCCTATGTTTCGTGCAACGGATTCTCCGACCCGAGCGGCATGCGCAAGCTGGTCAAGGCTGAGAATGCGGTATGGGCGGACTTGCTGTGCAACCACGACAAGGACATCCGTCCGGCAGGCTATGAGCTGGACAAGGAGCAGCTCTGGCACGAGGCGCGTACCCATGACCAGGGCAACCAGCGCTTCCATCTGATGCTGATGGGCGGCGACCAGATCTACTTCGATTCGATCTGGGAAGACCTCAAGCTGCTGAAGCGCTGGATCGGGCTGACGCGCGAGGAGCAGCTGCAGTACCCGGTGGACGCTGACCTCGAGAAGGAAATCGAGGACTACTATTTCAAGCACTACAGCGCGCGCTGGCTGCCTCATGCAAGGTCAGGATGGGGTAGCGCAGACAAGCCGCTCGATGCTGCCCAGGCCATGGCACGGATCCCCACGGTGATGATGTGGGATGACCATGACATCTTCGACGGCTGGGGTTCCTATAGCTCCGAGATGCAGCGCAGTCCGTTGTTCCAGCGGCTGTTCTTCCATGCGCGCCGGGCCTTCTGGGTCTTCCAGATGCAGCATGGTGTCGAACAGCTTCCCGACCTGGTGCCGCGCACTGACGTCAGGGTCCGGTCTGACGATCCATTGTTCGAGCCGGTCAAGTGGTCTCAGGTGCTGTCCGGCGACAAGCTTGCGCTGCCGTTGCTGGACGAGCAGCCGGGGTTCACGTTCGCGCATTCGGCTGGCCCAGTCGGCCTGATCGTTGCCGACCTGAGGACCGAACGATCCCAGGAACAGGTGCTTGGACCCGGTACCTGGGGCGCACTGCAGCGGTGGCTGTCGGGGATCGAATTGGGCCACGCCGCCAACCCTGGCGGCATCAATTGCCAGCACCTGCTGCTGATGTCTTCCGTGCCCGTGGTGCATCCCAAGCTGTCGCTGGCCGAAGCCTTCCTGGACAACTTTGGCCAGGATCATGTGCTCGACAGCAGTGCCGATGACCTCAAGGACCACTGGACCCACGACGACCACGAGGGCGAGAGGAAGCGCCTGGTGGAGACCTTGCTCAAGACCGCCAGCCAGAAGCAGCTGCGGGTCACGATCATCTCTGGCGATGTCCATGTCGCGGCCTGGGGTGTCGCCTACAGGAAAGATGTGGGGCCGAAGGACAACTGGGCGCAGATACAGCAGCTGACCAGTACTGCCGTGGTGCATCCCTCGCTGGTCGGGGTCATGGAGCGTCTGTTCTTCCATGTGCTGAACAACGTCGCTCAGTCGAAGCAGGCGCTTGATGTCAACCTGTCCGCGGAAATGATGCTCTTTCCCGGATCCAACCGGTACGTGATGCCGGCCAGGAACTGGCTTGCGATCGAGGTGGACCGGGGCACGGACAACCCGAACGGCTGCAAGCTGTGGGCGACGTGGCGGTGCGAGACCAAGGCGGCGTTCACCAATCACCTGCTGGCTACCGATCCGGTGAACTTATAATCTGGATCGAGTCAGAGAGTAGGGCGGGGCGGCGTGTTCAGGCATGCTTGCCCATGCCTCGCCGATTCAAACCCCATCCTCGGAGGATTCAAGCCATGCGCCATTGATGCCGCCGTCTGCATGACGGCCAGTCTCCACCGCCCCCAAGCAGGGGGAGTTCCTGGCATCCCTGGAATCCCGCATGTCAAATCCCAAGCTGACGCTGGAAAGCGTTTCCTACGTCCTGCCCGACGGCCGGACGCTCTTCTCTGAACTGTCCGAACAATTCGACGATCGTCCCACCGGCCTGGTCGGGCGCAACGGTATCGGCAAGTCCGTGCTGGCACGCATCCTGGGCGGGGAGCTGGAGCCCTCCGCGGGGCGTTGCGTGCGGTCGGGCAGCGTGCATTACCTGTCCCAGCAGGCCGCGCATGCCGTGCAGACGTCGGTGGCCGGGCTGGCTGGCGTGCAATCGGTGCTGGATGCGCTGCAGCGCATCGAGGCCGGCAGCACCGCGGCGCAAGACTTCGATGACGTCGGCGAGCACTGGAACATGCCGCAACGGCTGCGGCAGGAACTGGAGCGCAATGGCCTGGGCCACCTGCAGGCGGACACCCCGGCGAGCACCCTGAGCGGCGGCGAAGCCGTGCGCGTGGCACTGACCGGTGCGTTGCTGTCGGATGCCGATTTCCTGATCCTCGACGAACCCAGCAATCATCTGGACCGGCCGAACCGGCTGGCGCTGATCGCGCAACTGCAACGCTGGCAGCGCGGCCTGCTGGTGGTCAGCCATGACCGGCAGTTGCTGGAGGGCATGGCGCGCATGGTCGAGCTGTCGTCGCTCGGACTGCGCAGTTATGGCGGCGGCTATTCGTTCTATGCGCAATGCAAGGCGCAGGAGCGCGAGAACGCCCTGCAGCAGCTGGATCAGCGCAAGCTCGAACGCAAGCGGGAAGAACAGTCGCTGCGTGCGCAGCGTGAACGCCAGGAGCGGCGGCAGGCCCGTGGCAACCGGCAGGCGCGCGATGCCAACCAGGCCAGCATCCTGCTGGGCCGGCAGAAGGAGCGCAGCCAGGCCTCGGCGGGCAGGCTGCGCCTGCAGCAGGCCGCCACGCGCGAAGCGCTCGATGCGCGCGTGCACGACGCCGCGCAACAGGTGGAGGGCGATGCCGCGATCGTATTGCTCGCGTTGCCTGTCAGTCAGGCCGCGCAACGCCGCGTGGCTGAACTGGACGAGGTCGACCTGCCGTTCGTGCCGGCCGCCACGCGCCGCATCAGCCTGATGCTGACGGGCCAGCAGCGCGTGGGCGTCGTCGGCCCCAATGGCTGCGGCAAATCCACCTTGCTCAAGCTGCTGGCCGGCCAGTTGCAGCCGCTTGCCGGCCGCTGCGCGGTGCATGCCGAGCGCGCCTACCTCGACCAGCAACTGGCCGGCCTGCTGCCGCAGCGCTCAACCATCGAACAGATGCTGGCTGCCAACCACACCGCCGGGGAGGCGGCATTGCGCACGCGGCTGGCGCTGCTGGATCTCGATGCGCAGAAGGTCACCGCGCCCAGCGGCCTGCTCAGCGGCGGCGAGCGCCTGAAGGCCGCGCTGGCTTGTACCTTGTATGCCGATCCGCCGGCACAGCTGCTGTTGTTCGATGAACCCAGCAACCACCTGGACCTGCCGTCCGTGCAGGCGGTGGAGACGATGCTGCGCGGCTATCAGGGCGCACTGGTGGTGGTGTCCCACGACGATGTGTTCATGGGCAGCCTGGGGCTGACCCATCGCCTGGCGGCAACGCCGGACGGGTGGAAGCTGGAACCCTGGTAGGCGGTCTATTTATACCCGGATGATATTGACATCGGATTTTATCCGGGTAATATTCGGGAATCGTCTCCCAGGGGCATCCCCATGACCAACGCAACGCTTCACAGCTACACCACCTTCGACGGCCACCGGCGTATCGCCACTGGTTCGCTGCAAGCCAATGCGCTGGCGCTCAAGCGCGCGCTGGAAGCCGGCGCGGGCAGACCCGTGCTGGTTTTCGACGACGGCACCGGGCGCTCGATCGACCTGGATACGAGCGGGACCGAGGCCGCCGTACTTGAGCGGACGGCCGAGCGCGCCGCACAGCTCGAATCCGTGCGGCTGCCAGCCGGCGACAACGATGAAGCGGCGGACGTGGCCGAGCCCCGGGGCCGCGGGCGCCCGAAGCTTGGCGTGGTGTCGCGCGAGGTGACGCTGCTGCCGCGCCATTGGCAATGGCTGGCCGCCCAGCCAGGCGGGGCATCGGTGGCCCTGCGCAAGCTGGTCGAGCAGGCGCGCCGGGACCACGCGGACAAGGACCGCAGCCGCCGCGCCAGCGAACGGGCCTACCACTTCATGGTGGCGATGGCGGGGGATTTGCCCGGTTTCGAGGAAGCCACGCGGGCCTTGTTCGCGGGCGATGTGGCGGGCTTTGCGCAGCGGCTCGAGGCATGGCCGGTGGATATCCGCGAGCACGCGATGCGCCTTGCGGACAGCAACGCTTGAACGGCTCCGCGGGCCTGGTCAGATGCCGCCCAGCAGGTCATGCGCATCCACGATCGCATAGGCGATCTCGGGATGCTCTTCCATGCTGCGGCGGATGGCGGCTGGGATCGACTGGCGGATCTTGCGGCACAGGCCGGGCTGCTCCTGCACCTGGATGCTGATGCCGCGCACCGTGCGCACGCCGCGCGCGCTGGGGGTGATGGTCAGCACGATGCCCAGCTGGGTCTGCATCAGGCTTTCCATGCGCTGCAATTCAGCCAGGCTGGTCAGGCGCTCAAGCCGTTCGACCAGCCGCTTTTCTTCGGCCCGGGTGAGCCGCAGCACGCGCAGGTCGGCGTTGGGGTCACTCAGCAAGGCTTCGCGCCCGCAGATGCAGGCGCCGGGCGGGCATTCCGTGCGAAGAGGGAGCGGCGCGTTCATGTGGGGCGCGGCCACAAGGCCGCAAGATAGCGGGGACGATGACCGGATATGTTAATTCAGGTTGCCGGTCGCCGGTTGCCCGCTGCGGGCACGCCATCTTTCCCGCAGCCCCTCAGGTCTGCGGCCGCGGCACCTGGCCTGGCCGCGCCCTGCCGTCCCACACCTGTTCGCCATTGTGCGCGGACATGGTTCAGTCCAGCTGCTCGATATGGGCCGACGCGAGGGTGAGCCGCCGGCCATGCGCGCGGCCCTGGCGGTGCGGCCGCTGTTGCCCGCGGTCGGCCTGGAAATCTGGGCGACCCATTCCAGCCTGCGCCGCTGCCATTGGCGGGGCGCCGCTTCCTGGCCTCGGTTGGCAAGGTGCTGCGCGACATCCGGCCGCCTGCCGCGTGCGCGCAGGGGTAGTCCGGCAGCAAATGCCGATCCGGTCTATGCTCGCGGCAGCGGTGCGGCCCGACGGCCCCCGACAACAGGAATTTCCAACCTAGGCCTGCACAGGAGACCCCATGGCACTCTCGATGTACGAAGTCTCGATTCCCTTGTTCATCCGCGCGCTCGGCAACCTCGCCGCGATCCTGGACAAGGGCGCGGCCCACGCCCAGGCGCAGGGCATGGACCCGGCTGACCTGATCCAGACCCGCCTGATCGCCGACATGGATGCGCTGTCGGCACAGGTGCAGCGCGCCAGCGACGCCTCCAAGGGCTGCGCCGCGCGGCTGGCAGGCATCGAGGTGCCTTCGTTCGCCGATACCGAAACCACCTTTGCCGAACTGCAGGACCGCATCGCCCGCACCATCGGGTTCCTGGAGCAGATCACGCCTGAACAGTTGGAAGGCAGCGAGCAGCGCGAGATCGAGCTGAAGCTGCGCCAGGGGCCGATGACATTCGACGGCAAGTCCTACCTGCTGGGCTTTGCCTTGCCCAACTTCTATTTCCACGTGACCACCGCCTATGACATCCTGCGCCACAAGGGCGTGCAGATCGGCAAGCGCGACTACCTGGGGCTGAAGTAAGAAGCCGAGCGGGGCCAGTAGGAAAAAGCCGGGCGCGGATCCCGGCTTTTTCATTGTCGAACAGCCGCTTGGGCGGCCGCCGCCGGTCAGCGCGGTCAGCACCGGGGCGCCGATGGCGGCCCTTTGCAGCAAAACCGGGTGATCTGCAGAAGATATTTGCCGCGCGCCTGGCCGGCGGCCGGGACCGCATCCCGCCAGCCTCTAAGCGAAAACCCTGACCCCTCTGGTATACTTGCATTACGTCCGGACCGGCCGGACGCAGCCTGCGACAGGCCACAGGCGGTTCCTCCGGCAGTGCCCGGAGCCCTGCACGGAAAACCCGGTGCACACCGCCCGCGCTGCCAGCCATGGGGCGCCGATCTGGGAGCCCGAGCCCAGATCCGTGATACTTGTTATCCGGCCTTTGCCCAATACCTGTTGAAACCCCGGCCAGCCCAAGGGCGCGGCCGAATGCCCGTTAACGGTCGAAAAACGGTCCCAGAGAGACCCCCACGCATGACTTACGCCGTCAAGGAAATCTTCTATACGCTGCAGGGCGAAGGCGCCAACGCCGGCCGCGCCGCGGTGTTCTGCCGCTTTGCCGGCTGCAACCTGTGGAGCGGCCGCGAAGACGACCGCGCTAGCGCGGTGTGCCAGTTCTGCGATACGGATTTCGTCGGCACCGATGGCACGCGCGGCGGCAAGTACCGCACGGCCGAGGAGCTGGCCGCGGTGGTCGCGTCGGAATGGCCGCAGGGCGGCGGCGGCCAGCCGCTGGTGGTCTGTACCGGGGGCGAGCCGCTGCTGCAGCTCGACGCGCCGCTGATCGACGCGCTGCATGCGCAGGGCTTCGAGATCGCGATCGAAACCAACGGCACCATCGCCGTGCCGCCGGGCATCGACTGGGTCTGCGTCAGCCCCAAGATGGGCTCGGAACTGGTGGTCACGCGTGGTGACGAGCTCAAAGTCGTGATCCCGCAGGAGGGCCAGGACTTTGCCGCATACGAGCAGCTTGATTTCCGCCATTTCCTGGTGCAGGCCATGGATGGCCCGCTGGCGAGGGAAAATACCGCCGCCGCGGTGGCGTTCTGCCAGCGCCATCCGCGCTGGCGGCTGTCGCTGCAGACCCACAAGCTGCTGGGCATCCGCTGAGCGGCGCGGCATCCACGGTATCGACAGGTCGCCCAACGGACGGCAAAACGTACACAATACAGGCTTCGGACGCGCGCGCAGTGTCCGTTCCAACGCAGGCGGCCGGCACCGGCGCCGGTACACATGAGCAAACAAGTTTCCATTACCCGCCGGCTGGAGTTCGACTCCGGCCACCGCATCCCGAACCACTGCGGCCAGTGCCGCAATATTCACGGCCACCGCTACCGGCTGGACCTGACGCTGTCGGGCGAGGTCCTGCACCGCGAGGGCGCGTCGGATGACGGCATGATCCTGGACTTCGGCGACATCAAGGCGCTCGCCAACGAGCACCTGGTCAACAAGTGGGACCATGCCTTCCTGATCTATCGTGGCGATACCGCGCTGCTGAACTTCCTGCAATCGATGGAAGGGCACAAGACCGTGGTGCTGGACGCGATCCCGACGGTCGAGAACCTGGCCCAGGTTGCCTTCGACATCCTGGCGCCGGTGTTCAAGGACTGCTTCGGCCACCACCTGCAGCTGACCAGGCTGGTGCTGTTCGAAACGCCCAACTGCTGGGCGGAAGTGAGCGCGCCCGCGGTGCTGCCGGCGCAGGACTGAGCGGGGACGATGCCAGAGACGCCACCGCTGCCGTTGCGCGCGCTGCGCGCCCTGCCTGAAGACCCGGCCGAGGCTGCCGAGCGTGATGCGCGCTACATGCGCGCCGCGCTGGAAGAAGCCCGCCTGGCCGAAGCCGCCGGCGAGGTGCCGGTGGGCGCGGTGGTGGTCTGGAACGACACCATCATCGCGCGCGGCCACAACCTGCCGATCCGCTCGGTGGACCCGTCCGCCCATGCCGAGATGCAGGCACTGCGCGCCGCCGCCCAGGTGATCGGCAACTACCGCATGCCTGAGTGCGAGCTGTACGTGACGCTGGAACCGTGCGTCATGTGCAGCGGCGCGATCCTGCACGCGCGGCTGCGCCACGTGGTGTTCGGTGCAGCCGACCCCAAGACCGGCGCCGCCGGCAGCGTGCTCAACCTGTTCGAGCAGGCGCAGCTCAACCACCAGACCACCATTGCCGGCGGGGTGCTGGCCGACACCTGCGGCCAGATGCTGAAGGATTTCTTCGGCGCGCGCCGCCGGGCGCAGAAAGCCGCGCAGAAGGCGGCACAGCAGGACGCCGCCGCGCCTGTCACCGATCCCGACAAGAACAACGACACCGAAGCATGAGTACGCCGAACAGCAGGCCGCCGCATACCGAAGTCCGACTGATCGCCTCGTCCGGGTATCCGCACGACGTCGCCATCGCCGCACGCGGCTGTGCCTGGCTCAAGCATCATGGCTACCACATGACCAACCCCGACGTGCTGGCGCGGCGCTACCTGCGCTTTGGCGGCACGGATGCGGAGCGGCTGGCCGACCTGCACGCCATCGGCACCGGCGCGCCGCACGAGCTGACGCTGGCGGTGCGCGGCGGCTATGGCATCGCGCGGCTGCTGGCGCAAGTCGACTTTGCCCGCATCGCCGCGCAGGCCAGCGCCAGCGGCACGCCCATCGTCGGCCACAGCGACTTCACCGCGTTCCAGCTGGCCTACCTGGCGGCGACGGGTGCCGTCACCTTTGCGGGGCCGATGCTGCTGGCGGATTTTGGTGCCGAGGTGGTGGATCCCTTCATGTGGGAGCATTTTGAAGGCATCCTGCGCAACCCGGCGTACAGCGTCGATGTCGCGGCGCCGCAGTCGGGCGGCCAACCGTTCTCAGGCAGCGTGGAAGGCACGCTCTGGGGCGGCAACCTGGCCATGCTGTGCAGCCTGCTGGGCACGCCTTTCATGCCGCAGGTGGAGGGCGGGGTGCTGTTCCTGGAAGACATCAACGAGCCGCCGTACCGGGTGGAGCGCATGCTGATCCAGCTGCAGCAGGCCGGCGTGCTGGGCGCGCAGCGCGCCATCGTGCTGGGCGATTTCTCCAATTACCGCGTCACCGACTACGACAATGGCTACGACATGGACGCAGTGGTGGCCTACCTGGGCGACCAACTGCCGGTGCCGGTGCTGACCGGGCTGCCGTTCGGCCACTGCGCGCGCAAGCTGACGCTGCCGGTCGGCGCCCAGGTGCGGCTGGCCGCACGTGCGGATGGCTTCAACATGGCGTTTTCCGGCTATCCGGTGCTGGCGCCACTGGCCTGACCGGCCGCAGCGTCCGATGCCGCGCATCCGGGTGCAAGGAATGCGTCTGGATGATAGAATGTACGGTTATTTCCTGACTTCCTGCCGGGTTCTCGCATGAACCGGGCGCGGCCCGTGCCGCATCGCCAGCCATGGCCGCCGGATGACTCCGGGCCAGCGCGATGCATCTCCGGCAAGGCCCGTCCCTGAGCGGCATGGGGTGCGCCTCGTGCGCAAAACCGGCAAGCCGCGGCCAGCGCCGCGGCGCCACAATCTCCAGACAAGGTTCAAGACGTGCTTTCTACCGCAAACATCACCATGCAGTTCGGCCCCAAGCCGTTGTTCGAGAATATCTCGGTCAAATTCGGCGAGGGCAACCGCTACGGCCTGATCGGCGCGAACGGTTGCGGCAAGTCCACCTTCATGAAGATCCTGGGCGGCGACCTGGAACCGTCGTCGGGCAACGTCATGCTGGAGCCGGGCGTGCGCCTGGGCAAGCTGCGCCAGGACCAGTTCGCCTATGAAGACATGCGCGTGCTGGACGTGGTGATGATGGGCCACACCGAGATGTGGGCCGCCGCGCAGGAGCGCGACGCCATCTACGCCAACCCCGAAGCGACCGACGAAGACTACATGAAGGCCGCCGAGCTGGAGGCCAAGTACGCCGAATACGACGGCTACACCGCCGAGGCCCGCGCCGGCGAGCTGCTGCTGGGCGTGGGCATCCCCACCAGCCAGCACCAGGGCACGATGAGCGACGTCGCCCCTGGCTGGAAGCTGCGCGTGCTGCTGGCGCAGGCACTGTTCTCGAACCCGGACGTGCTGCTGCTGGACGAACCGACCAACAACCTGGACATCAACACGATCCGCTGGCTGGAGACCGTGCTCAACGAGCGCAACTCCACCATGATCATCATCTCCCACGATCGCCACTTCCTGAACTCGGTCTGCACCCACATGGCCGACATGGACTACGGCACGCTCAAGGTCTATCCGGGCAACTACGACGACTACATGGAAGCGTCGATGCAGGCCCGCGAGCGCCAGGTCGCCGCCAACGCGCGCGCCAAGGAGCGCATCAGCGAGCTGCAGGACTTCGTGCGCCGCTTCTCGGCCAACAAGTCCAAGGCCCGCCAAGCCACCTCGCGCGCCAAGCAGATCGAGAAAATCAAGGTCGACGACATCAAGCCGTCGTCGCGCCAGAACCCGTTCATCCGCTTCGAGTTCGAGAAGAAGCTGCACAACCTGGCCGTGGAAGTGGAGAACATCACCAAGACCTACGACCGCAAGATCATCGACGGCCTGTCGCTGGCGATCCAGGCCGGCGAGCGCGTGGCGATCATCGGCGAAAACGGCGCGGGCAAGACCACGCTGCTGCGCAGCCTGCTCAACGGCGCGGTGCAGACCGGCGTGCAGCGCGGCGTGGAAGTGGACCGCGGCACGGTCAAGTGGGCCGAGAACGCCAACGTCGGCTACATGCCGCAGGATACCTACGAGGAATTCCCGGACAATCGCGACGTGATGGACTGGATGAGCCAGTGGACGCAGGCCGGCGACGACGAGACCTCGCTGCGCGGCACGCTGGGCCGCCTGCTGTTCTCGGCCGACGACATCCGGAAGTCGGTCAAGGTGCTGTCCGGCGGCGAGAAGGGCCGCATGATCTGGGGCAAGTTGATGCTGGGCCGCCATAACGTGCTGGCCATGGACGAGCCGACCAACCACATGGACATGGAGTCGATCGAATCCCTGCAGATCGCGCTGGACAAGTTCACGGGCACGCTGATCTTCGTTTCGCACGACCGCGAGCTGATCAGCGGGCTGGCGACGCGCGTGATCGAAGTGCGCACCGACGGCACGCTGACGGACTACCTGGGTACGTATGACGAGTACCTGCAGTCGCAGGGTATCGACGGCTGAGCGTCGGGACGTTGACGATGAGAGAAGGCCGCCTCGGGGCGGCCTTTTTTCGTTGCTGCGCCGCAATCTCAGCCGGCGGCGATGCGATCTGTGATCTGGTCGAGCTGGCTCGTGATGGCACGCGCGGTGATGTCGCCCTTGGCCTTGAGCAGCGCCGCATGCAGCGGTTCGCGCAGCGCCAGCAGGCCGGCCAGGTCGGTGGCCCTTTCGACCTTCACCTGCAGCATGTAGCCGCGCAGGCCCAGATGCTGGCCGATCACGTCGGTATAGAAGTAATACAGGCTCTCGAAGGCCGCGATGTCGGCGGGCGTGTGGGCCGCGGTATCGGCCGGTTGCGGCGTCTCCGGCACCTCGGGGGCGGGTGCGTGCCGCATTGCATACACGGAGAACATATTGGTGTCGGCGGCAGGCGGGACCCGCGCCGGGGCCTGTGCCGCTGCCAACGCAGCGGGCGGCCGTGCCGGCTCCGGGACGGCTTCGACCAGCCCCTGTGCCACCAGTGTGTCCATGGCCTCGGGGGCCACCCCCATGCCGGCCACCTGCGCCAGCAATTCCTGCCCGCGGCGCTCGCCGTTGACCATCAGCAGCAGCGCGCGCAGCTTGTGGTCAAGCTTGCGTGCACGCGTCCGGATCTCGTCCTGTCCCGCATCCGTCTTGCGGTAGATCGGATCGACCATGTCTCACCCCTTGTTATGTCCGGCCGCCTTTGGCTAGAGTCCCTGTCAGGTGGTGCGGCCGATTATCGCCACCTTCTTGCCCGGAGCGGTAGGCGCGGCTTTCCGCGGCGCAAAAACATAGTCCCGAATCCGCTCTACAATGTGCGTGCACCATAAAAGTAACAAAAAAATTGCAATCGCCAATTCACCAAACCGAGAACTGTGGCCATGCAACAACGAGACAAACTCTTTATTAACGGCAAGTGGGTCGCTCCCCACGGCAACGGCACGATCGACGTCATCCATTCCGCCACCGAGGCGGTGATGGGCACCATCCCCGAAGGCTCGGCGCGCGACGCCGAGGATGCCATCCAGGCGGCCCGCGCGGCCTTCGACAGCTGGTCGGCCACGCCGCCGGCGGTGCGTGCCGGCTATATCGCCAAGATCGCCGAAGGCCTGAAGGCGCGCAGCGAAGAGCTGGCCCAGCTGATCGCCGGCGAAGTCGGCATGCCGATCAAGCTGGCGCGCGCGATCCAGGTGGGCGGGCCGGTCTACAACTGGGGCCAGGCCGCCAAGCTGCTGGACGGTTTCCGCTTCGAGGAAGAGGTCGGCAACTCCCTGGTGGTGCGCGAGCCCGTGGGCGTGGTGGGTGCCATCACCCCGTGGAACTACCCGCTCAACCAGATCACACTGAAAGTGGCGCCGGCCCTGGCCGCCGGCTGCACCGTGGTGCTCAAGCCCTCCGAGGTGGCGCCGCTCAATGCCTTCGTGCTGGCCGAGGTGATCGAGGCCGCCGGCCTGCCGCCGGGCGTGTTCAACCTCGTGACCGGCTATGGCCCGGTGGTGGGCGAGGTGCTGGCCAGCCATCCGGAAGTCGACATGGTGTCGTTCACGGGTTCGACCCGAGCCGGCAAGCGCGTGTCGGAACTGGCCTCGCAGACCGTCAAGCGCGTGGCGCTGGAGCTGGGCGGCAAGTCCGCTTCGGTGATCCTGGACGACGCCGACCTGCCGTCGGCGGTAAAGGGCACTATCAATGCCTGCTTCCTGAATTCCGGCCAGACCTGTTCGGCGCATACCCGCATGCTGGTGCCGCGGGCCCGTTACGATGAAGTGAAGGCGATCGCGCAGAAGGTGGTCGAGGGCTTTACCGTGGGCGATCCGCTGCAAGAAACCAGCAAGCTGGGACCGCTGATCTCCGCGGTGCAGAAGGACCGCGTGACCGGCTATATCCGCCGGGGCCTGGACGAGGGTGCCGAGCTGGTGGCTGGCGGTCCCGATACCCCGGAAGGGCTGGACAAGGGCTTCTTCGTCAAACCGACCGTGCTCGGCAACGTGGAGCCGCGCGCCACCGTGGCGCAGGAAGAGATCTTCGGGCCGGTGCTGTCGATCATCTGCTATGACACCGAGGAAGACGCGGTGCGCATCGCCAATGACAGCATCTATGGCCTGGGCGGCGGGGTCTGGTCCGGTGACGAGGCACGCGCGATCCGCGTGGCGCGCCGCATCCGCACCGGCCAGGTCGATATCAACGGCGGCCCGTTCAATATGCAGGCGCCGTTTGGCGGCTACAAGCAGTCCGGCAACGGACGAGAAGCGGGCAAGTACGGCCTGGAGGAATTCCTGGAGTACAAGTCGCTGCAGCTGAAGAAGCCGGCGGCCTGATGCGGCGCTGAGCGGCGCTGATGCAATATGGGAAATGCCCGGCTGGCCCGGGCATTTTTTCGTGCGGATAATGTGCGGAAAACACGCACAACATAACGAAAGTCATTGGGGGAGCAACGATGCGCTGGTTTGGTCGGCTGACCAGGTTTGTAGCGGGGCTGCTGGTGCTGGCGGTGGCCGGCGCTGCCGCGGCCCTGGTCTGGTATCGCCATGCGGCGCAGCCGCCTGCTTCCGGCCAGGAAGCGCTGGCGGGTTTGCGCGGCCAGGTCACGGTCGTGCGCGACGGCCATGGCGTGCCGCATATCCGCGCCGCCAGCAAGGCGGACGCCTGGTTCGCGCTGGGCTACGTCCATGCACAGGACCGGCTGTGGCAGATGCAGATGAACAAGCGCGTCGTTGCAGGTCGGCTTGCGGAGATCCTGGGACCGTCCGCGCTCGATACCGACAAGTTCCTGCGCACGCTGGGCGTGCGGCGTAATGCCGAGGCCATCCTGGCGCAGGCCTCGCCCGAGACCCGTGCCGCGCTGCAGGCCTATGCCGACGGCGTCAATGCCTGGATCGACCATCGCAAAGGCCCGTTGCCACCTGAATTCCTGCTGTTGCGCGCGCAGCCCGAGCGCTGGGAGCCGGCCGACACGCTGGGCTGGCAGACCATGATGGCCTGGGACCTGGGCGGCAACTGGACCCAGGAAACCCTGCGCATGCGGCTGGCGCAAGTGCTGCCTGTGGCCCGCATCAGCGAGTTGCTGGCGCCGTATCCGGGCGAGCAGCCGGTGCGCACCATGGATTACGGCCATCTGTACCGGCAACTGGCGCCGCTGGCGAGTGCCATGGCCAGCGTCGGCGACAAGGCGCCGCCGGGATATGTCGAGGGCATGGGCTCGAACAACTGGGTGGTGTCGGGCGCGCATACGCAATCGGGCAAGCCGATGCTGGCCAATGACCCGCACCTCGGGCTGCAGGCGCCCGCGCTGTGGTATTTCGCCAGGATGACAGCGCCCGGCCTGGACGTGGCCGGCGCCACGCTGCCCGGCATGCCGCTGGTGGTACTGGGGCACAACGACCGCATCGCCTGGGGCCTGACCAATACCGCGCCCGACGTGCAGGACCTGTATATCGAACGGCTGCGCCCCGGCAACGACACCCAGTACCAGACCCCGGACGGCTGGGCCGCATTCGAGACCCGCACCGAGACCATCCGCGTCAAGGGCGCCCCGGACGTGGTGCTGAAGGTCCGCGCCACGCGCCACGGCCCGGTGATTTCCGATTTGTCCGAGCCGCTTTCGGCTGCCGCGGGACCGCTTGGCGCACAGTATGTGGTGGCCTTCCAGTGGACCGCGCTGCGCCCGGACGACCGCACCTTCCAGGCGGGGCTGCGCATGAACGAGGCGCGCGACTGGGCCGGCTTCACCGCGGCGCTGCGCGACTTCCATTCGCCGCAGCAGAACATTGTCTATGCCGATGTCGACGGCAATATCGGCTTCTATGCGCCCGGACGCGTGCCGCTGCGCCGGGCCGACAACGACCTCAAGGGGCTGGCGCCGGCGCCCGGCTGGGATGCGCGCTACGACTGGACCGGCTTTATCCCGTTCGAGGCATTGCCGCACCGCTACAACCCGGCCGACGGCGTGATCGTGACGGCCAACCAGCGCATCGTCGCACCGGACTACCCGTACTTCATCACCAGCGAATGGACCGTGCCGTATCGCTTTGACCGGATCAAGGCGCTGCTGGCGGCCACGCCCAGGCACAGCTTCGACAGCTTTGCGGCAATCCAGAAAGACGTGGTCTCGCTGGCCGTGCGTGATGCCTTGCCGCTGCTGCTGGCCGCGCCCGTCAGCCGCGATGCGGGGCGGCCCGAGCGCGAACGCGCCTTGCTGGGAGCGCTGCGCAAGTGGGACGGAAACATGGACCCGGCGCGCGCCGAGCCGCTGGTGGTCACCGCGTGGCTGCGCGAGCTGTCGCGGCGGCTGTTCGAGGAGAAGGCGGGCGAGGCGATCTTTGTCCGCCTGTGGGACCAGCGTAACGTGCAGCAGCCCATGCTCAACATCCTGCGCGATCCGCGCACGCTGGGCGCGTTCTGGTGCGACCGGCAGCATACGCGCGCGGCCGAGACCTGCGACGACGCCATCGCAGACGCCTGGACCCGGGCCATGGCGGACCTGTCGCGCCGCTACGGCGACGACGCCGCCCGCTGGCGCTGGGGCGAGGCGCACACGGCCCGCTCCGAGCACAAGCCCTTCGGCAAGGTGGCGTACCTGTCGCCGCTGTTCAACCTGCGCGTGCCGACCGGCGGCGATACCTATACGGTCAATGTCGGTCGGCACAACCTGCGCGACGACAAGGCGCCGTTCGAGAACACCCACGCGGCCAGCGTGCGTGCGCTCTATGACCTGGCGGACCTGGAGGCGTCGCGGTTCATGGACTCCACCGGGCAGTCAGGCAACGCGCTGTTGCCGCGCTACCGCGACTGGTCCGGCAAATGGGCCGCGGTCGAGTACGTGACGATCCCGCGCGTGCCATCGCTGCCGCAGCAGGATGCGCCAGATGCGCTGATCCTGGTGCCGGTTGCGACAAAATAGCGCAGGTTACGACATGCCGTGCTGAGAATGCTCGCAAATAGGCGAGATCCTGCCATGGTCTTCGCGGGGCGCAGCAATTGACGCTACCATGGGGACCCCTTTCGACCGGCAGGAGTCCCCGATGGCAACGCGTACCACCCATGTGATCCAGCACGTCGCATTCGAGCATGCGGGCGTGATCGGCAATGCCTTGCGCGCGCGCGGGCACGCGTTGCAGGTGTTCCAGGCCGGTGTCGATGACCTGGCACCCATCGCGGACAATCCGGCCGACCTGCTGCTGATCCTGGGCGGCCCCATCGGTGTCTATGAAACCGATGCCTATCCCTGGCTGGAGGCCGAGATCGCCCTGATCCGCCAACGCCTGGCGGCTGGCGGCAAGATGATCGGGGTTTGCCTGGGCGCGCAGCTGATCGCGCGTGCTGCCGGCGCGCGCGTCTACGCGGGCACGCGCGAGATCGGCTGGGCGCCGATTGCGCCTACGCCAGCGGGGCAGGATTCCGCGCTGGCAGAACTGGCCGCCGCCCACTGGGAGGTGCTGCACTGGCATGGCGATACCTTCGACCTTCCGCCCGGCGCGCAACTGCTGGCATCCACCGCCGCGGTACAGAACCAGGCCTATGCCATCGGCAACCAGGTGCTGGCAATGCAATTCCACCCCGAGGTCATGCCGCGCGATATCGAGGCCTGGCTGATCGGCCATACCGTCGAGCTGGCCAAGGCCGGCATCGATCCGCGCACCATCCGCGCGCCTACTGCGGAAGTCGGTGCCACGGTGGCGGCCGCGGGCGAGCGCATGTTCGCGCGCTGGCTGGAGGAAGCCGGGCTATGAGCCAGCCGGCATCGTCCGTGCGCGCGGTGATCAGCGCCGTATTGACGGGGCAGGCGCGCCCGTTTGGACCCAACGGCGTGCCCAGCGGCATCGCCAAGACCGCGGCTGGCGAGCGGATTCGCGTGACCGCGCTTGGGCTCGAAGGCGACGGGCAGGGCGATCCGCGCCATCACGGTGGTCCGGAAAAGGCGTTGCACCACTACGCCTTCGATCATTACCCGGCGTGGCGCGAGGAACTGGCTGCGCAGGGCGCGCAAGGCAACGGTGTGCTCGACGTTGCGGGCGCCTTCGGCGAAAACCTGAGCACCACCGGGCTGACCGAGGCCGCCGTCTGCATCGGCGACCGCTTCCGTCTGGGCACGGCGCTGGTGGAGGTATCGCAGGCACGCCAGCCGTGCTGGAAGCTCAATCATCGATTCGGCTATGCAGGCATGTCGCGCGCCGTGCAGCAAAGCCTGCGCACCGGCTGGTACTACCGTGTACTGGAGACTGGCGACGTGGCGGCGGGCGATGCGCTGGAACTGGTGGCGCGCCCCTGTCCGCGATGGTCGCTGCAGCGCCTGCTGCAGGTGCTGTATGTCGACCGGCTGGACTATGCCGCGCTCGCGGAAATGTCAGAGCTGGCACCGCTGGCCGGGAACTGGCGCAAGCTTGCGCGGCAGCGCGTGGAACGCCGCGAAATCGAAGATATGGAGCGGCGGCTGGCGGGCGGCTGAGCGCCGCCGCCTCAGCCCTGGCGGAACCGCTTCCCTGTACCTTCGCGCGTAATGCGCTCCCAGACCACCTGCTTTTCCTCTTCGCTGAAGAACACCCAGTTGCTGACCTCGGCCGCGGTGCGGCCGCAGCCCTGGCAGATCTCGTCGAACAGTGTCGAGCAAATGCCGATGCAGGGGCTGTCCGGGCGCTCGGACAGCGTGGAATCCGTGGTGCCGTGGTCCGGTTCGAGGCGGAGCGGGGCGGATTCTGAGGGCGACGGCATGATGGCTGGAGGGATTGGGGTGAAACGGCCAGCCATTATATCGGGTACGAATGACAGGCAGTCGGAATGCCGGGCTGGGCCGGCGAGGATTACGTCTGACGTAATTGAGCAGCGTAGGCCATGCCCTTACGCTGCTGGCAGGACGTAAGCCGTTCACAGGAGCCCAGCATGTCCCAAGCCCTTGCCACCTTGCCCCGCCAACACGATCGCCACGCCGCAGTCGACCCCCGCATGCGCATTATGGTCGACAACGTCCTGATCGGCTCCCCGGTGGCGCGCGCCCTAGGCGTGCGGCTGGCCAGCCTGGCGCCCGATCATGTCGAGCTGGCGATGCCATTCCTGCCGACCAACGTGACCCACGGCAGCATCGTCCATGGCGGCGTCATTGCCACGCTGATCGATATTGCCGGCGCCGCGGCGGCAGCTTCTGGCGCCAGTGCCGACAATGTGAAGGGTGGGGCGACCAGTTCGCTTTCTATCCAGTACCTGGCCCCGGCACAGGGTGCGGCGCTGCGCGCGGTGGCGATGGTGGTGCGGCGTGGGCGCCGGCAGGTGGTCACCGACGTGTCGGTCTATGCAGAAGCGCCGGACGAGGGCGTACTGGTGGCCAAGGCTTTGATGAGCAGTGCCATGTTCTGAATCCGGAGCGGACGCATCGCGCGTCCGTTTTCTCAAATCTATAAAACGCAATTAACCGCAGTATTTTTACCTTCACACCCAAACGCGCCAGTACACTGGCGCGAACTGCTTCCAATGCAAAGGGCGCAGCCTCGTGGAGGAAAGCGATGCAGCATGGGCCTGAAACTGCGCAGCAGGGCGGGATGTCAGCGTCCCCGGCGCCTGCCGCATCCCAGACGCTCCCGGCAAGCCCAGCGCCTTCGGGGTCGCGTATCGCTGTCTACGGTGCGATTGCCGCCAACGTGGCGATCGCTGCGACCAAGTTTGTCGTCGCCGCCGTGACCGGCAGCTCGGCCATGCTGTCCGAGGCCATCCATTCCACCGTCGACACCGGCAATGAGCTGTTGCTGCTGGAACGGGAGGAAGAGGGAAAGGAAGGGGAGACGGCCGGGAAATTGCTGCCGGCCGATGCAGCCGCCGGTTTGCTCCCCTCTCCCGCGCGCGGGAGAGGGGCCGGGGAAGAGGGCAGGAGCGTCTAGCGGCGATACCGCCTGCTCCACGATCTCATCAGTACTTCCAGAAGACCTGCTGCAGCGCCTTGGAGTCGTTGGTCTGCGTCAGCGCCAGCGCCATCAGGATGCGTGCCTTCTGCGGCAGCTGGTCGTCGGTGACGATCCAGTCGTACTTGTCATCCGGCTGCTCTGCATTGCGCACCACCACGCCGCTGCCGGTGCGCGAGGCGCGCACGATCTGCACGCCCTTGGCGCGCGCGGCCTTGAGCGAGTCGACCATGTAGTCGCCGACGCTGCCGTTGCCGGTGGCAGCATAGATGATGGCCTTGGCACCGCTCTTCACCGCGGCGTCGACCGCGGCCGGATTGGCGTTGCCGTAGGCGTAGACCACTGCCACTTCAGGCAGCTTGTCGATCTTGTCGATGTCCCACTGCGTCTGCAGCGTGTGCGGACGCGCCGGCAGGCGGTAGAACAGCGTGCGGCCTTCGACCACGTAGCCCAGCGGGCCGAACGGCGAGCGGAAGGTCTCGGTCTTGAAGGTGTTGCTCTTGGTGACGTCGCGGCCGGTGTGGATCTCGTCGTTCAGCACGGCCAGCGTGCCCTTGCCCTTGGAGGCAGGGTTGGAGGCGACCAGCACGGCGTCGTACAGGTTGAGCGCGCCATCGGCGCCGAGCGCGGTGCCCGGGCGCATCGAGCCCACCACCACCACCGGCTTGTCGCTCTTGAGCGTCAGGTTCAGGAAGTAAGCGGTTTCCTCGATGGTGTCGGTGCCGTGCGTAATGACGATGCCGTCCACGTCCGGCTGCTTGAGCAGTTCCGATACGCGCTTGGCCAGCTTCAGCAGGCGTTCGTTGTTGAAGCTCTCCGAACCGATCTGGAAGATCTGCTCGCCCTTGACGTTGGCGACCTTGGAGATCTCGGGCACCGAGGCGATGATCTTGTCGACCGGCACCACGGCGGACTGGTAGGCCGCGGTGTTGGTCGCCGAGGCGCCGGCGCCGGCAATGGTGCCGCCGGTGCCGATGATGACGATATTGGCCTTGCGGGCTTCGGCCTGGGCCGTGGCGGGTGCGGCGGCGGATTGTGCGGCGGGGGCGAGCTGCGCGTGGGCAGTGCCGGTGATCAGGCTCGCCGACAGCAGGGCAGCGGCCAGCGTGGTGACGCGGGCGAAGTGTTTCATGTTTCTCCTCGGTATCTATACGAACGTGTGGCCCGTACTGGAATCGGCACGACATACCTTATGGGTGGAATGGCGCCGTCCGTGTTCAGTCGGTGGCTGCCGGCAACGGGGCCTGTGGTGCAGGGCCCGTTCAGGCAGCGGCAGTGACTATACGTGAGGAGAATTTGGCGCGGGAGGGGCGCTGCAAGGGTTATGCCGATTCGGCATGAAGGTGCCTGGGCGATAACTCAAATCGCATACATATCGAGGTACTCATTGACCGGGATGGCCTCCAGCCGCGCCTGGTCCAGCGATGCGGCCAGGATGGCCTGCTGCTGTTTCGGCGGGAAGCGGCGGGCGAGGTTGGTGCGGAATTTCTCCACCAGCAGCGGGATGCCCTCGGCGCGGCGGCGCTTGTGGCCGAGCGGGTATTCGACCAGCACCTCGTCCAGCACGGTGCCGTCCGCCAGCGTCACGGTCAGCGCATTGGCGATCGAGCGCTTGCCGGGGTCGTGGTAGTCGCGCGTCAGCGCGGGGTCTTCCACGCAGGTGATCTTGCCGCGCAGCGCGTCGATGCGCGGGTCGGCGGCAACCTTGTCTTCGTAGTCAGCGGCGGTCAGGCGGCCGAACAGCAGCGGCACGGCCACCATGTACTGGATGCAGTGGTCGCGATCCGCCGGATTGCTGAGCGGACCCTGCTTGTCGATGATGCGCAGGCAGGCCTCGTGGGTGCGGATGGTGATGGCGGCGATATCCGCCGCGCTGCGCCCCGCGAGCGCCAGCGCGCCGTGCAGCCGCATCGCTGCCTCCACCGCGGTCTGCGCGTGGAATTCAGCCGGGTACGAGATTTTGAACAGGATGTTCTCCATCACGTACGACCCGTACGGCCGCTGGAAGCGGAACGGCTGCCCCTTGAACAGCACGTCGTAGAAGCCCCAGGTCTTTGCCGTCAGCACCGACGGGTAGCCCATCTCGCCGGTGCGGGCGATCAGCGCCAGCCGCACCGCGCGGCTGGTGGCGTCGCCGGCGGCCCAGCTCTTGCGGCTGCCGGCGTTGGGGGCGTGGCGGTAGGTGCGCAGGCTCTGGCCGTCGACCCAGGCCAGCGACACGGCATTGAGGATCTCGTCGCGCGTGAGGCCTAGCATCTGCGCGACCACGGCAGTGGAGGCCACCTTGACCAGCACCACGTGGTCCAGCCCGACCTGGTTGAACGAATTCTCCAGCGCGATGCAGCCCTGGATCTCGTGCGCCTTGATCATCGCCGCCAGCACTGCCTTCATCGTCAGCGGCTTGCGCCCGGCGGCGATGTGGTTGCGCGAGATCCAGTCAGCGGTGGCCAGGATGCCGCCGAGGTTATCCGACGGATGACCCCATTCGGCCGCGAGCCAGGTGTCGTTGAAGTCCAGCCAGCGGATCATCGCGCCGATATTGAACGCGGCCTGGACCGGATCGAGCTGGAACTGGGTGCCCGGCACGCGCGCGCCGTTGGGCACGATCGTGCCCGGAACGATGGGACCCAGCAGCTTGGTGCAGGCCGGGTAGGAGAGGGCCTCGAGCCCGCAACCGAGCGTGTCGATCAGGCAGTTGCGGGCGGTGTCATAGGCGAGGCCGCTCTTGATCTCGTACCGGGTGACATAGTCGACGATGTCGACCAGCACCTGGTCCGGATCGGGGCGTTGCGCGGACGGCGTGTCGGTGGACATGAACGACCTCGCGGGTGCTGCTCAGCTCAGAACGCGTCGCCGGGCACGCGCACCCAGCCTTCCATCAGCACGCGCGCGCTGCGGCTCATGATGGCCTTCCTGACCGCCCATTCGCCATCGACCTGCTGCGCCTCGGCGCCCACGCGCAGCGTGCCGGACGGATGCCCGAAACGCACCGCGTTGCGCTCGCCGCCGCCGGCGGCCAGGTTGACTAGCGTGCCGGGGATGGCGGCGGCGGTGCCGATCGCCACCGCCGCCGTGCCCATCATGGCGTGGTGCAGCTTGCCCATCGACAGCGCGCGCACCAGCAGGTCCACATCGGCCGCGGCCACCTTCTTGCCGCTGGAGGCGACGTAGTCGACCGGCCTGGCGACAAAGGCCACCTTGGGCGTGTGCTGGCGCTTGGCGGCCTCGTCCACGTTCTTGATCAGGCCCATGCGCAGCGCGCCGTAGGCACGGATGGTCTCGAACATCGCCAGCGCCTTGGTGTCGCTGTTGATGGCGTCCTGCAGCTCGGTGCCGGTGTAGCCGATGCTCTCCGCGTTGACGAAGATGGTCGGGATGCCGGCGTTGATCATGGTGGCCTTGAGCGTGCCCACGCCCGGCACTTCCAGGTCGTCGACCACGTTGCCGGTCGGGAACATCGCGCCGCCGGCGCCTTCTTCCTCGGCGGCCGGGTCCATGAACTCAAGCTGCACTTCGGCGGCCGGGAAGGTCACGCCGTCCAGCTCGAAATCGCCGGTTTCCTGCACTTGACCGTTGGTGACGGGCACATGGCCGATGATGGTCTTGCCGATATTGGCCTGCCAGATGCGCACCACGGCAACGCCGTTGTGCGGGATGCGGCTGGCATCGACCAGGCCGGCGCTGATGGCAAAGGGACCGACCGCTGCCGACAGGTTGCCGCAGTTGCCGCTCCAGTCGACAAAGGGCTGGTCGATCGAGACCTGGCCGAACAGATAGTCGACATCGTGGTCGGGCCGCGTGCTCTTGGACAGGATGACGGTCTTGCTGGTGCTGGAGGTGGCGGCACCCATGCCGTCGATCTGCTTGCCATAGGGGTCGGGGCTGCCGATCACGCGCATCAGCAGCGCGTCGCGAGCCGGGCCGGGCACTTGTGCCGTTTCCGGCAAATCCTGCAGGCGGAAGAACACGCCTTTGCTGGTGCCGCCACGGATATAGGTGGCGGGAATCTTGATCTGGGGTACGTGAGCCATGGAAATCTTTGTCCTGGTTGGCCCGGGGGGGCTGGATGTCGCCCTGGCCCCCCTCCCCCCCCCCCCCCCCCCCCCCCCGGGCCCATGTCACAGCTTATGCAGCCGAACGGGTCGACTCAAGGAAGTCCTGCGCGAAGCGCTGCAGCACGCCGCCGGCCTCGTAGATCGACACTTCCTCGTCGCTGTCGAGGCGGCAGGTCACCGGCACCTCGACGCGCTCGCCGTTCTTGCGGTTCACCACCAGCGTCAGCGTGGCGCGCGGCTGGCGCTCGCCGATCACGTCATAGGTCTCGGTGCCGTCCAGGCCCAGCGTCAGGCGGTTCACGCCCGGCTTGAACTCCAGCGGCAGCACGCCCATGCCGATCAGGTTGGTGCGGTGGATGCGCTCGAAGCCCTCGGCGACGATGACTTCCACGCCGGCCAGGCGCACGCCCTTGGCGGCCCAGTCACGCGACGAGCCCTGGCCATAGTCCGCGCCGGCGATGATGATCAGCGGCTGCTTGCGATCCATGTAGGTCTCGATCGCTTCCCACATGCGCACGACCTTGCCTTCGGGTTCGATGCGCGCCAGCGAACCCTTTTTGACCTGGCCATCGACCACGGCCATTTCATTGATCAGGGTCGGGTTGGCAAAGGTGGCGCGCTGCGCGGTCAGGTGGTCGCCGCGGTGGGTGGCGTACGAGTTGAAGTCCTCTTCCGGCAAGCCCATCCTGGCCAGGTATTCACCCGCGGCGCTGTTGAGCATGATGGCGTTGGACGGCGACAGGTGGTCGGTGGTGATGTTGTCGCCCAGCACCGCCAGCGGACGCAGCGCCTCGAGCATGCGTTCGCCGGCCAGCGCGCCTTCCCAGTAGGGCGGGCGGCGGATGTAGGTGCTCTGCGGGCGCCAGTCGTACAGCGGGCTGACGGACTCGCCGCTGGCCGCGGTAATGGCGAACATCGGCTCGTAGACTTTGCGGAACTGCTCGGGCTTGACGCTCTTCGCCACGATCGCGTCGATTTCTTCGTCGCTCGGCCAGATGTCCTTCAGGTAGACCGGCTTGCCGTCCTGGTCGGCGCCCAGCACGTCCTTTTCGATATCGAAGCGGATGGTGCCAGCGATGGCGTAGGCCACCACCAGCGGCGGCGAGGCCAGGAAGGCCTGCTTGGCGTACGGGTGGATGCGGCCATCGAAGTTGCGGTTGCCGGACAGCACTGCCGTCGCGTACAGGTCGCGGTCGATGATCTCTTGCTGGATCTTCGGGTCCAGCGCTCCGGACATGCCGTTGCAGGTGGTGCAGGCAAAGGCGACGATGCCGAAGCCGAGCTTCTCGAGGTCGGGCAGCAGATTCGCTTCTTCCAGGTACAGTTCGACTGCCTTGGATCCCGGGGCCAGCGACGACTTGACCCACGGCTTGCGCGCCAGGCCGCGCGCATTGGCGTTGCGCGCCAGCAGCGCGGCGGCGATCACGTTGCGCGGGTTGCTGGTGTTGGTGCAGCTGGTGATGGCGGCGATGATGACCGCGCCGTCCGGCATCAGGCCTTCGGCTTCCTGCGCGCGGGCCTTGTCCAGGTCCACGGCGATGCCGCGCTCGGCCAGCGCGGAGGTCGGCAGGCGCTTGTGCGGGTTGGACGGGCCGGCCATGTTGCGCACCACGCTCGACAGGTCGAACTTCAGCACGCGCTCGTACTCGGCGTTCTTCAGCGATTCCGCCCACAGGCCGGCGGTCTTGGCGTACGTCTCGACCAGCTTGAGCTGCTCGTCGGTTCGGCCGGTCAGGCGCAGGTAGTCAATGGTCTGCTCGTCGATGAAGAACATCGCCGCGGTGGCGCCGTATTCCGGCGCCATGTTGGAGATGGTGGCGCGGTCGCCGAGCGTCAGGCTCGAGGCGCCTTCGCCGCGGAACTCCAGGTAGGCGCCGACCACCTTTTCCTTGCGCAGGAACTCGGTCAGTGCCAGCACGATGTCGGTGGCGGTGATGCCGGGCTGGCGCTTGCCGGTCAGCTCCACGCCGATGATGTCCGGCAAGCGCATCCACGAGGCGCGGCCGAGCATCACGTTCTCGGCTTCCAGGCCGCCCACGCCGATGGCGATCACGCCGAGCGCATCCACGTGCGGGGTGTGGCTGTCGGTGCCGACGCAGGTATCGGGGTAGGCCACGCCGTTGTCGGCGTGGATCACCGGGGACATCTTTTCCAGGTTGATCTGGTGCATGATGCCGTTGCCCGGCGGGATCACGTCGACGTTCTTGAACGCCTGCTTGGTCCAGTCGATGAAATGGAAGCGGTCTTCGTTGCGGCGGTCTTCGATGGCGCGGTTCTTGGCGAAGGCATCGGGGTCGAAGCCGCCGCACTCCACTGCCAGCGAGTGATCGACGATCAGCTGCACCGGCACCACCGGATTGACCTTGGCGGGGTCGCCGCCCTGGTCGGCGATGGCGTCGCGCAGGCCGGCCAGGTCCACCAGCGCGGTCTGGCCCAGGATGTCATGGCACACCACGCGCGCCGGGAACCACGGGAAATCGAGGTCGCGCTTGCGCCCGATCAGCTGCTTGAGCGAATCCGCCAGCGTGGCGGGATCGCAGCGGCGCACCAGGTTTTCTGCCAGCACGCGCGACGTGTACGGCAGCTTGTCGTAGGCACCCGGCTGGATTGCCTCGACCGCGGCGCGCGCGTCAAAGTAATCCAGCTTGGTGCCCGGTAGCGGTTTGCGGTTTGCAGAATTCATGGTGTAGGGAAATCAATATAGGTATGAAAAAGGGGTAGTGGTCCCATGTCAGCGACCAACTACCCCCTTGCCCGCAGGCCCGGATCAATGCAACCCGACGCGGAGCAAACCGGCAGCCGGTCTTACTTGCGATCCTTCAGCGGCACGAACTTCAGGTTTTCCGGGCCGGTATAGTTGGCGCTCGGGCGGATGATCTTGTTGTCGATGCGCTGCTCGATAATGTGCGCGGCCCAGCCGGAGGTACGCGCGATCACAAACAGCGGCGTGAACATCGCCGTCGGCACGCCCATCATGTGGTAGCTCACCGCGCTGAACCAGTCCAGGTTCGGGAACATCTTCTTGATGTCCCACATCACCGTTTCCAGGCGCTCGGCGATGTCGAACATCTTCATCGAGCCGGCATCCTTCGACAGCTTCTTCGCCACTTCCTTGATCACCTGGTTGCGCGGGTCGCCGGTGGTGTACACCGGGTGGCCGAAGCCGATCACGACTTCCTTGTTCTCGACGCGGCGGGTGATGTCGGCCTGGGCCTCGTCCGGGTTGTCGTAGCGCTTCTGGATCTCGAACGCGACTTCATTGGCGCCGCCGTGCTTGGGGCCGCGCAGCGCGCCGATGGCGCCACTGATCGACGAGAACATGTCCGAGCCCGTGCCGGCGATCACGCGGGCGGCGAAGGTCGAGGCGTTGAATTCGTGCTCGGCGTACAGGTTGAGCGAGGTGTTCATGGCGCGCTCCCACAGTGCCGACGGCTTCTCGCCGTGCAGCAGGTGCAGGAAGTGGCCGCCGATGGAGTCATCGTCGGTTTCGACTTCGATGCGGCGGCCGTTGTGGCTGTAGTGATACCAGTACAGCAGCATCGAGCCGAGGCTGGCCATCAGGCGGTCGGCGATGTCGCGCGCGCCCGGGGTGTTGTGGTCTTCCTTCTCCGGCAGCACGGTGCCCAGCACCGACACGCCGGTGCGCATCACGTCCATCGGGTGGGCGCTGGCGGGCACCCATTCCAACGCGGCCTTCACATTGGCGGGCAGCCCGCGCAGGCTCTTGAGCTTGGCCTTGTAGGCAGCCAGTTCGGATTTGGTCGGCAGCTTGCCGTGCACCAGCAGGTGGGCGATTTCCTCGAACTCGCAGGTCTCGGCGATGTCGAGGATGTCGTAGCCGCGGTAGTGCAGGTCGTTGCCGGTGCGGCCGACGGTGCACAGCGCGGTATTGCCGGCGGTCACGCCCGACAGGGCGACGGATTTCTTGGGCTTGGGAGTGACGAGCGGTTGCGCTTCGGACATCTGGGTCTCCTTTGTGTGATGCCTGGTATTGCCTGTCTGTTGTCGTGCAAGCGGCCGGGACAAAGCCCGGCCGCGCGTGAGTCTTGCTTACTTGCCCTTGCCTTGTGCGAAGAGCGCGTCAAGCTTCTGCTCGAAGTCATGGTAGCCGATGCTCTCGTAGAGCTCGGCGCGGGTCTGCATGGTATCGACCACGTTCTTCTGCGTGCCGTCGCGGCGGATGGCCGCGTAGACGTTCTCCGCCGCCTTGTTCATGGCACGGAAGGCCGACAGCGGGTACAGCACCATCGACACGCCGGCGCCGCCGAGTTCCTCGGTGGTAAACAGCGGCGTGGCGCCGAATTCGGTGATGTTGGCCAGCACCGGCACCTTCACCGCATCGACAAACTTGCGGTACATGGCCAGGTCGGTCATGGCTTCCGGGAAGATGGCGTCGGCGCCGGCTTCCACGCACGCGACGGCGCGCTCGATGGCCTTGTCCAGGCCTTCGACGGCGAGCGCGTCGGTGCGGGCCATGATCACGAAGTTCTCGTCGGTGCGGGCGTCGACGGCGGCCCTGATGCGGTCGACCATTTCACCTTGCGAGACGATTTCCTTGTTGGGGCGGTGGCCGCAGCGCTTGGCGCCGACCTGGTCTTCGATGTGCATGGCCGCCGCGCCGAACTTGATCAGCGACTTGGTGGTGCGGGCCACGTTGAAGGCCGAGGCGCCGAAGCCGGTGTCGACGTCCACCAGCAGCGGCGTGTCGCACACGTCGGTGATGCGGCGGATATCGGTCAGCACGTCGTCCAGGTTCGAGATGCCCAGGTCCGGCAGGCCCAGCGAGCCGGCCGCAACGCCGCCGCCCGACAGGTAGATGGCCCGGTAGCCGGCGCGCTTGGCCAGCAGGGCATGGTTGGCATTGATGGTGCCGACTACCTGCAGCGGATGCTCGTCGGCAAGCGCCTGGCGGAAGCGGGCGCCAGCGGAGCGCGCGAGGTCGGAAGCGGAGTAGGTCATGGCGTATGCGTTGGTGAACGGGACGGGCCTAATACTGCAAGCGGTGTGCCAGGCCTTTGCCTGGCCACACGGAATATCCGCCAGCCCTTGCCAGCGCTGGGCTGGCGGGCAGGGCGGCTGGCCTGGCCACCGATTTCATGTCATCCTTTCAACACAATTGAATTCCAAAATCACAAGTTTGGAATTCAAAGTTGAAATCCCAGGCTGCGTGGCGGACAATGTGCCAGCACTGTACGCCTGTTCGTCCCGGGTTTCACCACGCATTCCTTCCGCATTGCACCATGGCTCCTCCCGTTTCCACGCAAGCCCGTCCGCGCATCTGGGCCATCGGCATCAGCCGCCTGGCGCGCGCCTTTGCCGACCTGATTCCGGCCTACGCCGACCGGGCCGAATTCCGCATCGTCGGCAAGGGTTTCGAGGCCGCCGCCAGCGCCGTGGCGCGCGAGGCGCGCGAGGGCCGGCTCGACGTGGTGGTGGCGGGCGGCTCCAACGGCGCCTACCTGCGCCAGCACGTGGATGTGCCGGTGGTGCTGGTCAAGGTCACGGGCTTCGACGTGATGAGCGCGCTGGCCACCGCGCGGCGCATCTCGCCGCGGGTGGCGCTGGTCACGCACGCGTCGACGTATGCCGAGGTGGATGAATTCGTGCGCGCGTTCTCGCTGTCGGTCCCGGCCTATACCTACCTGACCGAGGACGACGCCGTGGCGCGCGTGAAGGCGCTCAAGCAGGAAGGCATCCAGGTCGTGGTCGGCCCCGGCCTGGTGACCGACCTGGCCGACCGCTATGGCCTGACCGGCGTGTTCCTGTACTCCGGCAACTCGGTGCGCATGGCGCTCGAAGACGCGATCGAGGCCGCGCGCCTGCGCCGCATCGAGGCCACCCGGCGCGACTACGTCAACACCATCCTGGCGCACCTGAACGAGGGCGTGGCGGCGGTGGATGCCGAAGGGCGCATCCAGTCGTTCAACCCGGCGATGGAGCGTTTTCTCGGCACTTCCGTTGCTGCCGCGGTCGGGCGCAAGCTGCAGACGCTGGCGCCAAACCTGGCGCTCGAAGGCGTGATGCAGAGCGGCGACAAGGAACTGGAAGCGATCCACAAGCTCGGCGACAAGATGGTGGTGGTCAACCGCATCCCCATCATCGGCGAGGCCGGCACCGCCGGCGCGGTGCTGACCATCCAGGACGCCAGCGCGATCCAGCGCGTGGACCGCAACCTGCGCTCGCGCGCCCGCACGCGGCCGGCCGGGGTGCGCTACAGCCTGGACGACCTGGCCGGCACCTCCGCGGCCATGACCGAGCTGCGCGAGCTGGCGCGGCGCTACGCGGCAGTCGATTCCACCGTGCTGATCGGCGGCGAAAGCGGCACCGGCAAGGAGGTGCTGGCACAGGGCATGCATGACGCCAGCCCGCGCCGCGCCTTCCCGTTCGTGGCGGTCAATTGCGCGGCCTTCCCCGAGGCGCTGCTGGAGAGCGAGCTGTTCGGCTATGAGGAGGGCGCCTTCACCGGCGCGCGCCGCGGCGGCAAGGCCGGCCTGTTCGAGTCGGCCCACAACGGCACGCTGTTCCTCGACGAGGTGGGCGACATGCCGTCCGCGCTGCAGACGCGCCTGCTGCGCGTGCTGCAGGAAAAGCAGGTGCTGCCGATCGGCGGGCTCGACGCCGTGCCGGTCAACGTGCGCGTGATCGGCGCCACCCACCGCGACCTGGCCGCGATGGTGCGCGATGGCTCATTCCGGCAGGACCTTTACTACCGCCTCAATATCCTGCGCATCGAGATGCCGCCGCTGCGCGACCGCTCCGAAGACCTGCAGGAGCTGGCCGAGCTGCTGTACCGGCGCGCCCAGGAGCGCCTGGGCATGGACCGGCCGCAGCGCCTGCCCGCCGCGGCCCGCGCGCGGCTGGCGCGCTACCGCTGGCCGGGCAATATCCGCGAGCTGGAAAACGTGACCGAACGGATCGCCGTGCTGGTGGCCGGGCGCCGGCTGGACAGCGACGCGCTGCAGCGCGAGCTGCAGGCAGCCGTGCCGGAGCTGTTCGGCGATGGCATGCTGGCGCCGGCCGAGGCCGACGCTGAGCCCGCCGCGCCGGCAACACGCCCGCGCCGTTCACTGGCCGGCGTGAAGCAGTCCAGCGAAGTCGAGCATATCCGGCGCGTGCTGGCCGAGTGCGGCGGCGACCGCGCCGCGGCCTGCCATGTCCTCGGCATCAGCCCGACCACGCTGTGGCGGCGGCTAAAGGCGGCGTGAGCCGCGCAGGCATTTACCCGGCGGGGCCGGCACGCCGGAACGGAATCGGCTGCAGCCCCTTGCCCTCCAGCCAGGCCTCATTGAACAGCCGTGCCATGTACAGGTCACCGCGGTCACATAGCAGCGTGACGATGGTATGGCCCGGCCCCATCTCGCGCGCCAGCGCCACCGCGGCGCCGACGTTGATTCCCGACGACCCGCCCAGGAACAACCCTTCCTCGCGCAGCAGGCGGTAGACCATGTCCACGCAGGTCTGGTCGTCGATGCGCACCGCGTCGTCGATGGGCGTGTCCTGCAGGTTGGCGGTGACGCGGCTGGTGCCGATGCCCTCGGTGATCGAACTGCCCTCGGACTTGAGCTCGCGGTGTTTGACGAAGTTATAGAGGGCGCTGCCGTGCGGGTCGGCCAGCACGATGCGCACGCCGGGCTTGTGCTCTTTCAGGCAGCGCGCGATGCCGGCCAGCGAGCCGCCGGTGCCGGTGGAGCAGGTGAAGGCATCGATATGCCCGCCGGTGGCGTGCCAGATCTCGGGGCCGGTGGTCTCGTAGTGGGCCTGGCGGTTGGCCAGGTTGTCGAACTGGTTGGCCCAGATCGCGTTGTCGGTCTCGTCGGCCAGCCGGCCGGCAATCTTCTGGTAGTTGTCCGGATCGGCGTAAGGCTTGGCGGGCACCGCGCGAACTTCGGCGCCGAGCATGCGCAGCCGCTCCATTTTCTCGGGCGACTGCGTATCGGGTATCACGACGATGCAGCGGTAGCCGCGCGCCGCGCACAGGTGGGCCAGGCCGATGCCGGTATTGCCGGCGGTGCCTTCGATGACCGTGCCGCCGGGCGTCAGCAGCCCGCGCCGTTCGGCGTCACGGATGATGTAGAGTGCCGCGCGGTCCTTGACCGAGCCGCCAGGATTGAGGAATTCCGCCTTGCCGTAGATATCGCAGCCGGTCTCGGCGCTCAGGCCGGCCAGCCGGATCAGCGGGGTGTGGCCGATGGTGCCGGCAAATCCATCCCTGACTTCCATGGTGCACTCCTGCCGTGCCCGCTGCGGGCGTCACATTGAGTGATAGATCGGTGCGGCGGGAATGACAAGCAGGGGGATGGCAGAAAGTGATCGGGATTGCCCGTGGCCGGGCGGATCAGGCGGCGTTGAGCCAGCGGAAACTGAAATCGCCTTCGACGAAATCCGCGCGCGAGGCGTGGAAATCGCGCATATAGGGCCGGTTCAGGTGCGATTCGAGCGCGCGCTTGGAGTCCCAGACCATGTAGATCACGAATACCCGCGCATCTTCGGCGTCTTGCCCGACGTGGTAGTCCAGGCAGCCGGGCTCGGTCAGCCCGCGCGAGCGCAGCGTGGTGAGCTGGGATACCAGCGCCTCGCGGCGGTGGGTCTTGGCACGGGCGATGCCGACTAGCGTGTACGTTCCGGACATGGGTGAACGGGGGCGACTGGCTGGCGTCTGTGAGCACTGGGCAGGCCATTGTAGCGCCGGCGGCACCGCCCCCGGCAATGCCCGAGGACGCCGTCCGGGCATTCGGGCGGCGCTTGACAAGGGCGGGCGGCACGGTTCTTCCCCCGCAATGGGGGCTAAAGTCCTGCCGGCGGCTGCCGATAACCGGATCGACAACAAGAAAACCATCATCCGAGGGGGTAACGCATGTTGAGACGCATCCGGTCGGAGCAACTGCAGGTCGGGATGTTTGTCGCCAGGCTTGGCGGCCCGTGGATCAACCATCCGTTCTGGCGCGCAAAGTTCCTGGTCGCCAATGAGGACCAGGTGCGGCAGATACAGTCGGCAGGGGTGCAGGAGGTCTGGATCGACATCCTGAAGGGCCGCAACGTAGCAGCGCCGGACACGCCGGAAATACCCGGACCGGTCCCGGAGTCCGCGCCCGACGCCATGGACCCGGCCACCGCGCCGCCACCCGCGGCCGCCCTTGATGCCGAGATTGTCCGCGCGCGCGAGCTGCTGCAATCCGGCAAGGCCGTGATCGGCTCGATGTTCGCCGACATCCGCATGGGCCGGGCGCTGGAGGTCAACGGCGCGCTGCTGCTGGTCGATTCCGCCTCACGCTCCCTGTCGCGCCATGGGCAGGCGTTGCTGGCGCTGGCGCGGCTCAAGGCGCGTGGCGACGAAAACTACATGCACGCCTTCGCCGTCTGCGCGCTGATGATCGCAGTCGGCCGCACGCTGGGCCTGCCCGACGACGAGGTGCGCGAGCTCGGCCTGGCCGGCCTGGTCCACGACATCGGCAAGCTGACGCTGCCCGATACCCCCATGCACAAGGCCAGCGAACGCACGCCCGAGGAAGAGGAGATCTACCGCCGGCATCCTTCGGCTGGCTACCGCATCCTGAACGAGGCCCGGCTCTATTCGAACATCCCGCTCGATGTCTGCGTCCACCATCACGAACGCGTGGACGGGCGTGGCTTTCCCTACGGCCTGGCGGGGAGCGAACTGAGCGTGCACGCCAAGATCGGCGCAATCTGCGATGCCTATGACTCGCTCACTTCCAGCCGCCCGGGCCACCAGCCGTGGTCGCCGGCCCGCGCCATGGAATACATGGCCGTGCGTGTCGACACGCTGTTCGACCGGCGCGTGTTCAAGGCCTTCACCCGCACCGTCGGCATCTACCCGCTCGGCACCGTGCTGCGGCTGCGTTCGAACCGGCTGGCCGTGGTCTGTGCGCAGAACGAGGCCGACCCGCTGCGGCCGAAGGTGATGGCGTTCTATTCCGTGTCGCAGTCAAGGCCCGTCCCAACCGAACTGATCGACCTGCGCCATAGCGACGAAACGGTGGTGGCGTTTGAGAACGCGGCCGACTGGGGGTACACAGATGAGCAGTTGATGGAGATGTATGCGGCGGCGGCCTGAACCGGGGGCAAGTCTTCATCCCGCCACCCATTCTCCTTGCCTCAGCCGCTCATACAGGAAATCGCCCAGCACCCGCACGCGCGCGCTGTGCCTGAGATCCGGATGCGTCAGCACCCATAAATCGGTATCCATGGCTTCATCGACTGGCGCCAGCCGCACCAGGTCTGGGTCGGCCCCGGCCAGCAGGCACAGCAGCATGCCGGCGCCCATGCCGTGCCGCACGGCATCCGCCATCGCCACCAGGCTGTCGGCACTGACGGCGCGGCGGGGTTCGGGCACGTGGTCGCGTATCCAGCGCGCCTGGGCAAGGTGTGACAGCGCTTCGTCCGGCACGACCCAGTCATAGGCCGCCCAGTCCGCCAGCCGCGGATGGTCGGCTTCCGTTGGCAGGCCGAGTTGCTGCAGGTAGCGCCGCGCCGCGTATGGTGCCGTCTGCAGCCGCCCGATACGACGGCCCACCAGGTACTCCGGCGGCGCATTCGCCGGCCGGATCGCCACATCGGCCTCGCGCCGGCTCAGGCTCAGGAAGCTGTTATTGATGACGATCTGCAGCTGGATGCGCGGGTGCATCGACCGGAATTCCGCAAACAGGGGCATCAGCAGGCCACCCAGCAGCGTGTCGGTCGTGGTCACGCGCAACGGGCCGCTCAACTGGCTGTCGAGGCCGGACAACTGGCGCTGGGCCGCATCGATCTGCTCGCCGACGCCGGCCAGACGGTGCGCCAGGGCCTCGCCGGCAGCGGTCATGGCGTAGCCGGTGGCATGGCGTTCAAAGAGCAGGGTGCCCAGGGTCTCTTCCAGCCGCGCCAGCCGGCGCAGGACCGTGGAATGGTTGACGTGCAGGGCGCGCGCGGCGCCAGCGAGCGAGCCGGACTGGCCCACGGCAAGGAAGTACTTCAGGTCGTCCCAGTCTGCTTCCTGCATGTTTGCATAGCCCCTTTGCAGAATTCGCCAGTTTTCGTGCTGATCTGCACAGCCTACAGTGGCGTGGCGTGCCCGGCAATGGGTGTCGGGCGGCACACCTGGATGAAAGACATGGCGATGGCGTGGATGCTGCTGGTGCTGGCAGGCCTGATCGAGATCGTGATGGCGCTGGCGCTCAAACATACCGACGGCTGGACGCGGCCCGGGCCGACGGCACTGGGCATCGGGGCGGCGCTGGCCAGTATCTTCCTGCTCAGCGCGGCGCTGCGGCATCTGCCGGTCGGGACGGCATACGCAATCTGGACCGGGATCGGGGCGATCGGGGTGACGGTGATCGGCATCCTGTTCCTGGGCGAAAGCGCCGCGCCGATGCGGCTGGTGCTGATCGGGCTGATCTTCGTGGGGATTGGCGGATTGAAGCTGCTGCCGGCGTAGGACCTTGGGGGGAATCCGTTACGGATTCGGGGTGTGGCGGGCACGTTCTGTACACTATCTGGCCAACTCCCAGGCTATAAAGTCGCCCCTCCATGAGTTTCGATGCCCTGCTGGAGCTGTTCCAGCAACGTATTCCGGCCCATCCGTGGGCCCAGATTGCCTTGTACCTGCTGGTGCTGGTGCTGATCGCCGTGGTCGCGCAGTGGCTGTTCGGCCATGTGATGTCGCGCATCGCCCATCGCTTGCTGACGGTATGGGGCAAGGCGCCCTGGAGCAAGGCGCTGACGCGATATCGTGCCTATCGGCGCTTCGGCTATGCGGTCGGGTTCGGGGTGATCACCGTCGGCATTGGCGAAGTGCCGCACATGGGCCGCTATGCGCTGGCCATCGAGCGCCTGGCCCATGCCGGCCTGTGGATCTGCTTCTTCCTGATGCTTGGCGGCGTGCTGAGCGCCTGGCAGGACGTATACGCCAGCAGCCGCCAGGCGCAGACGCGCTCGATCAAGGGCTATATCCAGGTGGGGCGCCTCGGGCTGGGGCTGGTGTGCTCGGTGCTGGTGCTGTCGATCCTGATCAACCGCTCGCCACTGTGGATGCTGTCTGGCCTGGGCGCGCTGTCGGCGGTGCTGCTGCTGGTGTTCAAGGACACGCTGCTGTCGCTGGTGGCCAGTACCCAGCTGACCTCCAACGACATGCTGCGCATCGGCGACTGGATCGAGATGCCCCAGTGCAATGCCGACGGCTACGTCAAGGACATCGCGCTGCATACCGTCAAGGTGCAGAACTGGGACAACACCGTGACCACGGTGCCGACCTACAAGCTGTTCTCCGAGAGCTACCGCAACTACCGGCAGATGTTCGAATCGGGCGCGCGGCGCATCAAGCGCACGTTGCGGCTGGATGCGGGCAGCGTGCGCTTCCTGGAGGACCGGGAAGTGCAGGCGCTGATGCGCTTCCGGCTGCTGCACGACTACCTGGAAGAGAAGCAGGCCGAGGTCGACGAGGCCAACCGCCTGCTGATTGCCGCCGGCAATGACCCGGTCAACCGGCGCCGGCTGACCAATGTCGGCACCTTCCGCGCCTATGGCATTGCCTACCTGAAGGCGCACCCGGAGATCCACCACGACCTGCTGCTGAACGTGCGCATGATGGAGCCCGATTCGCAGGGCATCCCGGTAGAGATCTACTGCTTTACCGCGCTGACCGCGTGGATGGACTATGAGCGCATCCAGGGCGATGTCTTCGACCACCTGCTGGCGATCCTGCCCGAACTGGGCCTGCGCCTGTACCAGGCGCCGTCAGGCGCGGACCTGACCGGCGTGCGCATCTCGCCGGTGCTGGCCGCGGCGCAGGTGGCGGCGGCACAGGCCGCCGTCCATCATGCGCCTGCCCACGGCGCCGCCGCGAGCAGCCATCCGATCTGAGCTGCGCCTGACGCTCAGCCGACCGCGCGCGGACGCACGCGGCTGGCAGCTTCCTTGGCGCGGGTGCGGGCGGTGTCGACATCGTCGGCGTACGCCAGCGCCACGCCCATGCGGCGCTTGACGAAGCTCTCGGGCTTGCCGAACAGGCGCACCTCGGTCTGCGGCACGCTCAGTGCCTGGTCCACGCCATCGAAGACCACGCCCTGGGCATCCACGCCACCGTAGATCACGGCGCTGGCGCCGGGGCTGCGCAGCGCGGTGTCGACCGGCAGGCCCAGGATGGCGCGGGCATGCAGCTCGAACTCGTTCTGCCATTGCGTGGCCATGGTGACCATGCCGGTGTCGTGCGGGCGCGGGCTGACTTCGCTGAACCAGACCTGCTCGTCCTTGATGAACAGCTCCACGCCGAACAGGCCCATGCCGCCCAGGTCTGCCGTGACCGCCTGCGCGATGCGCTGGGCGGTTTCCAGCGCGGCGGGGTGCATCGGCTGCGGCTGCCAGCTTTCGACGTAGTCGCCGCTGACCTGGACGTGGCCGATCGGGGCGCAGAACTGCGTTTCCACCTGGCCGCTGGCGCCCATGGCGCGCACGGTCAGCAGCGTGATCTCGTAGTCGAAATCGATAAAGCCTTCCACGATCACGCGGCCGTGGCTGACGCGGCCGCCGGCCATGGCGTAGTCCCAGGCCGCCTTGACGCCCTCGGGGCCGTCGATCTTGCTCTGGCCCTTGCCGGAACTGCTCATCACCGGCTTGACCACGCACGGGTAGCCGATGCCGCCGTCGATGGCAGCCTGCAGTTCATCCAGCGAATCGCAGAACTTGTACGGGCTGGTGGGCAGGCCGAGCGATTCGGCGGCCAGGCGGCGGATGCCTTCGCGGTCCATGGTCAGGCGCGCGGCGCGGGCGGTGGGGATCACGCGCACGGTGCCGGCGGCTTCCAGGGTTTCCAGCATGGGCGTGGCGATGGCCTCGATCTCGGGCACGACCAGGTGCGGCTTTTCCGCCTCGATCAGCGCCTTGAGCTGGTCCGGGTCGCTCATGGCGATGGTGCGCGCGTGGTGGGCTACCTGCTGGCCGGGGGCATTGTCATAGCGGTCGACGGCGATGGTTTCCACGCCCAGGCGCTGCAATGCAATCAGCACTTCCTTGCCCAGCTCGCCGGAGCCGAGCAGCATCACTTTGGTGGCAGAGGGGGAGAGGGGCGTTCCGAGTGTGGTCATGGCAGCGGGTGGGACGGGAAGGAAAGCCGAGATTGTACGTGCTGGGGGCTGTCTGCGGCGCCGAAGGGGGGCGCATATTGGTATGGGCCAGGGAAGGGCGCCTGGCGCGCGTGCCACCCAATTCAGCGACGAACCATAAAAAAACCCGCGCGGGGGCGGGCTTGAAAAGGCCTGAGGATCCAAGACCGGACCGCTCAGTGTTCATGCTAGGTGCTAAGCGCGCCCTCCGCATCCCCCGTTCGGGGCGGCCCGGCACAGTGTTTCAGGAAGTGGCCATCAGCGGTGGCTGCCGCCGCGTGGCCACGGCAAATGCAATTTGCGCCAGACCCGCGGCCAGCCCCAGCGTCACGCCGACCTGCCACGCCACGGTGTAGGAACCCAGCGCGTCGTAGACCAGCCCACCGCCGAAGGCGCCGAAAAAGCTGCCGATCTGGTGGCTGAAGAACGCCACGCCGCCCAGCATGGCCTGCCAGCGCAGGCCGAAGGTCTCGGCGATCCAGCCCGATACCAGCGGCGCCACGCCCAGCCACAGAAAGCCCATCACCGCGGCGAACACCAGCGTGCTCTGCGGCGAGGGCGCCGACGTGAAGTACCAGGTCAGCGCCAGCGAGCGAATCGTATAGATGCCGCCCAGCAGCATCAGCTTGTTGAAGCGGCCGCCGGCCCAGCCGAAGAAGATGCTGCCCAGCACGTTGAAGCCGCCGATCACGCCCAGCGCCTGCGCGCTCAGCATCGGGTCCATGCCGCATACGTCCAGATACGACGGCAGGTGCGTGGTCAGGAAGACCAGCTGCATGCCGCAGACGAAATACGCCAGCGCCATCACCACGAACGGCGCGTGCCGCAGCGCGGTGCCCAGCGCTTCACGCGCGCTGTCCTGGCCGCGCCCTGCGGGCGACACCAGCGGCAGCCGGTCCACGCGCCCGGCAAACCACGCCGCGGGCAGCATCACCAGCGCCAGCAGCACGAACGCTGCCAGCCCGGCGCGCCAGCCGTAGGCCTGCGTCACCATCTGCCCGATCGGCGCCGCCAGCAGCGCGCCCAGCGAGCCCGCGCCAGACACCAGCCCCAGCACCGTGCTGCGCAGTGCCGCCGACACCGGCCGCGCCGCCACCGCCATCGCCAGGGCGCTGCCGGTGCAGGCCATCGACGCGCCAATGGCCACGCCCGCGCCCAGCGTGACGCCGACCATGCTGTGCGCGGTCGCCAGCAGCACCAGTCCGGTCACATAGAGCAGCGAGCCGGCCAGCATCAGCGGCCGGAAGCCGATCCGCGTGGCCCAGGCCCCGGCCAGCGGCTGCAGCAGGCCCCACGCCAGGTTCTGTACCGCGATGGCGATGGTGAAATCCGATACCGAGATGCCGATGTCCCGCGTCAGCGGCGGCATGAAGATGCCAAGGCTCTGGCGCAGGCCCATGGCCAGGCTGAGCATCACGGAGGCGCCGATCAGGATCGGCAATGCCGGGCGCAGGGCTTCATAGCGGGAAGGCGCGGTGGGGGTAGGCACGGTGTGGTCTCGTCGCTTGTCGTTATCGTTGTGAGCCCCGGGGCGCTTTCCATGTCTTTACATTTAAGCGTGCGCTGAATATACCGCAGGGTAGGGTGAGGGTATGCCCCAGGCCCAACCGTGTCAATTTGGCTTTGGGCGGGTCCGCCTTCCGCTTTGCCAAAGGCGGCCCCACACCTCGCTAGTCCAGACTGACCTTGGATGCCCGGATGGTCTCGCCCCAGCGCTTGATGTCGCCGCTGACCAGCGCGGCGAACTTCGGCTGCGGTTCGCCGCCCGGGATGCCGCCCATGTCGCGGAACCTGGCCACCACCTCGGGGTCGCGCATGGCCTTGCCCAGCGCTTCCTGCAGCGTGGCGGCTATGGCCGGCGGGGTCTTGGCCGGCGCAAAGAAGCCCAGCCAGCCCATCACCACGAAATCCTTCACGCCGGCCTGCGCCATCGTCGGCACGTCCGGCAGGGCCGGCAGGCGCTCGGCGCTGGTCACCGCGAGCGCGCGCAGCTTGCCGGCGCGGATCTGCGGCAGCGCCTGCGTCAGGTTGTCGAACATGAAGGTGGTTTCGCCCGCCAGCACCGAGGTGGTGGCTGGTGTCGACCCCTTGTACGGCACGTGAATCACTTCGGTGCCAGTGCGCAGCCGGAACAGTTCCGCCGTCAGGTGCGTGGTCTGCCCGATGCCGGCCGACGCGTAGGAATACTTGCCCGGGGACTGCTTGAGCTGCGCCACCAGCTCGGCCACGCTGCGCGCCGGCGCCTGCGCGCCGACCACCAGCACGTTGGCGAACGAGATCAGGTCCGTCAGCGGCATGAAGTCCTGCGGCTGGTAGGACAACTGCTTGTAGGCGCTGTAGTTGATCGCGTGCGAGCCGGTATTGCCGACCAGCAGCGTGTAGCCATCCGGCGCCGCGCGCGTGAAGGCCTGCGTGCCGATGATGCCGCCGCTGCCGGGCTTGTTGTCGACCACCACCGGCTGGCCCAGGATGGCCGATAGCTTCTGCGCCACCAGGCGCGTCGGGATGTCCGTGGTGCCGCCCGGCGCGCCGGGCACGATGATGGTGATGGGGCGCTCAGGCCAGGCCGCGGCGCTGGCGGGCAGCGGCAGCGTGGCGGCGGCGGACGCCAGCAGCAGGGCCGCGGACGTGTTGAACAGCGATTCTGGCAGCTTGTGTTTCATGGGTCTCCTCCATGTTCTGGTCTGTGTGCTGCTTGGAATGTGCGAACGGCCGGCTTGCGGCCGGCCGTTCTCTAGCCCAGGGCGGATGACATCGATGCCCTCGGTCTGGCGTGGGCCATCACTTGCCCGTCCACACCGGCTTGCGCTTCTCGGCGAATGCGGCGGCACCCTCGCGGGCATCGGCCGAGGTGAACACCGGCGCCAGCAGCGGGCGCTGGCGCTCGAACATCTCCTCGGCGCTCCAGTCTGCGGACTCGGCCACGATCTGCTTGCTGACCGCTACTGCCAGCGGGCCGTTGGCGCCGATCTCGTCGGCCAGCGCCAGCGCGCCAGCCAGCGCCTGGCCCGGTTCGGTCAGGCGGTTGATCAGGCCATAGGCGTGGGCCTGCTCGGCGCCCAGCATATTGCCGGTCAGCGCGTATTCCATGGCGATGTGGTACGGCACCCGGCGCGGCAGGCGCATCAGGCCGCCGGCGCCGGCCACCAGCCCGCGCTTGACTTCAGGCAGGCCGAACTTGGCCGCCTTCGACGACACGATCAGGTCGCATGCCAGCGCCAGCTCGAAGCCGCCGGCCAGCGCATAGCCTTCCACCGCGGCGATCAGCACCTTGCGCGGCGGCTTCTCGGTCAGCCCGCCAAAGCCGCGGCCAGGCAGGCTGGGACGCTTGCCTTCCAGGAAGCCCTTCAGGTCCATGCCCGAGCAGAAGGTGCCGCCCGCGCCGGTCAGGATGGCCACGCTCAGGTCGTCGCGGCTTTCCAGCTGGTCGATGGCGGCGGCCAGCGCGGTCGCGGTCTCGAAGTCCATGGCGTTTTTCGCCTGGGGCCGGTTCATGGTGATCAGCAGCGTATTGCCGCGGGTTTCCAGTTGCAGCGTGTCGCTCATGGGTTCTCCAGTTTTTGTCCTTATCCGGCTCAGCGCGGTGCCATGCGAATGGCGCCGTCCAGGCGGATGGTTTCGCCGTTGAGCATGGGGTTCTCCAGGATGTGCAGCGCGGTGGACGCGTATTCATCCGGTGCGCCCAGGCGGGGCGGGTGCGGCACCATGGCGCCGAGCGAGGCGCGCACGTTCTCCGGCAGCTTGGCCAGCAGCGGGGTGTCGAACAGCCCCGGGGCGATGGTGCAGACGCGGATCGCGCGCTGCGCCAGGTCGCGCGCGGCCACCAGGGTCATGCCGACGATGCCGGCCTTGGCCGAGGCATAGGGAATCTGGCCGATCTGGCCTTCGTAGGCGGCCACCGACGCGGTCAGCACGCACGCGCCGCGCTCGCCGTCGATCGGTTCGTTCTTGGCCATGCGCGCGGCCCCCAGGCGCAGCGCGTTGAAGGTGCCGATCAGGTTGATGCGCACGATCGACTCGTACTTTTCCAGCGAACCCGGCGAGCCGTCCTTCTCGACCACGCGCACCGGGCCGCCCAGGCCGGCGCAATGGATCAGCGCGCGCAGCGGGGCAATGGCTTCGGCGGCGTCGTAGACGGCGTTCATCTGGTCGGTGTCGGTTACGTCGGCCTTGAGGAAGCGGACCTTGCCGCCGAATTCGTCGACCGCGGCATTGCCGCGCTCTTCCGACAGGTCGGCGATCACGACGTCGACGCCGCGTTCCACCAGGCGCCGCACGCAGGCCAGGCCCAGGCCGGAAGCGCCGCCGGTCACGACGGCGGACATATTGGTCAGTTTCATGCTGTGTCTCCTTGACTGGATGTCTGGTTCAGGCGCCGCTTACAGGCGCTCGATGATGGTGGCGTTGGCCATGCCGCCGGCTTCGCACATCGACTGCAGGCCATAGCGCTGGCCGCTGTCTTCCAGCGCATGCAGCATGGTGGTCATCAGCCGCACGCCGGAGGCGCCCAGCGGATGGCCGAGCGCAATGGCGCCGCCGCGCGGGTTCAGGCGTGCCGGGTCGGCGCCGAGCGCGCGCTGCCAGGCCAGCGGCACGCAGGCAAAGGCTTCGTTGATCTCGTAGTGGTCGATCTGGTCCAGCTTCAGGCCGCTCCTCCTGATCGCGCGCTGGCTGGCGGGGATCGGGGCGGTCAGCATCATGACCGGATCGTCGCCGCACACGTCGAACGCCACGAAGCGAGCGCGCGGCTTCAGGCCCAGGCGCTGCGCCATCGATTCGCTCATCAGCAGCATGGCGGAGGCGCCGTCACTGATCTGCGAGGCATTGCCCGCGGTCACGTTCCAGCCGATCTGCGGGAAGCGCGCGCTGAGTTCGTCATTGCGGAACGAGGCCTGCAGCGTGCCCAGCTTTTCCACCGAGGTGCCCGGGCGGATGGTTTCATCCTGCTCGACCAGCCCGTTGGGCGTGCTGATGCCGAGGATCTCGCGGCGGAAGGCGCCGCTTTCGCGCGCGGCGGCGGCCAGCTCGTGCGAGCGGGCCGAATAGCTGTCCATGTCGTGGCGCGACAGTTCGTACTTGGCGGCAACCAGCTCGGCCGCGACGCCTTGCGACACCAGCCCCGGCGCGTAGCGCGCTTCCATCGACGGGCCGTACGGGTTCTGCCCGATGCGGGCCGAGCCCATCGGCACGCGGCTCATCGACTCGATGCCGCAGGCGATGACGATGTCATAGGCGCCGGCCATGATGCCCTGCGCGGCGAAATGCACCGCCTGCTGGCTGGAGCCGCACTTGCGGTCGATGGTGGTGGCCGGCACGTGGTCAGGAAAGCCTGCCGCCAGCCACGCCACGCGGCCCGGGCCGGCGGATTGCTCGCCCGCCTGGGTCACGCAGCCGGTGATGACGTCGTCGACCAAACCCGGGTCCAGCTGGTTGCGCTCGACCAGGCCCTTGAGGACCTGGGCCAGCAACTCGGTGGCATGGAGTTCGGTGAAGGCCGAGCCGGGCTTGGAGCGGCCCATCGGGCTGCGGATGGCGTCGACGATGACGGCTTGTTGCATGCGGTGTCTCCTGAAAAGGCTGAGCGTTGCGAGTCGTGGCTGGGATATTGAGACGTTTGTACCGAAATTTGATCGTCCAATACGATGAATTGGGATTCTGGCTTCGGAAAAGCGTCCTGTAAACTCAAAAACCACGGTTTGACTTTGGAAAAGGCGAAGGGCAACATCCGGGTTTTGAGACTCGCGTATCAAAAAACCTTGAATCAAGGCAATAACATGACGAATGCACCACAAGCCTCCCTGGCCCCGCCGCCCGCCGATGCCGACGGCGAGGCGCGCCTTGTCAGCGCGCTGGCGCGGGGCATTTCGATCCTCAACTGCTTTTCGCCGACAGTGCAGGAGCTCAGCAGCCGCGAACTGATGGAACGCACCGGCCTGGCCAAGCCGACCCTGTTCCGGCTGCTCGACACCTTGTGCGAGCTGGGCCTGCTGCACTATTCGGAGCGCTTGTCGCGCTACGTGCCCGGGGTCGGGCTGATCAACCTGGCCGCGCCCGCGCTGGCACGCATGACGACCCGCCAGCTGGCGCGCCCGGCCATGCAGGAGCTGGCCGACCATATTGCCGGACAGGTCGAGCTGATCGTCGGCAGCGGCAATGCGCTGACCTACGTCGAAATCGCCCAGGGCGTGGGCAGCCATGTGTTCCGGCCCGAGGTCGGCACGCGCGTGTCGGTCTCGCGCACGGGTTCCGGACGCGGCTACCTGATGCTGTTGACCGAGGCCGAGCGCGAGGTGTATCTCGCCCAGCTCCGCGCCGCCGATCCCCAGCGCGCCGACTGGCTGCAGGAACGCCTGGCCGATGCCGCCCGCGACCTGCAAGACCACGGCTTCTGCCGCGGCCACCGCGACCTGCACCGCGAGGTCGAATCGGTTGCCGTGCCGATGCGCACCCGCCGCGACGGCGAGGCGTGGATCTTTGCCGCCTCGGTGCCGGTGTTCAGCCAGCAGAGCAAGCAGATGGAGGAAGACATCGGCCCGCGCCTGGTGAGCCTGGTGCGCAATGTAGAGGGGGCGCTGGGCGTGGCCGGATAGTCGCCACGGCTTGCTCCGAGTGACTTAACTTGCCCCTGCCATGCCCTGCGACTATTCTGAGTCGCATGTGCCACGGGAGGGGAATCCGATGCAGCAGATCCGCTTGGCGGTAACGGTTGGCGTGCTGGTGCTGCTGGCGGCGTGCGTGTCGCGCACGCTCGGGCAAGCGGCAACCGAGGCCGTACCGGTGTGGCTGGGCAGCGGCGTCACCTTTGCCGCGCTGCTGGTGTGCGCGCGCTGGTCGTGGCCGGCGGTGCTGGCTGGTGCCGGCATCGCGCTGGCGGGGTGGGGCACGGTGATCCATGGCCTGCCGCTGCCCGGCGCGGCGGCATTCGGGCTGATCGAGGTGGTCAGCCTGGGCACGGCGGGCTGGATTGCCACCTGTGGCCGCCGGCGCGATCCGCAAAGCCCGCTCGGTGCCACGCTGCTGATCGCTGGCGCGCTGGCGGGCGCCGCGCTGGGGGCTACGCTGGCGGTCGAGTTGTGGCGCTGGCAGCGGCCCGGGCTGGATTTGCCGATCGAGTGGCGCGCCTGGTTCTTCTCCACGGCCGCGGGGCTGCTGCTGGTGGCCCCCGTGGTGGTAGCGTTCCGCGGCTTTCGCGTGCGCCGCTCGGGCGGGATGCCGATGCAGCAGTTCGCCGCCGGCGGACTCGCCTTCATCATCTTCGTGCTGGCGGTGCTGGTGGTGTTCTCGGCCAATGCCACGCAACGCTTCGGCGGCCTGGCCTCCACGCTGGCCTATGTGCCGATGCCATTCCTGCTGGCCACGGCGCTGCTGTGGGGGCCGCGCGGCGGCGCCGTCGCCACGCTTGTCGGCTGCCTGCTGATCATCTACCGCACCGCGGGCGGCGCGGGTCCGTTCAATGTCATCGAAGGCTTTCCCGGCGAGGCCGTGGTCGAGGTGCAGGGCTTTGTCATCGTCTGGGCACTGGTGATGCTGCTTGGCCGCGCACTGTCCGAAGGGCGCCGCTCGGCGCTGGAAGATGCCCGCGCCTGGCGCCTGCGCTACGCGCGCACGCTGCAGGCAGTGGGCGTGGCCAGTGTCGAATATGACGCCGTCACCGGCCGCGCCACCTGGAGCGAAGGCGCTGCCGAACTGCTGGGCGGCACCATCCGCCAGGTCAACAGCGTCGATGAATGGCTGGACCGCGTCGATGCCGCCGAGCGCGGGCTGGTGCAGGCCAACTGGTCGGCCGTGGCGCGCGGCGACGCGCCCGACAGCGTGCAGGAATACGCGGTGACGCTGCCAGACAGCGGCAAGGTGCGCATCCATGAGCGCCTGGCCGGCATCCGCGGCGCCGACGGCCAGGTGGAGCAGGTTGCCGCCTTGCTGCGCCGGGCCACGCCGGAGCCGGCCCATGGCTGAGCCCGGGGTGTTCCTGATCCACGGCCTGGGCGGCACGCAGTATGACCTGGGCTCGATGCACAAGCGCCTCAAGCGCGCGGGCTTCGTCACCCATTCGCTAACGCTGCCCGGCCACGGCTCGCGTCCCGAGGATCTGTGCGGCGTGCGCGCCGAAGACTGGCTGGAGGCGGTGCGCGTCAAATACCGCGAGATCGTCGACCAGCATGACACGCTGCACGTGATGGGCATGTGCATGGGCGCGCTGCTGGCGGTGGAAACGGTCAAGCGCGAGCAGCACACCAAGGGCCGCCTGGTGGCGCTGGCGCCGCCGGTCTATATCGACGGCTGGGCCACGCCCTGGTACCGCGCGCTGCGCACCGTGCTCTACCGCGTTCCCGGCGTGGCGGACCGCATGAAGGTCGAAGAGGAAGAGCCTTACGGCATCAAGAACGAGCAGCTGCGCGAGATCGTCAAGGCCAAGTTCGCGCGCGGCGAGAACTTCCACTACCGCTGGGTGCCGCTGGCCTGCCTCCGCGAGGTGGACCGCCTGCGCGGCTTCGTGCGCCAGGGGCTGCAGCGCATCGCCTGCCCGACGCTGGTGGTCCATGCGCGCCTGGACGAGCTGACCAGCCTGCGCTCGGCCAACTACCTGGTCGAGCAGATCGGGCACGGCAAGCGTGCCGGCCAGGCGCGCATGCTGGTGCTGGAAGACAGCTACCACATGGTCTGCGTCGACAACGACCGCGAACTGGTAGCGAGAAGCGTGCTGGAGTTCTTCGAGGCCAGCGTCCCCACCTCGCTCGGCATGCCCAGCGACGACGCCCGCATGACCCCGGCGCAGATGACCGAGCTGCTTGCCGCCGCGCGCGCCGACCTGGAGCGCGGCGATTTTGCCGCGCTGTATGCACGCGGCAAGGGCGATTTTGCGTGGTTCCAGCCCGGCAGCAACCGCGCCAGCGGCGTCTACCGGGGCGAGCGTGCGCTGCCGCGGCTGCGCGCGTGGGCGGATGCGGGAGCGGCGTTTACCGCGTTCGGCGCGCCGGTGCTCAATGCCGGCATGGCGGTGGTGCCGGCCACGCTGCGCAGCGGCTCGCTGGCCTCGCAAGGCGTGCTGGCGTTTGCGCTGCGCGACGGCAGGCTGCTGGAGGGGCGCTGGTTCCCGGACGAGATCGCGCTGGAAGACGCGCACTTCGGCGGCGCGCCGGCGGCGCACGGGCCAAGCCCCGCCGAGCAAGCCTTCGAAGCCGCGGCAGCCTTGTCGAAGACCCTGCGCCACGCACCCGGCAACGACACGCTGCTGGACCTGTACGCGCTCTACAAGCAGGGCAGCGTGGGCGATGTCAGCGGCGAGCGGCCGGGCCTGATGGACATGGTCGGCCGCGCCAAGTACGACGCCTGGGCCGCGCGCCGCGGGCTGGCACGCGAGCAGGCCATGCGCGACTACGTGACGCTGGTCAACCAGCTGAAGTCGGCGGAAACGCAGTCCGCCTGAACCACAGTTGCCCCTCAGTTGCCGGTAAACACCGGGGTGCGCTTATCCAGAAACGCCTGCACTGCCTCACGGTGGTCGGCGGTCTGGTGCGACAGCGCCTGGAAGCCGGCGGACAGTTCCAGCAGCGTATCCAGGCGGGTATGCATGGCCTCGCGCATCAGGCGCTTGGCCAGGCGCACCGCGTGCGGCGGGTTGGCGGCGATGCGGCCGGCCAGTTCATAGGCCGTGGGCAGCAGCGCCTCGGGCGCGACCACGCGCGACACCAGGTTCCATTCCAGCGCCAGCCTGGCATCGATCGGCTGGCCGGTGAAGGTCATTTCCGCCGCCCGCGACAGGCCGATCACGCGCGGCAGCAGCCACGCGCCGCCGTCGCCGGGGATGATGCCGAGCTTGACGAAGGACTCGGCAAACTGCGCCCGCTCCGAGGCAATGCGGATGTCGCACATGCACGCCAGGTCCAGCCCCGCGCCCATGGCCGCGCCATTGACCGCGGCGATGACCGGCACTTCCAGGTTGAACAGCGCCAGCGGCAGCCGCTGGATGCCGCAGCGGTAGTCCTGCCGGATTTCCATGCCCGGCACTGCGCCGGAGGCCTGGCGTTCCATGTCCTTGATATTGCCGCCAGACGAGAACGCCGTGCCCGCGCCGGTAATGACCACCGCGCGCACGCTGCGGTCGCCGTGGATGCGGTCGATCGCGGCCAGGAACTCCGCCACGGCGGTATTGCCGGTCAGCGGGTTGCGGCGCTCGGGCTCGTTCATCGTCAGCGTGACGATATGATCCTGCTGCTCGTAGAGAAGGAAGTTGCTCATGGTGATGTCTCCGGATACGGCGATGCGGGCTGGTTGCCTGCCTTGGCGCCAAGGCTAAGCCACCGGCGCCTGCACCGTCCAATATTCATTTCTTCATCAGCAATATCCGACACATATCGCTCGGCAGGCTCGGGACGCCAGCCGCCTTGCGCCGGCTGCACGACTTTCTGCGGGTAATCCCTGTACCCATAATCGAATTGCTCACCGATTATCTATAGGCCCCGGCCACCGCCCGGCATCGCGCAGTTCCGTAATCCTGCAGTCCCGAATTCCAACAAGAATGCCCTACAGGAGACGATATGAGCCATGCGTTGACGCAGGCGACGGACCCCGTTGCCCCCGATGTTGCAATGCACACCCACCGCGCCATGAGGCGCGCCACAGGCTTCCTGGCAGTGGCCCTGGCGCTGGTGATGCAGGTCTTGCCCGCCGGCGCCGCGGCGCCGCGCAATGCGGCAGCCAAGGTTGACGGCGCCTTTATCAGTGCCAACGCCAGCACCGCCCGCGACTGGCCCAGCCACGGCCTGGACTATGCCGAGACCCGCTTCAGCCGGCTCAGGCAGATCGATGCGGCCAACGTGCGCGACCTGGGACTGGTGTGGACCTACAACCTGGAGTCGACCCGCGGCGTGGAGGCAACCCCGCTGGTGGTGGACGGCGTGATGTACGTCACCGCGTCATGGAGTGTGGTGCATGCGGTCGATGCGCGCACCGGCAAGCGGCTCTGGACCTTCGATCCCAAGGTGGACCGTTCGCTCGGCTATCGCGGCTGCTGCGACGTGGTCAACCGCGGCGTGGCGCTGTACCAGGGCAAGGTGTTCGTGGCTGCCTACGATGGCCGGCTGATCGCGCTGGATGCGGCGAGCGGCCGCAAGCTGTGGGAGAAGGACACCATCATCGACCGCAAGTACTCGTACACCATCACCGGCGCGCCGCGCGTGTTCAAGGGCAAGGTCATCATCGGCAACGGCGGCGCCGAATATGGCGTGCGCGGCTACATCACCGCCTATGACGCCGGCAGCGGCGAGCAGAAGTGGCGCTGGTTCACGGTGCCGGGCGACCCTTCCAAGCCGTTCGAGGATGAGTCGATGGCTGCGGCGGCCAAGACCTGGGACCCCAGCGGCAAATACTGGGAGGCGGGCGGCGGCGGCACGGCCTGGGACACGCTGGCCTTCGACCCCGAGCTGAACCTGATGTACGTGGGCACCGGCAACGGCGCGCCGTGGTCGCACAGCAAGCGCAGCCCGGCCGGGGGCGACAACCTCTACCTGGCGTCGATCGTCGCGCTCGATCCCGACACCGGCAAATATGTCTGGCACTACCAGGAGACCCCGGGCGACAACTGGGACTACACCTCGACCCAGCCGATGATCCTGGCCGACCTGAAGCTCGATGGCCAGATGCGCAAGGTCATCCTGCACGCGCCCAAGAACGGCTTCTTCTTCGTCATCGACCGCACCAACGGCAAGTTCATCTCGGCAAAGAACTTCGTCGACGTGAACTGGGCCACCGGCTATGACGCCAATGGCCGCCCCATCGAGCGGCCCGAGGCACGCGCGACCGACAAGCCTTATGACTCGGTCCCCGGTCCGTACGGCGCGCACAACTGGCATCCGATGTCGTTCAACCCGCAGACCGGGCTGGTCTACCTGCCGGCGCAGAACGTGCCGATCAACCTGATGGACGACAAGGCCTGGAACTTCAATGAAGGCAAGCCCGGCACGCCGCATGGCAACGTGGGCTGGAACACCGCCAAGTTCCTGAACGCCGAGCCGCCCAAGGGCAAGCCCTTCGGCCGGCTGATTGCCTGGGACCCGGTGCAGCAGAAGGCCGCGTGGACGCAGGAACATGTGTCGCCGTGGAACGGCGGCACGCTGACCACGGCCGGCAGCCTGGTGTTCCAGGGCACCGCCGACGGCCGCTTTGTCGCCTATGACGCGCGCAGCGGCGACAAGCTGTGGGAGTCGCCCACCGGCACGGGCGTGGTGGCGGCGCCGGTCAGCTTCGAGTTGAACGGCACGCAGTATGTGTCGGTGGCAGTGGGTTGGGGCGGGGTCTACGGACAGGCCCAGCGCGCCACCAACCGGCAGGGGCCGGGCACAGTCTACACCTTCGCCCTCGGCGGCAAGGCACCGCTGCCGGCCTTTGCCGAGTACCGCACCGCCAAGCTGCTGCAGGGCGTGAAATATGACCCGGCGCAGGTCAAGGCGGGCACCGGCCTGTACGTCAGCAACTGCGTCCTGTGCCACGGCGTTCCCGGCGTGGACCGCGGCGGCAATATCCCCAACCTGGGCTATATCGATGCCGCCTATATCGAGAACCTGGACAAGGTGGTCTTCAAGGGGCCGGCGATGGCGCGCGGCATGCCGGACTTCACCGGCAAGCTGACGCCGGACGATGTCGAGAAGATCAAGGCCTTCATCCAGGGGACCGCTGACGCGGTGCGGCCCAAGCCCTGAGGGCTGGGCCGGCCCGAGCCTCAGTCCTCGGCCTGGAAGCCGGTCGCCTCCACGATCGGCTTCCAGGCGGCGCGTTCCAGCTGGATGCGGCGGCGGCCCTCCTGGCCGGGGCGGGCCACCACTTCCAGGCCCAGCGCTTCCAGCTTGGCCGCAGTGGCGGCGTTGGCCGAGGCGGCGAGGAACATCTTTTCCACCTGCGCCACCACGTCAGGCTGGGTGCCTGCGGGCACGAACACGCCGTACCAGCTGGTGGCGTGGTCGTACTGGCTGAAGCCCTGTTCCTTCATGGTGGGCACTTCGGGCAGCGCCTTGGCGCGGCGCGTGCCGCTCACCCCAAGGAAGCGCAGCTTGCCGCCCTTGTACAGCGGCATCATGCTGGCCACGGCATCCCAGCCGATCGACACATTGCCGCTGACCACATCCACCAGCATTGGCGACGCGCCGCGATACGCCGCGGGCGTGATGGCGATGCCTTCGGCCTTGCCCAGCGCCACCGTGCCCAGGTGGCCGGCGCTGCCGATGGTGGCCAGGCCCAGGCTGGCGCCGCCCGGGTTGCGCCTGGCCCAGCTCACGTATTCCTTCATGTTCTGGTAAGGCTGCTGCACGCCGGTCGCGACCGCGGTCGGCACATCGGTCAGCACCGCCGCGGGCACAAGGTCCTTGTCGGCGTCGTAAGACAGCTTCTTGTAGGTCAGAGGAAAGATCGTGAACAGGGGCGAGGGGCCAATGAACACGGTCTTGCCATCGGGCCTGGCACGCTTGACGTAGTCGAGCGCAAGGCGCGCCGACGCGCCGGGGCGGTTTTCGACCACCACCGTGCCGTGGCCGTCCTGGCGCAGCTGCTCGGCATACAGGCGCGCCAGGCTGTCGGCGGCGCCGCCGGGGGCGTAGCCGACGATGATATGCATCGGCTCGGCATCGGCCGCGCTAACCGGAGCGGTCATGGCGAAGGTGGCGGCAGCGACGGCGGTCATGGCCAGCAGCCGGCGCGTCAATCGGACTTGATCAGTCATGGCAGTCAGGGAACGATGTTGAGAGGGTGTCAGGGCAGGGTGGGCCACTGGCCCGTGAGGTCATGGATCGATTCATACAAGGCCGCCGCACGCAGCAGCGGCGCGTCGCCGCGGAAGCGCCCGACCAGCTGCAGCCCGATCGGCAGCCCGTCGCCGCCAAAGCCGCAGGGCAGGCTGATGGCCGGATGCCCGGTCATGTTGAACGGCATGGTCCACGGGAACCAGTTCGCGCGCACATCGGGATAGTCCTGGCCGTCGATTTCGATCTGGCCGAACAGGTCTTGCTCCAGCGGCAGCGCGGTGCGTGTGATGGTGGGCATGGCGAGCAGGTCGGCGCGTCCCAGCAGCGCCTGCACGCGCAGGAACAGTTGCGAGCGCTCGAACATCGCCTGCTGGTATTCCACTGCGGTGAATGCGGCGGCGGATTCCACCTGGCGCACGAAGGTCGGGCTCAGCGCCTCGCGGTGCTGGGCCAGGATCGGCGCAAAGCGCGTGCGCCACACCGTGTGGTTGATGGCACGCCAGACGGGCTCGACGTCGAACCCTTCGCCGCCGAAGGGCTCCAGTTCGGCGCCCAGCGCGCGCAGTTTGTCCAGGCTGGCCTCGAATGCGCGTGCCACGTCCGCCGACAGCGGACGGCCCGGCGGCGCCAGGCAATACAGGATGCGCCGGCCACGCAGGTCGCCCTGCGGTTGCGCTGCGGCCACGTAGTCGGCGGCGGGCACGCCGATCGACCACGGGTCGCACGCATGCTCGCCGGCCATGGCCTGCAGCATCAGGCCGGTGTCGGCCACCGTGCGCGTGGTCGGCGTCACGTAGGTCTGGTTGCCGAACAGGTCCTGCGCCTGGCTGTGCGGAATCACCCCCTGGCTCTGCTTGATGCCCACCACGCCATTGCAGGCGGCGGGAATGCGCGTGGAGCCGCCGCCATCGGTCGCCACCGCCAGCGGCGCGATGCCGCTGGCCACTGCCACCGCGGCGCCGCCGCTGGAGCCGCCACTGGTGCGCTCGGCGTGCCAGGCATTGCGGGTGCGCCCGAACAGCGGCGAATCGGTCAGGCATTTGGAGCCGAATTCCGGCGTGGTGGTCTTGCCGACCAGGATCGCGCCCTGCGCGCGCAACCGCGCCACCGCCACGGCGTCGTCGGCCGGCACGTAGTCGCGCATCGGCACGGCGCCAAAGGTAGTGCGCACGCCGCGCGTGTTGACGATGTCCTTGGCGGTGAACGGAATGCCGTGCAGCGGAGGCAGCGGCCGGCCGGACATCACTGCCGCTTCCGCCGCGCGCGCCGCGGCCATGGCCTCGTCCGCGCACAGCGTGATAAAGCAGTTCAGCACCGGCTGCAGCCGCTCGGCGCGCGCCAGCACCGCAGCGGTCAGTTCCACCGGCGAGATTTCCTTGCGCCGGATGCGCTGCTGCAGTTCGGCGGCGCTGGCAAGACAAAGCGCTTCGCTCATTGGACGGGCGTCTCCTGAAGATGGCCGCGCGTGCCGGTATCGGCGCGCGCAGGCGTGATGGCGATAAGCCAGGGCCTGTTCACATATAAAACGTTTTATATGTGAACAGGCCCTGGAACAGCCATCTTACAACCGGCCCGCACGCGGGGACTATCGCCGCCAGGTGCCATCGGCGAGGAAGCGTTCGGCAAGCTCCGGGATGCACTGCGCCACCGTGCGCGCAGCCTGCGTGAACGGACGCAGGCTGCTGGCCGCCAGCACCACCGACTGGCGCATGGCGCGCTCGCCCAGCGGCAGGGCATCCATCAGGCCGCTGGCCAGTTCTTCCGCCACGGCGTGGTAAGGCAGCACGCTGAAGGCCATGTGATCGGCCATGATCCGCTTGATCACGGCGGAGGAGCCGGCCTCCATCACCACCGCCAGGCTGAATTTCTGCCGCGTGGCGAGGTCGTCGAGGAGCGTGCGGATGGCATTGGGCGGCACCGGCAGCACCAGTGGGAAACGCGCCAGCTGCCGCGTGGCCAGCGGACCTGGCCCGATGCCCAGCTCGCGGCACCGTTCGGCCAGCCGCTCGCGGTGCCCGACCAGCATCAGCGGGGTCTCGAACAGGCGCCGGTAGCTGTTGCGCCCGGCGGCGCGGTAGCGGTTGACCACGCCGAGATCGATCTCGCCCTGCGACAGGCGCGTTTCGATATCGCCGCTATATCCCTCCACGATGCGCAGACGCACACCGGGATAGCGCGTGCCGATCTCGGCCAGCAGTGCACTGGACAGCGCCGGCGACACCGCTGGCACCAGGCCGATGGTGACCACGCCGCTGACATGGCCGGCGTGGCCGCGCGCGGTGTCCAGCAGCTCGGTCGCGCCGTCCAGCAGCGGCACGGCCTGCGCCAGCAACTGGCCGGCGAGCGAAGTCAGCGCCACGCCGCGCCCGTTGCGATAAAAGAGGGCGCCACCGATCAGGCGCTCCAGCGCCGCGACTTGCCGGCTGACCACCGACTGCGCCAGCCCCAGCCGTGCCGCGGCGCTGGTGACGCTGCCGGTGCGGGCCACCTCCACAAAGATGCCAAGTGCCTTCAGGGTAAGTTCGTCTTGCATGTTGCAGCGTTTTCGAGGTCAGCCTGGATTTGCTGTTAGTGGAATTCTGCTATGCATTGTAGACATTGATCGATGCCATCGGAGGCGTCTATCGTCCCCTCTACGCCATGGCCGTGCCCGATGGCCAGACCAAAAGGAGACATGCAGCATGCCAATCCACGCCGAACATCATCCGCTTATCTCACTGGAAGCCCCGGAAGCCGACATGCTGGCGCGGGTCCAGGCCCTGGTCCGGGAGCAGATCGGGCCGCAGGCCGAGCAGGTCGGGCGCGAGGACGTTTTTGCCTGGGACACGTTCCGGCTGCTGGCGGCCGAGGGCGTCATCGCCACCGCCTTTCCGCGCAGCCTGGGCGGCACCGGGGCTTCGATGCTGCTGCGCGTGCGCATCATCGAGGAACTGGCGCGGGCATGCAGCACGGCCGCGTCGCTGGTCACCGGCACGGACCTGTCGTCGCGGCCGATCGTCGCCGGTGGCTCGGATGCGCTGTGCAGTGCCATGGTACCGAAACTGGCATCGGGCGAGTTGCAGGCGGCCTTTGCGCTGACCGAGCCGGGTGCCGGGTCGGACCTGGCCGGGCTGCAGGCCACGGTCCGACGCGATGGCGGCCACTATGTACTGAACGGCACCAAGAAGTTCATCACCCGCGCGGGCGTGGCCGACATGTACGTGGTGGTGGCGCGCCTGGCGGACGGCCCGGCCGGCAGCAAGGGGCTGAGCGCCTTCCTGGTGCCGCGCGCCAGCGCCGGGATCTCGGTGTCGCCGACCATCCCCAAGATGGGCTGGAACGGTGTGCCGATCGCCGAGGTGTATTTCGATGAGGTAGCCGTGCCGGTCGGGAACCGCCTGGGCGAAGAAGGGCAGGGGATGGCGCTGGCGCAGGATACGCTGGTGCGGGCGCGCATCGGGCACGCCGCCATCGCGCTGGGCCGCATGAGCGGGGCGCTGCAGATCGCGGCCCAGTACGCGGATGTGCGGCAGGTATTCGGGCGCACGGAGGGAGAGCACCAGGGCATCCAGTGGATGCTGGCGGACATGGGCGCACGCATCGAGGCCGCCCGCTGCCTGGTCTATGCCTGCGCGCAGCGCTACGACCGGCAGGATCCCGATACCTCGATCCATGCCTCGATCGCCAAGATGCACAGCACTGACCTGTGCATGAAGGTGGTGGTGGACTGCCTGCAATTGCTCGGCGGCAACGGCTACCTGAAGGCCTATCCGCTGGAGCGCTTCATGCGCGACGCCAAGATGAACCAGATCGGCGAGGGGACCAGCGAGGTGCACAAGAACCTGATCGGGCGCTACCTGATGAAGACCGCGGCGGCAATGCCATGCCACCCGTGCCTGGACCTGGCACCCGACCTGTTCGGAGCCGCATGATGACGCACACGCCTGAGCAAGCGCGGCAGCAGGACGCCGGCCATGATCCGCTCACCAATCCCCTGTGCCGGCGGCTGGGCATCCGCTGGCCCGTGTATGGGCTGGCACACAGCATCGAAGTGGCCGCCGCCATCTCCAATGCGGGCGGGCTTGGCGTCTACGCGGCCGCGCGCGACGGCCCCGACGAACTGGCCGGCAAGCTGCGCGACCTGCGCCGCCTGTGCCCGGATCGCCCGGTCGGCGTGGACCTGCTGTTGCCCACCGCCTTGCCGGGCGCGGTGGATGCGGACACCGTCGCCGCGGCGGTGCCCGAAGGGCACAAGGCATTCATCGACACCCTGTTTGCGCGCTTCGCGGTGCCGCCAGCCACGCAGGGCAACTTCTTCTCGCAGTATGTCCGCTCGCAGGCGCTCTTCGAAGAGCAGGTCGAGGCCGTGGCGCAGAGCGACATCGAAGTCTTTGCCGCCGGCGTGGGGACGCCGGCCGGCACGCTGGCGCGCGTGCGCAAGGCCGGCAGGACCACTATGGCGCTGGTCGGCTCGGCGCGGCATGCGCACAAGGCCATCGAGGCCGGCGTCGATATCCTGGTGGCACAGGGCTATGACGCCGGGGGCCATACCGGCCCGATCGGCACCTTCACCCTGGTGCCGCAGATCATTGCCGCGGCGCAGGGGCGGCCGGTGCTGGCCGCCGGCGGGGTCGGCACCGGAGCGCAGATTGCCGCGGCGCTGGCAATGGGTGCGCAAGGCGCATGGCTGGGCACGCTGTGGCTGGGCACCAGCGAGCAACAGCTGGCCGGCCCGCTGGCCGACAAGCTGATCGCCGCCGGCAGCGAAGACACCGTCATCACGCGCGCACATAGCGGCAAGCCTTGCCGCGTGGTGCGCAGCGCCTTCTCGGACGCGTGGGAGGAACCGGGCGCGCCTGCCCCGCTGGAGATGCCATACCAGCAGGCGCTCACCGGGCGGCTGCTGGCAGCCGTTGAACAGCATGCCGTGGCGCCGCTGATGTACGAAGCAGCCGGCCAGAGCGTGGCCTGGGTCCGCCAGGTCGAACCGGTGGCAACCGTGATGCACCGCCTGGTGCAGCAGACGCGCGAGGCACTGGCGGCGCTGCGGCCTTACCTGGAGGCCCGCAGCGCCTGACGTCCCGCAGACCCTCAAACGGCAAAGACCGTGACACGCATGGAGACCCGCATGAACCGCAGACAATTCACCATTTCGACAATGCAGGCGGCACTGGGACTGTCCGTGCCGGCATGGCTGCCAGCCGCGGCGCGCGCGTCCGCGCCGCCCCCGCCGGCTGGCTACCCGGGCCGCGTGGTGCACGCCGTGGTGCCATATCCGGCCGGCGGCGTGGTCGATATCACCATCCGCACCGCCACGGACCGCATGTCGCTGGCCATGCCGCAGCGCATCCTGGTGGAAAACCGGCCAGGCGCCGATGGCAAGATCGGCGTTGAGGCCGTGTCGCGCGCCGAGCCGGACGGCTACACCTTGCTGGCGGCCACGCCGGTACTGTCGGTGAGCGAGAGCCTGTATTCGCAGACATCGATCCGGGTCAGGGACTTCCGTGCCATCGGCGCCGTGGCCGCGGTGCCGGCCATATTCGTGGTGGCGGACTCGGTGCCTGCCAGGACGCTGGCGGAGTTTGTCGCCTGGGCCCGCGAACGGCCCGGCCGCATCAACGTGCCCAATCCCGGCACCGGCAGCTCCATCCACCTGGGGCAGGAGCTGTTCTTCGAGGCCACCGGCATCAAGGCCGTCAATATCGGCTACAAGGGGCAGCCGCCGTCCGTTCCGGACCTGGGCCAGGGGCAGCTGCATTTCGCGCTGTTGTCGCAGTCGATTGCCTTGCCGCTGATCAAGGCCGGGCGCGTGCGCGCGCTGGCCGCCAACGCCGGGCAGCGCACCCAGTCGCTGCCCGAGGTGCCAACCATTGCCGAGGCCGGCTACCCCGGCGTGCTGGTGCGCTCCTGGTATGGCCTGGCTGCGCCGGCGCGCACCCCGGACAAGGTGATCGCCTACCTGAGCGGGGTGCTGCAGCAGGCCATGGGAACGGCCGACGTGCGCACCAAGCTGGCCGGACTCGATGCGGAGATCCTGGCGCTAGACGCGCCGGCCTTCGACCGGCTGATCGCGGCGGAGCAGGTCCGCTGGGCCGCGCTGATCAAGGCCCGCAATATCCAGGCAAGTGCCTAGTGTCTCGCGGCGCGTCACAACTCAGGGACGCGCCGGGGATGCCAGGTACGCCTGAAGGCCGTCTGCCGGCAAGGCGCGTGAAAACAGCCACCCCTGGCCGAACTGCGCACCGCGCTCGCGCAGGAAGCGCGCCTGCTCCTCATGCTCGATGCCCTCGGCCACGACCTCGAAGCCCAGCGCCTCGGCCATGGCGATGATGTGCGGCGCCACCGAGCTGGAAGCCGCCTCGCGGCCGATGGTGTCGATGAACGACTTGTCGATTTTCAGCACATCGACCTTGAATACCTGCAGGTAAGACAGGCTGGAGTAGCCGGTGCCGAAGTCGTCGATGTAGATCGGGTGCCCGGCATCGCGGAAGGCCTGGATCACTTCGAGCGCGGTCTCGGCGTGCAGGAAGCTGCGTTCGGTGATCTCGATGCGGATCTGCCGGGGCGCGATCCCGGTGCCCCTCAGGCGCGCGGTAAGTACGTCGAGAAAACGCGGCGAACTGACGTCATCCGCGCAAACATTGATTGACACATAGAAGCCGGGCCTGGCGCGCAGCAGCGGACCCAGTTCGGCGATGGTGCGGTCGAGCACGAGGTCGGTGATCTGCGGCATCAGCCCGGCCTGCTCGGCCAGCGTGATCAGCAGGTCGGGCGGCACCGGCTGGCCGTCGCGCCTCCAGCGCAGCAGTGCCTCCGCGCCCACGCAGCGGCCGTCTTGCAGCGCGACGATCGGCTGGTAATGCACCTCCAGCCGGCGGCGGCGCACGGCATTGCGCAGCGCGCCCTCCATGGTCACGCGGCGCGACATGGCGCGAAACACCAGCGCGGCCAGCAGCACGCCGATCGCCAGCCCGGCCACGACGAAGGAGCCTACCAGCATTGGCCAGGTGGCCAGCAGCGCGGTGGGCGGCGCCAGAACCACGGCCGCGAACGGAATCCGGGTGGAACGGCGCACGGAACTGCCGGGATTGTCGAGTTCGTCGGCGCCGTTGGCGTTGCGCCGGTATTCCCGCTCCATCTGCGCCACGTCGGAGCCGGTGGTGGTGGCGATGAAGACGCCCGTGGCGGTATTGACTGCACCGATGTGCCGGCCATCGAGCTCAACGATGTCGACGAATGACTTGGGGTCGATCGATACGTAGTGGCCGTGGCGCCCTACCAGCATGGCGGGGCCGGGCGCGCCAAACGGGTTGTCGAGGTCGAACCAGTATTCAAAGCCCTGGGTGTCGCGCCAGTCTGGCTCTGGCAATGTCATATGCCGCCGGAAGACGTCGCCCAGCAGTGCCGAGCACAAGCGGTAATTGCCGGCATAGCGCCCGGCATCGCGCAGGTGGTGGAAGGTGAAGGTGATTCGCCTCAGGCTGGCCAGGTTGCCGTCTGAGCAAGGCGCGTCGGGCAGGTCTTCCATTTCATGCAGCGCGCCGGTGGCGTCTGCCATGACCATCCCCATGCGGGCGACGGCAGCATTGGCAAGCATCTGCAGTTCCGCCACCTCGCGCCGTGCGACCTCCTCTTCGGCCACGCGCATGCTGGCCGCAATCGGCAACACGGCCGCGGCAAACGCCAGTATCACTGCCATCGCAAGGAACAAAGGCCGCTTCATTGTTGTCCTGTCAGCCATGCGTTGTCGAAGGGTACTACGCGCCGTCGCTGCTGCGCAGCATGCGCCATCGTCGCGCGTATTCAGATTCTTTTTGCAAAGCGATGAATTTTTTCGTGCGCCGCGCAATAAGGCAAGCATGACTTGCGCAATGCCGGGAGAATCCGGAAAGTAGGGGGCACGAATGCCCGCATAGAGGACTTGGCCCATGACCACCGCCCCATTTGCAAGACAATTACCATCGGCCCGGCTTGCCGCCCGGCGCGTCGGCGGCCGGCACGCGCCGGCCGTGCCCCCGGGCAACGGCTGAGGGGGGCGCATGGCGCTGTTGCTGCTGATCGCGCTGCCCCTGCTGGCCGCGGCGCTGACGTGGTTGATCGGCATGCGCGCCGCGCGCATGCTGGCGCCTGTCGTCATCGGCTTGCCGCTGGCCGCGCTGGTGCTGCTGCTGAGCCTGCGCGGCGCGGTCTTCGAGCAGCCGGGGCATGCGCTGGGCTGGCGCGTGGCGTGGCTGCCGCAGCTCGGGCTGGACCTGTCGCTGCGGCTGGACGGCCTGTCGTACCTGTTTGCGCTGCTGGTGCTCGGCGTGGGCCTGCTGGTGATCCTGTACGCGCGCTACTACCTCGCGCGCAATGAATCCGCGGTGCGCTTCTTCTGCCTGCTGCTGCTGTTCATGGCGGCCATGCTGGGCGTGGTGCTGGCAGGCAACCTGCTGCTGCTGGTGGTGTTCTGGGAGCTGACCAGCATCCTGTCGTTCCTGCTGATCGGCTTCTGGTCATGGCGCACCGATGCGCGCCAGGGCGCGCGCATGGCGCTGGCGGTCACGGGCGGCGGCGGGCTGGCGCTGCTGGCCGGGGTGCTGCTGCTGGGCCATATCTGCGGCAGCTTCGAGCTGTCCGTGGTGCTGGCGCAGGCCGGCAAGGTGCAGCACCACCCGCTGTACCTGCCGATGCTGGTGCTGGTCCTGCTGGCGGTCTTCACCAAGTCAGCGCAGTTCCCGTTCAGCTTCTGGCTGCCGCATGCCATGGCCGCGCCCACGCCGGTCTCGGCCTACCTGCACTCGGCCACCATGGTCAAGGCCGGCGTGTTCCTGCTGGCGCGGCTCTATCCGGTGCTGGACGGCACCAACGGCTGGTTCTACCTGGTCAGCATGACCGGGCTGGCCACGCTCATCGTGGGCGCCGGCCTGGCGCTGCTGCAGCGGGACCTGAAAGGGCTGCTGGCTTATTCCACCATCAGCCACCTGGGCCTGATCACGCTGCTGTTCGGGCTCGATACCCAGCTCAGCACGGTGGCGGCCATCTTCCATATCATCAACCACGCGGTGTTCAAGGCGTCGCTGTTCATGGCGGCAGGCATCATCGACCATGAAACCGGCACGCGCGACCTGGACCGCCTGCACGGGCTGGCGCGCTACATGCCGCACACCGCGGTGCTGGCCATCGTGGCATCGCTGTCGATGGCGGGGGTGCCGTTGTTCAACGGCTTCCTCAGCAAGGAAATGTTCTTCGGCGAGACCCTGGCGCAGGGCCTGCTGGGCGACTTCAACTGGGTGATCCCGACCGCGGCGACGCTGGCGGGGGCGCTGACGATGGCCTATTCGCTGCGCTTTATCTACGGGGTGTTCTTCGGCGCCCGGCAGCCCGACGTGCCCAACTACCCGCCGCACGAGCCGCCGCGCTTCATGAAGGTGCCGGTGGAGTTCCTGGTGGTGATCTGCCTGGTGGTCGGACTGGTGCCGGCCTATACCGTGGGCGACCTGCTGGCGGCGGCTTCGCTGGCCACGCTGCGCGCGCCCCTGCCGGAGTACAGCCTGAACCTGTGGCACGGGGTCAACCTGCCGCTGCTGATGAGCCTGGTGTCGATGGCCGGCGGCGCGGCGCTGTTCTTCCTGCGCCGCGACGCGCTGCGGCGCCTGCAGCAGGCGATCGACCACCTGAGCGCGCGCCAGTCGTTCGAGCATGGCATGCATGCGCTGGAACGCTTTGCCGCGGCCGTCACGCGCTGGCTCGAGAACGGCTCGCTGCAGACCTATGTCGCCTGGATGCTGCTGGCGCTGCTGGCCGTGCCGGCATACTTCCTGGCCGACCTGGAATGGCTCGGCGGCAGCGTGCCGGCGGGCGCCATCGACCTGATCGGGGCCGCCACGCTGGCGCTGCTCGGGCTGTTCGGGGTAGGCGTGGTGGTGACGCACCGCCAGCGGCTGCTCGCGCTGGTGCTGCTGGGCGGCTGCGGGTTGATGGTGTCGATGGCGTTCCTGCGGTTCTCCGCGCCGGACCTGGCGCTGACGCAGATCTCGGTTGAGGTGGTGACGATCCTGCTGCTGGTGCTGGCGCTGTTCTACCTGCCGCGCGAGACGCCGGAGCACGCCGGGGCTGCGCGCCGCGGGCGGGATGCGGTGCTGGCGCTCGGCGGCGGCACTTTGCTGGCAGTGGCGGCCTACGCGGTGATGACACGGCCTTATGACCCGGTGTCTGCCTTCTACATCGACCAGTCCGTGCCCGGCGGCGGCGGGCACAACGTGGTCAACGTGCTGCTGGTGGATTTCCGGGGCTTCGACACCATGGGCGAGATCTGCGTGCTGCTGATCGCAGGGCTGGCGGTGCAGGCGCTGCTCAAGGGCATGCGGCTGGACACGCCGTCGGCAGCGCCCGATGGCCTGCCGTGGAGCAGCCAGGCGCATCCGCTGCTGCTGGCCATGCTGGCGCGGCTGATGCTGCCGCTGACGCTGCTGGTGGCGGTCTTTATCCTGCTGCGCGGGCACAACCTGCCGGGCGGCGGCTTTGTCGCGGCGCTGATCACATCGGTGGCGCTGCTGCTGCAGTACGTTGCCAGCGGCGTGCGCTGGACCGAAGCGCGCATTGCGCCGGACTATCGCGCTATTGCCGGCGGGGGCATCCTGCTGGCGGGCCTGACCGGACTGGGCAGCCTGGCCTTCGGCTATCCGTTCCTGACCACCGCCTTCGGGCATTTCCACATACCGGGCATCGGCGAGGTGGAACTGGCCACGGCGATGCTCTTTGACCTGGGAGTCTTCTGCACCGTGACCGGAACCACGCTGGTGATCGTATCGCACCTGGGCGTGCGCAACCTGCCGCCGGCACAGGCCGCGGAGGACGCCTGATGGCCGCGCTCTACGCCATCACCGTCGGCATCCTGGCCGCGGGCGGCATCTACCTGCTGCTGCGCGAGCGCGTCTTCACCGTGGTGCTGGGGCTGACGCTGCTGTCGTATGCGGTCAGCCTGTTCCTGCTGGGCATGGGCCGCCTGTCGATCGGGCGGCCGCCGGTGATCGTGGCGGGCGCCAGCTATGCCGATCCGCTGCCCCAGGCGCTGGTGCTGACCGCGATCGTGATCGCGTTCGGCATGACGGCGTTCGCGGTGGTGCTGGCGCTGCGCTCGCTGGGGCTTACCGGCAGCGACCACGTCGACGCCGCCGGCCAGCCCGAGGGGCGCGCCGCCGATGGCGGTAAGCAGGGGCCGCGGCCATGAACCACGCCGTGCTGCTGCCCATCCTGATCCCCATGTTTGCCGGTGCGCTGCTGACCGCGATGCCGGCCCAGCGGCTGCGCGCGCAGCGCATCGTCTGCGCCGTGGCCACGCTGATGCTGGCACCAGTGGCGGTGCACCTGCTGCGCCAGGCGGCTGGCGGCGAGATTGCGGTCTATGCGGTGGGCAACTGGTCCGCCCCGTTCGGCATCGTGCTGCAACTGGACCGCACCGGCGCGATGATGCTAGCCCTGACCGTGGTGCTGGCCGTGGCAGCGCTGGCGGCGGCGGGAGAGGGCACGGCCCGGCAGGGCCGGCATTTCCATGCGCTGTTCCAGTTCCAGGTGATGGGCCTGAACGGCGCCTTCCTGGCGGGCGACCTGTTCAACCTGTTCGTCTTCTTCGAGATCCTGCTGATCGCGTCCTATGCCCTGCTGGTGCATGGGGCAGGGCGGGCGCGGGTCGGCGCCGGGCTGCACTACGTGATCCTGAACCTGGTGGCGTCGTCGTTCTTCCTGGTGGCGGTCGGCGTGCTGTACGGGCTGTCGGGCACGCTGAACATGGCGCACCTGGGCCTGCGCCTGGCCGGCCTGCCGGCCCAGGACCTGCCGCTGGCGGTGGCCGCCGGCGCCATGCTGATGCTGGTCTTTGCGCTGAAGGCGGCGTTGTTTCCGCTGTATTTCTGGCTGCCGCGCGCCTACGCCAGCGCCACCGGCCCGGTCGCGGCGCTGTTTGCCATCATGACCAAGGTCGGCATCTACGCGATGCTGCGTTGCGATGCGCTGATCTTCGGCGGCCCGCAGGGGCTGTTGGGGCCGTTCCTGCATGACTGGGTGTTCGTGCTGGCGCTGGTCACGCTGGCGGTCGGCGCACTGGGCGCGGTCGCCGCCGGCACGCTGCGCGCGATGACCAGCTACCTGGTGGTGGCATCGGTCGGATTGCTGGCCGCCTGCGTATCGATGCAGACGCAAGCCGGCTGGGCCGCGGCGATGTTCTACCTGCTCAGCACCACGCTGTGCACCGCCGCGCTGTTCCTGCTGGCCGACGCGCTGGAGCCGGAGCCTGGGCGCGAGGACGGGGCCCCGGTCAGTGCCTCGCGGCTGGCCGGGCTGCTGTACCTGGTGGGCGTGGTGGCAGCGGTGGGGCTGCCGCCGCTGTCGGGCTTCCTCGGCAAGGCCATGGTGCTGCGCGCGACCCCGCCGCCGTGGGTGCCTGCGCTGTGGTCCGCGGTGCTGGTGTCGGGCCTGCTGCTGCTGATTGCCGTGTCCCGCACCGGCACGCGGCTGCTGTGGCGGCTGCCGCATGAGGCGGAGCGCGTGCCGGAAGGGGATGAATACCTCGACGAAGACCATCCCGGCGCGGCACGCGTGCGCGTGCGGCCCGACGCGCGCAAGCTGGCCTGCTGCGCACTGCTGCTGGCGGGCAATGTCGCGCTGACGGTATGCGCGCGGCCGGTCAGCGACTATGTGGCCGACGCGGCGGCGCAGTTGCTGGACCGCGCCGCCTATCTCCGGGCAGTGCTGCCCGGGCAGCCGGGGTAGGCCATGCTGCAGCGCCTGCTTCCCCATCCCTGGCTGAGCCTGATCCTGATGATCATGTGGCTGCTGCTGACCAACAGCCTGGCCCCCGGGCACTGGCTGCTGGGGGCACTGCTGGGCTGGGCCATCGGCCGGCTGGCCGACCGCTGGCTGGTGCTGGGCGCCTTCCGCTTGTCGCGGCCGGACCTGATCCTGCGGCTCAGCATCCATGTGCTGTTCGATATCGTGAAAGCCAACGTGGAAGTGGCCATCATGGTGCTGGGCCCCACCGCGCGCCTGCGCCCCGCCTTTATCGTGGTGCCGCTCGATGTCGAGCACGAACTCGCCACCACCGCACTGATCAGCATCGTCTCGCTCAGCCCCGGCACGCTGTGCGCAGAACTGAGCGACGACCGCCGCGCCTTGCTCGTGCACGTGCTGGATCTGGAGGAAGAAGCCGCGCTGGTCGAGCTGATCAAGTCGCGCTATGAAACCCCGCTCAAGGAGATCTTCCAATGCTTGCCATCGTGATACCGGTCTGCCTGGTGATCCTGGGCCTGGCCTTCCTGCTGACCCTGGCGCGGCTGCTGCGCGGACCCAGCCTGCCGGACCGCATCGTGGCGCTGGACACGCTGAATATCAACGCCATCGCGCTGATCGTGGTGCTAGGCATCAGCCTGGATTCGGCACTGTTCTTCGAGGCCGCGCTGCTGATCGCGGTGATGGGCTTCGTCGGCACCGTGGCGCTGTCCAAGTACCTGCAGCGCGGCGACATCATCGAATACTAGGGAATGTCAGATGCTGCATCCTGTTGCGGAATTTATTGTGTGCGCGCTGCTGCTGGTGGGCAGCGTGTTCATGCTGGTCGGGGCGATCGGGCTGTTCCGGCTGCCGGACTTCTTCATGCGGCTGCATGGGCCGACCAAGTCGACCACGCTGGGCGTGGGCGGGGTGGTGCTGGCCTCGGTGGCGTACTTCAGCTTCCGGGGCGATGCCAGCCTGCATGAACTGCTGGTGACCGCCTTCCTGTTCCTGACCGCGCCGATCAGTGCCCACATGCTGGCCAAGGCCGCGCTGCAGCGCCAGCTGCCGGTGGATCCGCGCACGCGCGGCAGCGGCTGGATGCCGCGCATCCGCGATTAGGAATGGCCGCCACGGTTTACTTTCGCTCCAATGTGTCCTACACCCAGTCAGGCGATGCCGGCATCTTCCACGCCAGGGCAGGGGGTTTCATGGACTTGCAACACTCGGACAAAGTCTTCGCGGGCGCGATTCCGGAAGTCTATGAGGCCCTGATGGTGCCGATGATCTTTGCGCCATACGCTGCCGACATGGCTGCCCGCATCGCCGCGCTGCAGCCGCGCCGGGTGCTGGAACTGGCCGCCGGCACCGGCGTGCTGACCCGGGAAATCGCCGGGCGGCTGCCGGCCGATACCCTGATCGTTGCCACCGACCTCAACGCGCCGATGCTGGCGCGGGCGGAGCAGGCCGGCACCAGCCGTCCGGTGCACTGGCGCGAGGCCGACGCCATGGCGCTGCCGTTCGCTGATGGCAGCTTCGACATGGTCGCCTGCCAGTTTGGCGTGATGTTCTTCCCCGACAAGGGCCGCGCCTTCGCCGAAGCCCGCCGTGTGCTGGTGCCGGGCGGCACGCTGATCTTCAATGTCTGGGACCAGCTGGAGTTCAACGCATTTGCCCGCGATGTCACCGCGGCGCTCGCCACGCTGTTTCCCGACTCACCGCCCGAGTTCATGGCCCGCGTTCCGCATGGCTACCACAGCCAGGCCGCCATCGAGCAGGACCTGCGCCTGGGCGGCTTCCAGTCATCCCCGGTCTTTGAAACCGTCGCGGCAACCAGCCGCGCCAGCGCCGCCCGCATCCCGGCGGTCGCATTCTGCCAGGGCACGCCGTTGCGCGCCGACCTGGAGCGGCGCGGGCCGGATGCGCTCGGCCGGGCAACCGACCACTGCGAACAGGCACTCCTGAAGGCTTACGGCGCGGGTCCACTGGCTGTGCCGATGCAGGCGCACGTGGTGATGGTAACGGCGCCCGCCGGGTAAAGCTGCCTCGGCAGTTCGTCGCGGCGCCACCTGGGCAGTGGCCTGGCTGCAGCGGCTGGCTGCAGCGGCTGGCTTGAGACAGCACGGATCGTCGGCTACCATCAGCGCGGCGCGGTCCGGATTCCCTGGCGCGCACTGTCGGACGTTGACTACGATGCCCCTTGTACGCGTGCTCGCGATCGGTCTGTCCCTGGCTTCGCTGTCGGGATGCGATTTCCTGCGCGGCTATGCTGAAGGCGAATCCGCGGTCATGCGGGACTTCCGGGCCGGGGATCGTGCCGATGACCTCGGGGCGGCGCGCTTTGTCTTCGATGACTTCGGCGGCCTGAGCACCGATACCCTTGAGACCAATGCACTGCCGTGGAAGCTGGCGACGACGGCGCTGCTGCTGGCCGGCGGCCCCGGCGTTCCGGTCACCCAGGATGCCTTGCGCCGGGCCCTGCGCGAGTTCGGCTTCATCTATCCCGATGCGGTCCGCAACTGGCCGCGCCAGCAACAGCCCAGGTTCGACAAGCCCCTGGGCGTGGTCAGCGGAATGATCGGCCGGGACCTCCCGAAGATCCGCCTGGAAGTGTCCAACCTGGGATGCGCATCGTGCCATGCGGGCATCACCTACGGCAAGGACGGGCGTCCCACCAACGATGTCTGGCTGGGCCTGCCGAATACCTCCCTCAACCTCGACGCCTTCGTCGCCGCGGTCTATCAGGCGGTGAAGCGGGTGAAATCCGATCCGGAAAAGCTCCTCTCGGCCATCCACCAGCTTTACCCCGAAACCAGCAAGGAGGAACTGGATACCATCCGGAAATTCGTCTGGCCGCGGCTGGTAAAACGGGTGGCGGAACTCGAAGCCAGCGGTGACGAGCCGCTGCCGTTCAGCAACGGCGCGGCCGGCAGCACCAATGGGGTCGCGGCACTCAAGTTCCAGTTTCATCTGCTCTCGGCGGGCACGGCCGCCAGTGGTTCCACCTCGATTCCGGAACTGGGCTACCGCAGCCTGCGCTCATCGCTGCTCTACGACGGCATCTATACCAGCAAAGGCACGCCGCGCTTTGCGCCGGTGGCACCCGGTGCCGCCAGCGATGCCGGGAGGCTGGCGCATATCGTGGCCTTCTTTACCGTGCCGACCATGGGCATGCCACCGGATCGCGCCGGCCGCGCGATTCCGCAGGTGGAAGACGTCATGCGGTTCATGGCGGGCTACACCCCGCCGCCGTTTCCGGGGCCGGTTGACCGCTCCCGCGCCGCGCGCGGCCGCGCCGTCTTTGATGCCAACTGCGCCCAGTGCCATGGCAGCTACAGCCAGGACCCAGAGCGCCCGCGCCTTGTCAGCTTCCCCAACCGGCTGGTGGCACAGGCGGATATCGGGACTGACCCGACGCGCTGGCAAGCAATCGATCCCGGCCTGCTGCAAGCCATCTCGCGCTCCGAGCTGGGCAGGCATATCGACGCGGCAAACACCGGTGGCTATGTCGCGCCCATTCTCTCCGGCGTATGGGCGACGGCACCATACCTTCATAACGGCTCCGTGCCCACGCTCTGGCATCTCATGCATCCGCAGGCGCGGCCCAGGCGCTTCTGGGTTGGCGGTCATGCACTGGACTACGGCAAGCTGGGCATCGCCGGCAGGCTTGATGCCGACGGTACCTGGGCCTATCCGGCCAGCTACCGGCCGTGGTCGAAACCCGTGCTCTACGACACGGCGACAGCGGGGCGCGACAACCGCGGCCATGAGAAGGAATTCTCTACCCTTGCCGAAAGCGACAAGGATGCGCTGCTGGAATTCCTGAAATTGCTCTAGCTGCCGTCAGAAATCCTGCAGCAGTTCCGCGACTGGGAGCCGGGCGCTTTGCGCAATGCCACGATCCGGCACCGGCCCGAAGCGCATCACATTGACGAGCCGATTCCCCCGCGGCAAGCGCTGGCTTTCGGCAAGCATGGCGGCATGGCCAGGTGAATCGGCCAGCGCCGACATCGGCACGCCGGCAAAGCCCCTGGCAGTCATGGCCAGCCAGAACCGGTACCAGCGGCGCCCGATGTCAAAGCTCGTGACCTCGGGTGCGGCATGGATCAGGACGATCCGCGCCGCGCTTTTCACTTTTGCGCTTTCCGATGTCAGCAGGCCGCTTAGCGAAAGCGCCGAGAGCAGCCGGAGCACACGAGGTCTCAGCGCAATCGACGCGCCCCAGGCTTCCCACCGCGACAGTGCCATGCATTCGGCCGAAAGCCCGTCGCGCGGCCAGCCTGGATCGTGCGGTGACAAGCGCAGCCAGTGGCAGAGCTCCTCGGCAAACCGTGGGTCATTCAATCCCGCAGCCGCGGCGTCGTCATACCATCTGGCGATTTGCGCCGTGCTGTTCTCGCTGGCCAGCGTGACGAACTCCGCGTGGGCTGCAGCGCATTCGCCCAACGACTTGATCTGTGCCGGGGTCGCACGGAGAAACTTGCCTCGATAGGCGCGGCGCGCGTCCACGAAGGCGGCTAGGGGATCCGGGCCCGCACCTGATGTGATCAGGCCGGATGCGGCCGCGCGCAAGCCCGGGGTAGCGGGCGGGTAGGGCAGGCCGGAGACCGCAGGCTGCGTGAGCCCCAACCCGAGCGTCGACAACGCCATGGCCATGCCTTCCCAGGCCATGCCCAGGGCGATCTGGTTGTCCCGCCCGGTGGGGTCGCCCACGGACAGCCATCGCGCAGGCTCTTCAAACAGTTCAACCTTGTCGCCGGCAAAGCGCCAGCGCGCGGGCTGGATATTGTGCGCGCTGGGAGCGCGGCCAGCCTGGGCAACCAGGGTGAGATGCTGATCGAGCGTGAGCATGTCGCTAGATGGCCTTTTTGAAGAGATGCAGCCGATGCAGTGGCCTGGCGCACATCTTCTCCATTTGCTTCTGGCTGGCGCCATTCGAATCCGACACCCAGCTGATGCCCAGGTGCGAGTACCCGGCACCGCGCATCGCCGTGAGCAGATGGTGCAGCATGACGCCGTTGACGCCGCGGCTGTGGTAGTCCCTGCGCACGGAAAAGAAGATGATCGCCGCACGCTTGCGGCTGGCGCGGAACCTGATCAGATGCCAGAGCGTGGACAGCTTCAGGCGGAAGCCGGTGGCGCGCAGAAACGGGTTGAGATCCGGCACGCACAGCAGCACCCCGATCGGCTCCCCGTTGAAATAAGCGGTACAGGACAGCCGCTCGTCGATGATCCACATCATGCCGGCGCAGGGAAACAGGAATTCCTCCGCCGTCAGCGGCACGAACATCGGGTTGCCGGAGAAACCATCGTTCAGGACAGTGCATGCCTCCAGCAGGCGCCGGTCAAAGCCGCGCCGCCGGATCGGCTTGAATTGCCAGGCGGGATCATCCAGCAGCGCGCGTTGCTTGTTGCCGATCAACTGCTGCGGATCGTAGCTGCGCACGTCGAGCTCGAACGTGCGCATCGGAAAGAACGGCTCGAAGCCGCATGCCTGGAGCAGCCTGGCAATATGCGGCGGTGTGTATTCCTGGTAGGTGTATGGCGGATGCTCGAAGCCCTCGGTGACGATGCCGATCATCTGCGTGATCGTCAGGTTGAAGCTGCCAGCCAGTTCGTCACAGCCGTTGCGCTTCACCCAGGCCGCCGCCGCGTCGAGCAGCGCTTGCGCGACCTCCACGTCATCGACGCAGTCGAACATGCCGAAGCAGCCGCGCTTCTGGCCGTATTGATGATTGGATGCATCGTGGATATGGGCCAGGATACGGCCCACGATCCGTCCGTCCCGATGGGCGGTGAACCAGGTGCGGCGCGCAAACTGCCGGAACAGCGGGTTCTTCGCCGGATCCAGTGCGCGCGCAAGATCCCCCTTCATCGGCGAGACAAAATGGGTATCACGGCCATAGCAGGCGAAGGGCGCCTCAAAGAACGCGTCGAAATCGCCTTCACGCAGCACGGTTGTCATGCGGCCTCCCGCTGCCCGAGATGGCGCGCCAGCCGCAGGATCACCGCCGCGCGCAGCTCGCCGATCGCCGCGTTGGCGCCTTGCGGCAGGTTCAGCAGCACCACCTGCGCGGGCTGGCGCGCGATCAGCAGGGCATGGGTCATTTCATGGCGCTCGAGCAGGTCTACCAGCTGTTCCGCAGCCTCGACCCCATCGCCTTCCCGGATCCTGGCCCAGGCCCTGGCGTCGCCGATCGAGACGGGCTCACGCCGCCTTCCTGCCAGGTCGAACAACGCGTCCAGCGCGTAGCCCGCAAGCTCCGCGTTGCCGAGCACCACATGGTCGGTGGTCTGCGGCAGGCGCCTGAGCGAATGCAGGAAACCCTCTGGCGTATCCAGCCGGGCGTGGAGCAGCCAGCGCAGGAACGCGTTGCCATCACCAGCCAGCGAAACGGCGCGAATGCGGACAAAAATGGCCGTCAGCAGCACCCATGCAATGGCAACGGGCATGCCGCGCAGGCCGGCCTCTGCAAAGCCCGGGCCGGGCCCGCGCGAAGCCAGCGCCATCACGCTGGCCAGCACGACGGCGAAGAGCAGGGCGGCTGCGATATGCACCAGCAGCCCGCGCACGACCCGCTGCGATTCCGACAGGTTCAGGAACACATAGACAAATGCCAGCGCCCCGAGCGCCCCCAGGCGAACCGGCACATGGCCGAGCTCCTCGCGGAAGTCGGTGGCCGCGAGCGGGACGGCCAGGGCCACGACCACCACTACCGCCCGGGCCAGGCGTTCCTCGTTGTCGGACAGTTCGGCATCGCGCAGCCACAGCAGGAACCAGCCATTGCTTGCGGTCACCACGGCGAAGCAGCCAAGGAACATCAGCAGCAGCGGCGTATTGCCCGGCAGATCGGTAAAGAGATTGATGACGAAGAACACCACCGACACGCCCAGCGCCAGCAGCTTCAGCCACAACGGGTGGTGGCGCCGCACCAGGTGCTCGGCAAACAGGGTCATGGCAATGGGCAGCAGGGTTGCCGCCGCAAACACCAGCTGAGCCAGCACCGTGCCGCCAAGCAGCCAGGAAAAGCCCCGCACTGCCAGCAGCGCCGTCAGCACCCCGAACAGGAACAGGCCCGTGCCGGCCCCGGCCTCGCGCCGGGACCAAAGGAAATGCAGGCAGAGCCCACAGCCCACCGCGCCGAGCCAGGTAACGGCCACATCGCTTGCCAGGGCGTCAATCACGCGTCAACCCTCATCTCGCATCAACCTCGCCATGAAGCGCCGTACCAGCGCGCGCACCGCCCATGCCGTCAGCGCATTGCGCGGCGTCTCGACACGCATGGTCCAGGGATTGAAGAAATAGCCGCGCACACCGGCCAGCCGCGGCCGGCCGAGCACCAGCTTGATCACCTCGAACGCCATCAGGTTGCCGGTGGTGATCACCATCGGCGCAAACGACATGCGCTTGCGCTTGCCGGTCAGCAGGTCCTTGGCGATGCCTAGCTCCACATGCCGGACCGAACTCGAGTTGACCATCACGTATTCCAGTTCCTTGCCCAGGCATTCCTGCCTGAGCTCCGGCGTCAGGGACTTCCAGTCCATGCCGGCCGTGGGATAGGAAAGACGCTCCTCGGGCCGGGGATCTTGCGGACGGACAACCGTGACGGAGGGCAGGGGAGCGGTATAGGCGTCGATGACGGTCGCACCATGCTCCCGCGCCTTGCGATAGAGCGCGAGGCCCGCGGCCATGTCATCCATGCCGTTGACCACGATCTTGTAACGGCCCAGCAGGTCATCGAGCCTGTCGGTCCACTCGGCGCCGAAGGTCTCGATGGCAAGTTCCGGGTTGATGCGCCGGATCTGCGCCACGGTGGCCTCGACCTTGTTCACGCCAACGGTATCCAGGCTGGCAAACACCTGGCGGTTCAGGTTCGACACGTCGAACGCATCGAAGTCCGCCAGCGCAAAGCCGCCAATGCCCACCCGTGCCAGCGCCTGCAGGCAGGCGCCGCCCATGCCGCCGACGCCACAGATCAGCACCCGTGCATTGCGCAATTGCTGCTGTTCCGCGTCGGTCACGAAACCGATGTTGCGGGTCGTGAATTCCTCGTAGGAGAAGGGTGGAATCATTGACTCTTCCTGGCGCGCAGGTCTCCCAGCGGCTCGCGCGGATTCAGCCAGTGGAACAATGGCAGGACGATCCGACCGACAGCCAGGAACGCAATCTGATAAAGGATGGCGGGCAACGAGTCCCGAGGCACTTCCCGCAACAGGTATTTCCGCGCGCTGGCCAGGTCCAGGCAGGCGACCTGCAGGAAATCGTCGCCGCGCTGGTAATCGAGTTCCCGCCGGCAGAGTTCGTTGGCGCGCTCGTCCCGATGCTTCGGCGCCTGCTCGAACGTCTTCTTGAGATTGTCCGAGCCGCCGGTATAGGCATCGGTAATCACGAACCGCGCCTCGTCAAATCCCGCCGCCCCGTCAACGCCAAAGACATGCCGATGCGATTTCATGATCTCGCGGGCCACGCTCAGGTGTTCAAAGCTGCGCCGCGACGGCTCAAAGGGATTGGGATAGGCCGTGACAAAGACCTCGGCGACCTTGCCGATAATGGCCGGCACCTGGGTCACATTGCTGATCCAGATCGGGCGCAGGCCGCGGCGGAAGAAAAGCAGGATGCAGGTCAGCCCGTACAGCACCCAGGACAGTCCTTGCGTGCGATAGCCCGGATCGACCATCACCAGCCCAAGGTGAATCGCCTCGACCGGACGGCCCTTGACCTCGATCGGCATGCCCGACAGCGCATTGAACGCAATCGGCTGGCCGCTGTCCCGGTCATAAAGCAGCGTGATCACGGCCCGCCGCAGCCTTTCAGGGTCGCCGGAAAGCACCCCGTAATCGAGATCCTTGCCGATTCCCCGCTGCACGATGCCGCGCATCTCGGCCAGCATGGCTTCAAGCTGCCGGGCATCCATCCACAAGCCAGGCCGTTCGACGACGCGGATCCGGACGGACCGGCTGGCCTTCAGGCTCAGGTCCAGGTAGCGCAGCCGCTGTCGAAAATACCCGATGAATTTGAACATGCAGGTTTGGCTGATGCCTTGTTCTTGTGTGGACCGACTGGAAGGCAAGTGTGGCTTGGAGCATATAACAGCCAGTCTGTGGTGTCACGGGCTTAGCCACGGGAAGAAAGCCGACAGCAGGTCAGTTTTGGCGAGGGTATGACATGCTGTTTGGCCAAGTACGCCAATACTAATTGGCCCATATCTCGATACTCGCATAATGTATATTATGTTAAATTGTGATTCGATCGTTAGCGATGGCCTGGGTGGCAGTTTCAGGGTCTTCTGCCTTAGCGGCCCGATGGAGCGAAACTCTATGTGTCCACAATGCGCATTCGGATCAAAGGTTACTGCATGAGCCAAACGCCATAATTTGTTCAGTAAACTAGTCTAATCTGCAGATTTTGCCTAAAATACTGGACATATGCCAGCCTTCACTGATACCACCTCAGTCCTCGAGCGTCACTTGCTGCTGCAACTAGGCGACCGCATCAAACGCCTGCGGAAGGCCAAAGGGCTTGGCACGGTCGAGATGTCCAAGCGCGTTGGCATCTCCCGGACGACTCTCGCTGCCGTTGAGGCAGGCGACCCCGCGCCGACCATGGGCACATACCTGCGCGTCATGTCCGTCCTGGGAGTTGCCGGTGACCTTGCCCTGTTAGTCAGCGATACTTTCCAACCGGCGCCGGCGAACTCTGCTGCCGCCTCATCCAAGCGGGCCATACCGCAGGTTCAGGTTCGGGTCAGGACTGATCCCAGCCGCCATGAAGTTCAGGACTTGCAGAGCATGGCGCTTCACAAGGAAGCGATCCGCCTGATTCAGGATGACCCCGCGCTACTGGCCCGGGCCCAAGAGGTCCTCAGACGATGGCGCGCGCAGGGAGACTCACGGTCCGATTCGCTCTGGTCCGAGTGGGAAACGATTCTTGCGAACCGGTCGTGGCGCAAAGCGCTCGGCCGGACTCGGCGTGCTCAAGAGCTTCGCCAGGCCTCTCCCCTGCCCACAGTTCTACCAGATGCCCTTCGGCAGGATGTGCTCGCACAGGTCCAAGCGTTGAAGACAGGCGTTGTCCTGGGAGACCAGGAATGAACCGGGAAAATCTGGAACACATCATTCGGGCTGCAGCCGACATCACAGACGAATATGAGTTCGTTGTCGTTGGCAGCCAATCAATCCTGGGGCCGATCCCTAATCCCCCGGCGGTCTTCACGATGTCCGCGGAGGCCGACATCTACCCGCTCAATGCCACCCACAAGGCGGATGCGATTGATGCGGCGATCGGCGAAGGCTCGCGCTTTCACGAGACATACGGTTACTACGCGCAGGGCGTCGGGCCAGAGACAGCGTGTCTTCCAGCCGGGTGGCAACGCCGCTTGCAGCGTATCCAGACCGTGGGCACGAACGGGCGGGTTGGCTATTGCCTGGACGTCGTTGATCTCTTTATGGCCAAGGCGGCAGCGGATCGCGACAAAGATCGTGTCTTCTGTATGGCCCTGATGCAGCACGGCTACGTCTTGCCCGGCACAGCGATCAGCCGCGTCAATGACATGCCGATAGAAAGAGCTGCACAGGGACGACTGCGTGCACGTATCAAGCGCTGGACAAAGGCCTTGCGGGATCAAGGTCATGCGGTTCCCGCAGACGAAGCCTAGCTCTGCTTTCAGCAAACGCCTCAACTCTCGCCGTGACACTTTCGGCCTTGTCGTGCCGTCGTCCAGGGGCCTGCCAGCGCCGGCAAGGCGGCGCCCGGCCCACGGTTTGTGCGAAACGAGCAAGTACGCGGTCACCCACCAGGTGTCCGTGCTGATCATTGATGCGCTTGACGTGGTGGATATCCATCAGCAGCAACGAGGTGGCTGGTCGCTGCTACGCCGGTTATGTGGATATTCATCAGCGTCTGCCGGGCTTCCTCGCGGATGCCCCCGGCGCAATCAGAATCGGCCATCTTCAGATGCCCACGATATCTGATGCGTTCGGGCTGCGGCTGGAGCCTGCGTCGGGTTGCCCAGCCCCCTATTTCGGAATATATTCCTCTCCACAAGGACCCCATCGGGGAGACTCCCCTATGAGCGTATACGTCGCACGTGATCGAGCAAGCGCGCTTGAGCACATCAGTTCGCGCATAGATAGTACTGTCGATCTAGACTATGAAACCGCGTGGGAAGACGCGCTCGAACTCGGACGACTTGGGCAACAGCGCGGCATCGTCGTACAGTTCCGAACCATCGAACATGTCTGTGTGGAGTCTGCAGATGCGCTAGCCAGAGGGCTCCGCGGAGAAAAACTCACATTCCGACAGCGACACCTCTACTGCCGGTTCGACATGACGGCATTGTCCGAGGACTGTCTGTGCGAACTCGAGGCACTCGCTATCGAGCACGGCGACTACATCCTGCCTGGTCACTTGCTGCAAGAAGCCACGCTCATCTGGAACTAGCCAGTTCATGCTGTCCCAACAGCGATACGTTGGGCGGCATCTCGCATGTCGGGCCACCGGCTGACGCAGGCAAGGGACTTCGCGCTCGCATGCCATCGCAAAAGAACTCCGCTGAAGAGCAAGAATGTTGTCTGCCCGCCATGCCAGCCAGACTGCTTCCGGGAGATAGCAAATCTACTTAAGAAGAATCCCTACGGGCGGAAGCATCCCGGCAAAAGTAGGATGACGGGGACGAACTTTGCATGAAGGAATATGTCATGCGTCCCCGCTATGCGACTGAGAAGGATTGGCCTGAGGTTGAGGCCCTCCTGCGTGCTTCCTCACTTTGCGTCGAGGGGGTACGCGAACATATCACCCATTTCATCATGGTCCGCGACAATGCCGGGCTTCTCGGATGTGCCGGCGTGGAGCGCTATGGGGAAACAGGACTTCTTCGAGGACTGGCTGTTGCGCAGCGCGCAAGGTCTGCAGGTCTCGGCGAGCTTCTGCTTTCCGCAATCGTGGCAGACGTCCGGCTGCAAGGGATCGCATCAATAGTGTTGCAGACCAAGACCGCATCCGGCTATTTCGCGCGCCTCGGCTTCGCGCCAATCAACCTTTCTGACCTGCCGCCTGCCGTAATGCACTCGCAGGAACTCAACTGTCCCCCAGCCGATGTCGGGACGCTGATGCAAATTGCCTTATAGTAGCTCGCTCGCAAGTTCATTCGCCGAGCGGGCAGCCAGGCGCGTTGCGGAGCCACGGAGGATGGCCCACAAGGTTGAAGTCGATGCAAGAATTTCCACCACGCCAGGCTCATCGCGGCTTTGGCTTGTTGACCTTGCAGCCCTATTCCCTTCGAGCGGCTTGATTTCCCGCAGTCTTCTTCATGCGCCCTTCTCCCGACCGTGGGCTTTTCGGGGAGCGGTTTAAGCCATTAGCGGGGCACGATTTGAGGCCGACAGCCGTGTTCAACCGGCACCGACTTCGTTCGTGAGCGGCTTGCCGCTTTCGAACTCCGTCACGCTGCGCAAGGTTGTTTCGCAAATGGTCGTCACGGCCTCGCGCGTGAGGAAGGCTTGGTGCCCGGTCACGATCACGTTAGGAAACGTGATTAGCTGCTGCAGCACGGAGTCGTCGACGATGGTGCCGGACAGGTCGCGGAAGAACAGGCCCGCCTCCTGCTCGTACACGTCGATCGCCAGCCCGCCGAGTTGCCCGCTCCGGAGCGCTTCGATGACTGCTTCCGTGTCGATCAGCCCGCCGCGGCTAGTGTTGATGAGCAAGGCCCCCGGCTTGGCACGCGACAGCGTTTCGGCATTGATGATGTGATGGGTCTCGGGCGTGAGCGGGCAATGCAGCGAGATGCAGTCCGCGCTTGCGCCGATTTCTCCCTCGTCCGCGTAGCGTCCACCAAGGGCCTCGAATTCCGGGGACGGGTACTTGTCGTAGCCGATCACGTTGCAACCGAACCCGACCATGATTTTCGCAAACACGCGCCCGATCTTGCCGGTGCCGATCACGGCCACGGTCTTGCCGCACAGGTCGAAGCCCATCAGGCCTTCGAGCGAGAAATTGAAGTCCCGCGTGCGGTTGTAGGCCCGGTGAATCTTGCGGTTGACCGCCATCAGCAGGGCCGCCGCGTGCTCGGCGACCGCGTTGGGCGAGTAGTCGACAACGCGCACTACCTTGATCCCGAGCGCCTGCGCGGCTTTCAGGTCGACGTTGTTGAACCCCGTGCAGCGCAGCGCGACCAGCTTGGTGCCGCCGCGTCCGAGCGCTTCCAGCACGGTCGCATCGGTCCGGTCATTGACGAAGATGCACACTGCGCCGTGGCCCGCGGCGAGGCCCACCGTCTCATTGTCCAAGGGAACTTCGAAGTACTTGAGCTGATGGCCTTCGGCCGCATTCGCGGCATCGAGATGTTGACGATCGTAGGACTTTGCGCTGAAGACGGCGATTTCCATGATGTGTCTCCGCGGCGAGTCGCATGGCGCGCTTCGCCCAGGTTGCCCTGCACTATCCGCCAGCCAGTGTGGCGGCGACCTGTACGAACAGGATTTTCACGATGGTCATTGACGGGAAGATCATCGAGTAGCCGAGGTCGGGTCGGTCGGTGGGCGCGACGCGGTTGGCAAAGGCAAGGATGGCGGGATTGCCGGTCGCGCCGCAGATCACGCCCACCGCCAGGTCGAACGGCAGCCTGAAGACCCAGAGGCAGAAAATCGCAGTAATCAGCAGCAGGGCAAGCAGAATCACCACGCCATAGATCAGGAAGGACACCCCGGTCACGCCGATGGTGGCGAAGAACTTCGGCCCGGATGCAATGCCCACCTGTGCGAGAAAGATGGTCAGCCCGAAGTTGCGCAGCACCAGGTTGGCCGACAGCGGCATGGTCCAGACGAACGGCCCGAGACGGCGCACCCGGCCGAGCACGAGGGCGACCAGCAGCAGCGCCGCTAGCCCCAGCGCCAGCGTGCCGACGCCGGGAATCGGCACCGGGATCAGCCCCACCAGCAGCCCGAGGGCCGCGCCGATGCCGATCGAGATAAAGCTCAGCTCGGCGGTGCCCTTGATGGAGTCGCCGAACAGCGCGCGAATCGGCTTCATGTGGGCGCGATTGACCAGCAGGCCGACGCGGTCACCGAACTCGAGGGTGAGGTCATCGCGGGGCATCAGGTCCGCATCACCGCGCCGCACATGGGCGATCGAGCAGACCATGCCTTCGGGAAAACGGATATCGCGCAGCGTGTGCCCGACCACGAGCCGGCTTGAGGCGAACACGCGCATATAGTCCAGGTCTTCGCGATGGCTTGTCATGCGGCCCGGCTGCAGTTCCCCGCACAGCGAGGTGGCTTCACGCAGCACGGCCGGGTCGGTGGCGGTCGCGAGCAGCACGTCGTTGGCCTGCAGGACCAGGTCGTCGGCGGAGGGGTGGTTGTGGTGGGCGCGACGCACGGCGGCAATCGCCACCCCGTCCGGTAGGCGCGCTACCACCTCCGACAGCCGCGCGCCGATAAACGCCGGGTTCGTCAGCGCAATCTCGGCGGTCTCGATCAGCTTTGGCGGCGGCCGCACGATATTCGGCTTGAGCAGCGCGGTGAGGGCATACAGAAACAGGATCGGCCCTGCCACGCCGACTGGGTATGCGACGCTGTAGCCCACCGCGGCGCCGTCGCTCTTCATCGCCGCCATCGCGGCCTGCAGGCTTGCCGTGCTGGTGCCCGCGCCGGCGAACATGCCTAGCGACTCGTCTAGCTTCACGCCGACCAGCGGCACCAACGCAACCGCGAGCAGTCCGGAGCCAACCACGCCAAGGACCGCAGCGGCGTTGGCCTTGATGCCATCGGGGCTGGTCAGACCCTTAAAAAACTGCTCCCCGTACTGGATCCCAATGCCATAGAGAAAGAGCAGCAGCCCTAGGGTGCCAAGGATGGCAGGCGGCGCGGACTTCGGCGCGAACCCGCCGATCGCCAGCCCCACGAACAGCACCGCGCCCGAACCGAGCGACACGCCCTTGATATTGATCTCGCCGAAGACATAGCCCAGTGCAACCGTGAGGAACAGCGTGAGCAGCGGCTGGGTTTCGAGCAATGTCCGGACTGCATCCATGGCAGCTCCTTTCTGATGGGCAGGAGCAAGGGGGCAGCGATACGCAACTGCGCAGGGTCACGCGCGCACTGCGCGGACGGGGTTGACAACCGTTGTTCCGGGCATGCGTTATCGAGTGCGGCTTGTATGAACCCGATCATCGTGACAGGCACCGGCCGGCACGGCGGCAACCACCGGAATGCCCCTCGAAAATATACGATGCGCCGCACAAGTTCAAGAATTGAAGCGGCGCGCGGTCAAGCAGCCGGTTGGCACCTCCAGACTTCAAGCCCTATCTCCACCTTACGGTAGCGCCGGCCTTACTTTCCCCCCACATGCTGCGGCCAACCGCGCGCTAACCAATCGAGGCGATCATCGCGTCGGCGAGATCTTCGCAGCGCATCCAAAGCCGCCGGAAATCCACCAATCTGCTGGCATCCGGTATGTCGGGTGGGAACGGGCACGAATCCGTGCGGAATATGCAGGCTATCGCCGGTCAATTCAACGTACGGCTCAGCTTCCAGGATTCATCAGAAGACAGCCCGGTTTCTGGCGTCACGCTGATCCTGCCAGGCTGCGGTGCAGGCAATACCCGCAAATCGGGCTGTGCGACAACGCTACATGGGACTAAATTACGGCAATGCCGAATCCCCTTACTCCTGCTCCCGAAACAGCCGCCACCGGACGCCTGCCATACCGAATCGACCTGGAGTTCGCGGGTGGCCTGGTCTGGTTCCGGCGCGACCTGCGCGCCGATGACCATGCAGCGCTGCACTATGCCCTCAAGCACTGCCGCCAAGTGTGGTGCGTGTTTGTCTTCGATCGCGAAATCCTTGACCCGCTGATTGCACGCGGACGCAAGGTCGATCGACGTGTAGAGTTCATCCTGAGGTCGTTAGAGCCGTTACGCAGGACGCTGACCGACGCGGGCGGCGGCCTGATTGTGCTTGACGATATCGCGCGCGATGCCATTCCCAGGCTGGCGGCCGAACTCGATGCCGAAGCCGTCTTCACGAACCACGACTACGAACCTGCCGCGAAGCGGCGTGACACGGCCGTGCGTCAGGCACTGGCTTCCGACTCCCGGGTGCTGTTCACATTCAAGGACCAGGTTATCTTCGAGGCTGACGAGCTCTTGACCGGCCAAGGCCAGCCGTTCAGCGTCTTCACGCCGTACAAGAACGCGTGGTTACGCGCAGTGCAGCCGTTCGACCTTCGACCGTATCCAGTCGACAAGTATCTGGGCGCCCTGGCACCGGCGCCCCGCCAGTATCCAAAGGCTTCGCCAATGCTGCACGATCTCGGCTTCGCTGTCAGCAATCTTGCCGAGATTGCAATGCCCACCGGCAGTGATGGCGCCCATGCACTGTTCGATGAATTCATCGACCGCATCGGCGATTATGGCTACCGGCGGGATTTCCCCTCGCTGCGCGGCCCGAGCTACCTGTCGGTACACCTGCGCTTCGGCACGATCTCGATCCGCACGCTGGCGCGAGCCGCGCTTGACGCCGTACTGCGCGGCGGCAGCGAAAGCGCCGGCGCGGCCGTCTGGCTATCCGAACTGATCTGGCGCGACTTCTATTTCATGATCCTCCACCACCATCCCCGCGTGGCCGACGGCAAGTCTTTCCGCCCCGAATACGATGCGCTGCAGTGGGTCGACTCTGTCACGGGCGACAGGTACTTTCAGGCATGGTGCGACGCGCAGACCGGCTATCCGCTGGTCGACGCCGCGATGCTGCAGATCCGCCAGAGCGGCTACATGCATAATCGTCTACGGATGGTGACTGCGAGCTTTCTCGTCAAGGATCTCGGCGTCGACTGGCGACGCGGCGAGCAATATTTCGCCGACCAGCTCAATGATTTCGATTTCTCGGCCAACAACGGCGGGTGGCAGTGGGCTGCGTCAACGGGCTGCGATGCACAGCCGTACTTCCGTATCTTCAATCCGGTCAAGCAATCGGAGACATTTGATCCACAGGGGCGATTTATCCGCAAGTACTTGCCGGTGCTGACACAGATGCCAGACAAGTACATCCATGCGCCATGGACGGCGCCTGTGAATGTACTGGCTACAGCGGGGGTGAAGCTTGGGGAGAACTATCCACCCCCGATCGTGCAGCACGAAGTTGCGCGGAAAGAGACCCTTGAAAGGTATGCGGCGATAAAGAAATCGATATAGCCGTTGCAGACCGCGATTCCGGCTAATGGCGTTCGACCGGCTCGAGCGCCCTCCACTCCCCGGCTGTTCTCCGGGCCATCGCACCAAGCCACTAGGGCGCGGAAAACGCCGCGCCGATTTGCCGGGCCCGTTTCATCTCGTCGCCGTGCAGGTAGATCGAGGTGGTCGAGATCGAGGCGTGGCGCAGGTTGTCCCTCACTGTCGTCAATTCCGCGCCGCGCGCTAGTGCATGAGTCGCATGGGTGTGCCGCATCCAGTGCGGGCTCGCCTGCCGCAGCTTGTCGGCGGCGGAAGGGTGATCCGCCTGGATCAAGTCCGCCACTTGCCTGAAGAAGCGCCGCAACACGCCCCACAGGCGCGTGCCGGTGATGCCACTGGCCGGATCCTGGCCAAGGCCGCCGATCAGCGGGGTATGCGGATCCCATCGCGCCGGCGTGACTGGCAGGCCTCGTTCCACCAGATAGCTGTCGAGCGCCAGGCGCGCCAACGGTGGCAGTGCCACCTTGCCAGCCTTGGCTCCTTTGCCAACCAGCTTGAGCCAATGGTCGCCATGGGGATCGCTTTCAACGTCCCCGAGCGTCGCACCGACGAGCTCGCTGGCGCGCAGTCCGGTGGCGTAGCCGAAGTCCAGCACAAAGCGCAGGCGCTGGGCCGCCGGGCCGTCCCAGCCATAGGACCATTCGAGGCCGTCAGCAATGGTGCGGATCAGCAGCCATTCGCCTTCCGTGAACGCGTGCGAGCTGTCCAGCGCCGCCGACCGCCCTCCTCCGCGCACCTTGATCCCGGCGAACGGATTGGCCAGCACATAGCGCTGCTGGATCAGCCAGCGGAACATCGCCCCCAGTATGGACAAGGCATGGGCGGTGGAGCGCGCCGAGAGGCTGCCGGTGAACGGACGCCAGTCGGGCGAGGTACGTGGTCTCGCTGGCCCTACCCAGCGTTCCCGGGGCGCCGGCCGCCGCAGGAAGCTGCGATAGGCCGTCGCATCCTCAGTGGTCAGCGACGACAACGGCCGTTCGCGCTCGACAATCGCCCACAGGATCAGCCGCTCGGCCTCTTTGCGATAGGTGCGCTGCGTCGCTGGCGACTCATGCAAGGCCAGCCACGCCTGGATCGCCGCGTAATCGTTGTCCGCATTGAGGGCGCAGGTCGCACGCGGCGCGCGGAACTTCCCCTGCGACCCATCCACGTCATGCGGCAGCCGCAGTTGCTCCCATGGCACGACCATGCCCCGCGGCGCCTGCGCGAGCAGCGCCCGGGCGCGTTCGGTCAGTTGCGGGTGCCGGGCAAAGAAGGCTTCGACCTGCCGGGCCCCGGCCGCGCCCAGGCCCGGGATCGCGGCCCACCAGCGGCGCCGGCGCGGCACCCGAACGGTCAGTGCCGCCAGCGTGTCGATGCCCTGCGCCCGCAATGCAGCGACCGTGCGCGGCGCCAGCCACAAGCCGATGTCGTCACTGATGGCCGGTGCCGGCGGCGGCAGCGTGCGCAGCGTCTCGATGGCATGGTCCCCTGCCCTGCCCTTCTCCGCCCGCTCGGCCGCGGAAATTTCAAACAGCGCAGCCAGGTCCTCGCGCTGGCGGCTGCGGGCGTATGCCGCAAGCTGGCGGCGGATGCGCCCGAGGATGCCGCGCGACGACTGGCCCTGCGCCCGCTCCTCGCCCAGATATCGTGCGACGGCTTCGCGCGTCGTCAGCCCGGCATGCCAGGCGCGCAGCGCGGCGAGTGAGGTGGCATCGGGGAAGCCGGATGGCGGGGTCGGTTCCGGGGCGGTCAGGGTCAAGCGAGTTTTCATATACGCCAGTTTAGCGCATCGATGTTGCTATTACGATAAGGATACTTATCGTAATAGCTGGATTGGTAGCTTGTAGCGCAAGGGCTGATGCCGGATCGCTGCGCCATGCGCGCAACGGTCAGGGCCGTCGACGTTCCGATGGTGTTGCAGCGATCCCGGGGACTTGCCGTTGGTAATCGGAAGGCGCCATACCCTCCCAGCGCCTGAAGGCGCGCCTGAAATTCGCCAGGTCGCTGAAGCCGAGCGTGAATGCGATCTCCTGGATGGTCAGGCGATTCGCCTTCAGGTGCTCTATTGCCAGCCGGCGGCGGATATCGTCCAGTATCGGCGCTCTCGTGCACCAACTCATCGGCTACGACGCACTCGCCGCGCGAGCTGCCACTTTGGTCCGGGCCGCCACTACAATTCCGGCAGCATCTTTCTCTACTTCTCCGATCCGGATGGGCTGACTGCGGAGTACAGCTATGGCATGGAAGAGTTCCCGGAAGCCACCGCGCGTGAAGCGCGCATGATGGAGCGCGGCAAGGACGCAGCCGATCTCTGGGGCGGCTCGCCGAGCCCGGCGTTTGGTGCAAAGGGCAGTATCGAGCAAGCGTAGCGGGCGCGCCGCGAGAAGAACGAAGTCGTCAGGGCCGCTGGGGCGACGCGGCCAGCACCGCGATTTCCTGCACGGTGCAATACCTCATTGCAGGGACACAGTACCGTTCAGTATCCTGTCGTACCAGGGAATCAAAGCGCAAAGGCCAACATGCAAATCAGGACCGAGGACATCGAAGCGTACCTCCTGGTCGTCGAAATGGGCAGCGTCAGCGGCGCAGCGCGTCACATGGGGCTGTCGAAATCCGTCGTCAGCAAGCGCATCAGCGACCTGGAGCGCAGCCTGAGCGTCACCTTGCTGCAGCGCTCCACACGCCGGGTGCAGCCGACGGAAAGCGGCCGCCACTTCTACGAGCAGGCCCGCGCCGCGATGGCGCAGCTGACCCATGCCGCCGAGAGCATTTCGGAAACCTCAGGCGACCTGTGCGGTGAATTACGTATCCTGGCGCCAATGAGCTTCGGCACACTGTGGCTGTCGCCGCTGATCGCGGAGTTCGCGAAGCAGCATCCGCGCCTGCACGTCGTCATGGAACTGGACGACCGCCTCGTCGATACCGGGTACGAGCGCTACGACGTGGCGATCCGCATTACGCGCCTGGCCGACAGCGCGCTGATCGCGCGCAAGCTGGCGGTCAGCCGGCGCATCGTATGCTGCAGCCCCGACTATGCACAACGGGCCGGCGTGCCGGAGAGCCTTGACGACATTGCCCGGCACGCGTGCCTGTCATACAGCAATTCACCGCCGGGCCAGATCTGGGCGTTCCGCGGCACCACGCCGCAAGCCGCGCCCAGGATCATCACGCCGCGCGGCGTATTCACCGCAAACAACGGCGAAGTCCTGCGCGATGCGGCGCTGGCCGGGCACGGCATCGCGGTGCTGCCGCTGTTCATTGTCGCGGCAGCGCTGGCGGCGGGCAGCCTGGTTCAGGTGCTGCCGGACGAGGCCCCGCTCGACGACGGGGTGTTCGCGGTCTATCCGCGCTCCGAGTTTCCCTCGCAGAAGCTGCGCACCCTGATCCAGTTCCTGCAGCAGTCTCTGTCGCCACCGCCGTGGGAGGCGCTGGCCGCGCGCTTCGCCAGGGTGCCTGCGGTCACCCGCGTCCTCCCGGGCTGATCCGCCCGCTCAGGCGCGCAGCGGATATGGCTTGTCGGCATCGAGGCTGTATTTCCGCAGCGCCTGCTGCACCACCGCCGCGCCGATCGCACCCTCGTCCGCCAGCGCTTTCAGCGCTGTGACCGTAATCCAGTAGCGGTCGACCTCAAAGAAATGCCGCAGCTGCTCACGCGTATCGGAACGGCCATAGCCGTCGGTGCCCAGCACCGCATACCGGCGCGGCACGAAGGTACGGATCTGGTCGGCCAGCGCGCGCACGTAGTCGGTAGCCGCAATCACGGGTCCTTGCGTCGGCGCCAGGCATTGCTCCACGTGGGAAAGGCGAGGCGTCTCGCCCGGATGCAGCAGGTTCCAGCGCGCCGCGGCATTGCCCTCGCGCGCCAGTTCGGTGAAGCTGGGGCAGCCCCACAGGTCGGCCTGCACGCCCCAGTCCTGCTCCAGCAATGCCGCCGCGGCGATCACTTCGCGGAAGATGGTGCCGGCGCCGAGCAGCTGCACGCGGGGCTGCCCGTCACCGCCCTCCTTGCCGCGGCGGAACAGGTACATCCCTTTCAGGATGTCGCCCTCGGCGCCTTCGGGCATGGCCGGGTGCTCGTAGTTCTCGTTCATCACGGTGATGTAGTAGTAAACATCCTCCTGCTCCTGCACCATGCGGCGCAGGCCGTCCTGGATGATCACCGCCAGTTCATAGGCAAAGGTAGGGTCGTAGCTGATGCAGTTGGGGATGGTGCCGCCCCACACCAGGCTGTGTCCGTCCTCGTGCTGCAGCCCTTCGCCATTCAGGGTGGTGCGCCCGGCGGTGCCGCCCAGCAGGAAGCCGCGCGCACGCTGATCGCCGGCGGCCCAGGCCAGGTCGCCGAAGCGCTGGAAGCCGAAGATCGAATAGAAGATAAAGAACGGGATCATTGGCTCGCCGTGCGTCGAGTATGACGTGGCGGCGGCAATCCAGTCAGCCATGGCGCCGGCCTCGTTGATCCCTTCCTGCAGGATCTGCCCGTCCTTGGATTCCTTGTAGAAGCTCAGCTGCGTAGCGTCTTGCGGCGTATAGGTCTGCCCCTGTTGCGACCAGATGCCGATCTGCCGGAACAGCCCTTCCATGCCGAAGGTGCGCGACTCGTCCGAGACGATGGGCACGATGCGCCGGCCCAGCGCCTGGTCGCGCAGCAGCGTGTTGAGGATGCGCACGAAGCTCATCGCGGTGGAGAACTCGCGCCCCTCGCCACTGGCCTTGAGCTGCGCCTCGAACGCCGACAGCGCCGGCACCGGCAGCGACGGCCCGCGCCGGCGCCGCGCCGGCAGGTAGCCGCCCAGCGCCTGGCGCCGTTCATGCAGGTAGCTGTGTTCGCGCGAGCCTTCCTCGAAGCTGAGGTAGGGCAGCTCGTCCAGCTGCTGGTCGGACAGCGGCAGCCGGAAGCGGTCGCGGAACTGCATCAGCGCTTCCACCCGCATGCTCTTCTGCTGGTGCGTGATGTTCTGCGCCTCGCCGGCCTCGCCCATGCCGTAGCCCTTGATGGTCTTGGCCAGGATCACGGTCGGCTGGCCGCGGTGCTGGCTGGCCGCCTGGTAGGCGGCGTAGACCTTGTGCGGATCGTGCCCGCCGCGGTTCAGCGCCCAGATGTCGTCGTCGGACCAGTCCGCGACCAGGGCCTTCAGCTCGGGAGTGTTGAAGAAATGCTCGCGCACGTAGGCGCCGTCCTTCGACTTGAAGGTCTGGTAGTCGCCGTCGACGCATTCCATCATCCGCTGCGCCAGGATGCCGGCCTTGTCGCGCGCCAGCAGCGCATCCCATTTGCTGCCCCAGACCACCTTGACCACGTTCCAGCCCGCGCCGCGGAACTCCGATTCCAGCTCCTGGATGATCTTGCCGTTGCCGCGCACCGGCCCGTCCAGCCGCTGCAGGTTGCAGTTGATGACGAAGACCAGGTTGTCCAGCTGCTCGCGCCCGGCCATGCCCAGCGCGCCGCGCGATTCGGGCTCGTCCATCTCGCCGTCGCCGCAGAAGACCCACACCTTGCGGCCCTCATGCTGGCCAAAGCCGCGGTCCTGCAGGTACTTCATGAAGCGGGCCTGATAGATGCCCATGATCGGCGCCAGCCCCATCGACACCGTGGGGAACTGCCAGAAGTCCGGCATCAGCCATGGGTGCGGGTAGGACGAGATGCCCTTGCCGTCCACCTCCTGGCGGAAGTTGTCCATCTGTTCGGCCGTCAGCCGGCCCTCCAGGAACGCGCGCGCATAGAAGCCTGGCGCCGAGTGTCCCTGGAAGAAGACCAGGTCGCCGCCATGCTGCGGCGAGGGCGCGTGCCAGAAGTGGTTGAAGCCGATCTCATACAGCGTCGCCGCCGAGGCAAAGCTGGCAATATGGCCGCCGACATTGGTGTCGCGCGCCGCGCGCAATACCAGCGCGATCGCATTCCAGCGGACATAGGAGCGGATGCGGTGCTCGAGCTCATGGTCGCCCGGGCTGCGCGCCTGCGCATCGAGCGGGAGGGTGTTGAGGTAGGCGGTGTTGGCGCTGAACGGCAGGTAGATGCCGGCGCCATGGGCGCGCTCGATCAGCCGCTCGATCAGGTAATGTGCGCGCTCCGGCCCCTCGTGCGCGATCACCGCCTCAAGCGCCTCCAGCCATTCGGCGGTTTCCTGGGCGTCGGGGTCATCGTTGCGGGAACTGGCTGGGAGAGCTTGCGCCATGGGGGAACTCCTGGGTATCGGCAGAATGCCCCGCGGTCCGTCTCGCGGTACCGCGGGAAAGGGACTCAAGGCTAGCATTCGCCACGCATCACCGTAAGGCAAGGAATGGCGAACACGGTGTTTCCGCAGGAGAAACACCGCATACCCCGCAGCGCGCGCTTGGTAACTGCTGTCGGGGCAGCCGCCCGCCTACCTCAGGTAGCCAGCTCAGTGGGCACTGCCGCCCTGCGCGATGGCCTTGCCTTCACCTTCTGCTGCTCCAGGTACTTCAACACCAGGTCTGTGGTCGCCTGGAAATGCTCTGACAGCAGCCGGCACGCTTCACGCGCATTGCGCGCGACGATGGCGTTGACGATGGCTTCATGCTCGGCCGCGACGTCGCGCGCCCGCGCAGCCTTGGGCACGGCGAGGGACAAGAAGCGATAGCGGGCGGTCTGGTCGCGCAGCACCACTGAGAAGCGCCGCAGCCATGCCGAGCGGCAGCCGGCCACCAGCACTTCGTGGAAGGCGGCGTGCGCCTCTTCCCATTCAGGATTGAGCGCCCCGTCCTTGCCGCGCAGCACCATCGGGATCCGCGTCAGCCGGTGATGCATCGCGACCACTTGCGCTTCCCATGCGATATCGCCGGCCTCGATCGCGTCGCGCAGCGCGCTGGTATCGATCTGCTGGCGCACGCGGGTGATGTCCAGCAGTTCTTCCGCCGACAGCGGCGCCACCCGGAATCCCTTCTGGTCGATGGCCAGCACGAAGCCCGTGGTACACAGCCGCGACAGGGCTTCGCGCAGCGGAATCACGCCGGCCTGGTAGCGCTCGGCCAGATCCTTCAGGCGCAGCTTGCTGCCGGCGGGCAGTTTGCCGTTGATGATGTCCTCGCGCACGGATTGCTCCAGCACGGAAGCCCAGGTGCGCCCGCCCAGGTCCGGGGCTTCCGGCAAAGCCGTTGCGGCCTCGTCGGAAACAGCCTTCGCTGACTTTGTTCTCGCCACGGCTTGGTCTCGCAGATGATAGATAGTGTCAAACATTATATATTTTGCGAGACGCATGGGCGGGCACCTTGTGCTTTTCGCTACGCCGCCTGGCGCCGCCCGCCCGCCAGCGCCGCCCGGCCAAGCATGTTGCGCATCGCGTGTTCCAGGCCCTGCGCTGCGCACGCATCGAGCTGCGCATGCCGCCAGCCGACGATCCGGTCCGGCCGCACCAGGACGGCCCCGGAATCCGAGATGCTGCGCAGTTCGCTCCAGGTGCCATAGACGTCGTGGGCATCGCAGTTCGGCCCGCCGATGCTGACGACTTCGAGCTCAATCTCTAGCGCGGCTGACACGTCTGCGGCAATGCGGCGCCAGTCATCGCCACCGATACCGGTAAGCAGCGTAAAGCGGCCGTGCCCCACCAGGTCCAGGGTGGAGACCCGCTCCTTGCTACGCTCCAGCCATGCGTGAGGCACAACACCGCCCGGCGCAGTGTCCGGGTGATAGTAGAGATCCGGATCCCGCGTGCAGGGGGCCCGGCTCCGGCCATCGGACACCACCGCATCCGAAGCATAGACCTGCCCCATTTCCACGCCGTGGCAGTTGAACTGGTAATTCTGCAGCCTGACGGCCTCCTGCAAGGCGTGGCGCCGCTCGCGGCCCCGCTCCGTATCGCCGAAGAGTTCGTCAACGTTCTGCCAGCCCTGCGCTTCACTCTGGCCGGGCTCGAACCCCAGCGCCTTGGCAATCGGCAGCATATTGCGGACCGACTGCATCGCCCGGTCAACCACGCGCCGGGCCACCGGCTGCCGCTCGGCGGAGTAGGTGTCAAGCAGGCTGTCGTCGGCGTTGCCGCGGATCACGTGGGCAAGCTTCCAGGCCAGGTTGAACGCGTCCTGAATTGACGTATTGGTACCGAGCCCGTTGGCGGGCGGATGCCTGTGAGCCGCGTCGCCGGCGATGAATACCCGGCCCTTGCGCATGTCCTTCGCCGCAACATGATTGATCTGCCATTTGCTGACCGCCTTTACCCGGATGGGCAGCGAGTCGTCGCCAATGGTTGCCCGCGCGCGGCGGATCACAGCCTCTTCGCTGAGATCGGGCTCGCCCTGCGCCGGGTCGTACATGAAGAGCAGCACCCATTCGTTCCACGGCCGCACGCAGATGTACGTACCGCTACCCACCCAGTAGTCGTTGCCCGGCTGGGTCATCCAGTAAAGTACGCCGGGACGATGCTCGCAGTATCTGGCGAGGTCCACCTCCAGCCAGCAGTTGACCGCGGCCCCGAGCCCCATCTGGCCTTCCATCTCGAAGCCGCACTGCGGCACCACCGTGCTGGCGCCACCGTCCGCGCCCACCACATAGCGCGCCTTCACCTGCGTGGTTTCACCGGTGATGCGGTCCCTCAGCACGGCGGTGACCGCATCCGCCGTCTGCGAGATCTCCGTCAGCTCGGTATTGAAAAGGAACTGCGCGCCGCGCTCGCGCGCGCAATCCAGCAGCACGGGCTCAAGCAGGTGCTGCGGCGCGTTGCACATCGGCGAGGGGCTGGCCATCGCATAGTCGGCCTTGCGCTGCTCGGAACTGCCCCAGGTCTGCAGCCGCGCGATCTCGGTGCCGGCGAAGCTGGTGGCCCACACGTTGTTGCTCATCAACGCGTTGGGCGTGGCCAGCGCCAGCACGCGATCCTCGATGGCGAGATCGCGGAACACCTCCATGGTGCGCTGGTTGGTGATGTGAGCCCGCGGCGAGTTGGCCGTGCCCGCGTACTTGGTGATCGTCAGCGCTGGTACGCCGTAAGTTGCCAGCAGCGCGGTCGTGGCCAGGCCGGCCGGCCCGGCGCCCACCACCAGCACAGGTACTTCAATGGTCTTCATGGGTTGTCTCCTCGGATCTCAGGTGTCGGGCTTATCGCGCCGCCCGCCCCGGCTCATCCACGATCGGGTTCGACAGCGTGCCGATGCCCTCGATCGATACCTCGCACACGTCGCCGTGGCGCATCAGCAGCTGCGGCTTGCGTGCCCAGCCAATGCCGGACGGCGTGCCGGCCACGATGACGTCGCCCGGCTCGAGCGTGATTGCCTCGCTGATGATCGAGATGAGTGAGGCCACGTCGTACAGCATGTCCGAGGTGCTGGCCGACTGCACCACCTGCCCGTTGAGGCGCGTTTCCAGCTGCAGGCCCGCCGCGCCCGGCGGCAGCTCGTCGGCGGTGACCACCACCGGGCCGAAGCCGCCGGTGGCATCGAAGTTCTTGCCCACGGTCCATTGCGGCGACTTGAACTGGTATTCGCGCACCGAACCGTCGTTGAAGATCGAGTAGCCGAACACGTGGCCCAGCGCCTCATCCCTGGCGATATGCCGGCCGCCCTTGCCGATGATCACGGCCAGCTCGCCTTCGTAGTCGAGAGAATCGCTAACCAGCGGCCGCACGATCGCGCCGTTGTGGCCCACCAGGCTGGTCGCCACGCGCAGGAACAGGGTCGGATAGTCCGGTTGATCGTAGGGCGATTCCTTGGTGTGGTCGGCATAGTTCAGCCCGACGCACAGAATCTTGGGCGGACGGCCCACGGGTGGCAGCCAGGTCAGGCTGTCAGCATCGGCCACCGGCGTGGCCTGTGCGTACAGGGCGCGCCAACGCTCGCTGTCCGTGCCAACGGCCACCAGCGCGCCGACATCGTTGCCCGCCGCCTCGGGCAGGGCCAGTACACCATCGGCGGACACTACGCCAACGCGCGCGCGCCCATCCAGCAAAAAGGTTGCAAGTTTCATGCTTCAAGCTCCGGGGAATGATCGCGGCCCATCGGCCTACGATATAAATATCAACTGAAAATATATTTTCAGAAAAAAGACGCAAAGCGCCACTGCGCAGCCGGCGTTCAGGCTTCCGTATTGCGGATGAAGTAGTCGGGCATGTCGGGCCCCCACTGGTACAGGGAGTCTTCCGGCGCAAAGTCGCCGGTGGGCCATTCGCAGCCGGCGGGGATGTAGTCGATATCCGCCGAGAACTCGCAGAACGAGCCCCAGGGATCCAGCACATAGAAAAAGTAGTTCGAACCCAGTACGTGGCGCCCGGTGCCCCAGCCACGGGAGTAGCCGGCATTGGCCATCTGGGCCGCGCCCTGCCCCACCTCGTTGACGCTGGCCACGTCCCAGGCGGCATGGTGCCAGCCCTTGGCGGAACTCTTCACCAATGCCAGCAGGTGATGATCGCTGCCGTGCGGGGCGTGGGTGAAGGCGATGATATCGGCCGAACTGTCAGACAGGCGCAGCCCCAGCGCGTCGCGATAGAACCCAACCAGGTTCGGCACGTTGGGCGAGAACAGCAGCACATGCGAGAGCCGGCGCGGACGCACTTTCTGCACCTGGCTGCGTACCACGGCGCCGCGCTGGCCGGCCGGCACGCTTTCCAGCCCGGCCTTGAGCTTGGCATCGGGCGATGTCTTCGGGCCGGCCTTGACCTGCACGAGATTCCCGTCGTGATCGAAGAACCAGATGCCTCCGGCCTGTCCATGCGGTGCGTCATTGACGAATGCCGCGCCGGCATCGGCCAGCTGCTGGCGGATGCCGGCCAGGTCTTCGGCATAGCAATTGAAGCTCAGGTAGGCCAGGCGCTTGTGCTCGCCTTCACGGAAGCGCGCCCAGCAATGCCCGTCCGCGGCATAGGCTTCGAGCCAGCCCGTGTTGTGGCGCAGCGTCAGCCCGAAGGCATCGAGGAAGTGCTCTGCCACGGACAGGTCCGGCACTTCGAGTGCATAGTGGTCGATTGAATGGACCGCGTACTTCGGACCGGCTGCAGCAGCGGCTGGCTGTGCTCCGTTCGTATTCATCCTTGTCTCCTGTCGTTCTTATGACTTGCCGCGCCGTGCCTGCTCTTCCCTGCACTCACGTCTGGCTTCGGCCTGGTGGCTATACTATTCAATAAAATATATAAAAACAAGTTTTGCATATCTATTGAACAATGCGCACGGACCGGCATCCGAATCCGTAAGGCATGGCAACGGGACATCCGGCCCTGATGGCTAGAGAGGTTGATGCAACCTGAAGATCACCGGCCCGACACTGGCAGGCCGTGCCGGTACGCGGCGACCTGGCTTCAGCGTCGCTGCGGTTTGAGGTGCATGCCGGTCACGTCAGGCGCAACCAGGCGTGCACCGACATCCCCGGCAACTTCGCCAAAGCGGCTGGCGCCGCTGTTCCAGTCATTCGTGGCGGCCTCGATCTCGGCCGCGTTGCGCGCAACGAAGTTCCACCACAACACGATCCCCTCTTCAAACGGGGCCCCGCCGATCAGCAGCAACTCGGCCGGCCCGTCGCTGCGCACGGCGATCTGCTGTCGTCCGGTGCCGAGGTAGAGCAGCGTGTCAGGGCCCAGCACCTCGCCCTCCACGACCGCTTCGCCGCTCAACGTGAGCGCCGCGTATTCGAAGGCAGGATCGGCCGCAACATCCGTGCTGGCGGCCTGCCTGGTCGCGAGGTCCATACCGACCAGCGGTGAGTGCACCGCCACCGGAGAGGTCCGGCCGAACGCTGTTCCTGCCAGCACCGTGATGTCAAACCCGCCCGACACCACGCGCGGCAGGTCCGGATAGTTCTGGAATGCCGGCGCCATATGCCGCCTGTCTTCGGGAAGTGCAATCCAGAGCTGGGCGGCGTGCAAGCGGCCGCCGGTGGCTACCGAATGCTCTGCGTGGGCAATGCCGTTGCCCGCCGTCATCAGGTTGACCTGCCCCGGCCTGACCAGTTGCTCGTAACCGAGGCTGTCGCGGTGCAGCACCTCACCCTCGATCATCCAGGTAAAGGTTTGCAGACCGATATGTGGATGCGGCCCGACGTTCAGCCCGTGGCCGTCGGGAAAGTCGATCGGACCCGCATGGTCGAGAAAGCACCAGGCGCCGACCATGCGCCGCTGCCGGTTGGGCAAGGCACGGTGGATGACCAGGCCTTCTCCGACCTCCGCCGGCCGCGTCTGGATACGCTCCAGGACCGGCTGGCCGGGGCACGGCGCGCAGTCGCGCGACAGCGAAGCCGTGGATTGTGCCGTGGTGTTGCTCATGGTGGACTCCTTGCCGCCGACGCGGCGCGGTGATTGCCAGGCTGACCAGCCTACAGGCGGCCCGGCGCAGCCGGTAGGCGTACAAGATCGAACACCATGTTCGCGCTGTGCGAACGCTCCCAAGCGCCTTCTTGAACTATGATCACGCCGTGACAGAAGCCACAGAAGTCCACACTTCCATGACCGAGACCATGCCGCGCCATTCCACCGCGCACCTGTTGCGCACCGCCCCCTGGCGCGCCCCGCGCTTGCACGCGTGAGCGCCGCAGCCTATGCCAGCGCAGGGCTGGCCGGCACGGCCCGGGCCTGGTGGCAAGCCGACCGCGGCCGCCTGCTCCATGCGACAAAGACCGTCATTGCCGTGCTGATGGCAACGTGGCTGTCGATGCGGCTGGAACTGGCCTCGCCGCGCACGGCAATGGTGTCGGTGGTCATCCTGATGATGCACCAGCACAGCGGCATGGTGCTGGCGAGGGGCTTCTACCGCGCCGTCGGCATGATGGTAGGCAGCGTGGCCGCGCTGCTGTTGTTCTTTGCGTTCCCGCAGGAGCGCATGCTGTTCCTGCTGGCCCTGGCCGTGTGGATCGGCCTGTGCGTGGGCGGCGCGGCATATTTCCGCAACTACCAGTCGTACGGGTTCGTGCTGTCGGGCTATGCCACCTGCATTGCCGCAGTGCCGTCGATCTCCAACCCTTACGCCATCTTCGACAACGTCGTGATCAGCATGAGCGAGGTCTCGGTCGGCATTGCCTGCGCCGGCATGGTGAGCGGCCTGCTGTTTCCGCAGCGCGTGGCATCGATGCTGCTGGCCGCCGGGCAACAGCATATCGCCACCTTCGCCGGCTTCATCCGCAGCGCGCTGCAGGGCAGTGAGACCACCGCGCGACTTGGCACGCTGCACCTGCGCCTGGCCGGCGAGCGCGCACAGCTGGAAAGCCTGCGCAGCGCAGCGGTGTTCGAGGATCCGGAAATGCGCGCGAACAACGCGCTGATGCTGCGCCTGAACCACGATTTCCTCGAGGCACTGGCACGCTTCCATACCATCCACCAGCTCAGGGCCCGCCTGGCCAAGGCTGCCGACCACCGTGCGGGCGATGCACTGGACGCCCTGTTCGGGCGCCTTGCCGCGGTGCTGCCCGCCACAGCGGGGCGTACGCGACTGGAACTGGAGGAAATCGCCACACTGCACCGGGGCCTTCTCAGCCTCGATGCGGCACTGCCCGCTTACATCGCTGCGGCAAGGGCAACCCTGGCCGATGCGCCGCTGCTGGCAGCCGACCGCTTTGCCGCCGGCGCCACGGCGCTGCGCGAAGCCGTGTCCGACTTGCTGTCATATACCGACAATTTCCTGGCGCTGCGGGCCCCTGGCATCGCTGCGTCGCCGGCGCCACGCGAGCGGCCGCGCGGGCGTGCCAACCCGGCCAACCGGGCCTTCGCCCTCGCCTCGGGCATGCGCGCCACGGTGGCGGTACTGGTCAGCGCGTGGCTGTGGATCGTCTCGGGGTGGGCCGGCGGTAACTCCGGCGTGATCGCGGCAACCATCGCCATCTCGCTGTACTCGATCATGCCCCAGCCCATCGCCATTGCCCGCCAGATGCTGATCGGGTGCGCCCTGGCGTGGGTGGCGGGCCTCTTTTTCAATTTTTTCCTGCTGCCGCATCTCGACGGCTTCCTGCTGCTGGCCGTGGCGCTGGCGCCGTTCATTGCGATCGGCAGCTACGTCGGGACCTTCCCGCCGACTGCGGCGATCGGACTGGGCTTCGGCATCTATTTCTGCTTTCTCGGCAACCTCGGCAATCCGATGGTTTTCAACCCGGCCGGCTACCTCGACGCAGGCATCGCCACACTGATGGGTATCGCCATCGCCTCGCTGGCGTTCGCCACCATCGTGCCGCAGGGCGGCCACTGGCTGGCCGAGCAGTACCTGAAGCAGCTGCGCCAGCTGGTCGCGGCCGACATCTGCCGCTCCCCGCTCGCAGGACTGCGCCTTCACTTCGAAACCCATATCCGCGACTTCATCCAGTTTGCCGGCTCGCGCCCGCCAGCCGGGCGAGCCGGCCAGGCCGAGTTGCTGGGCTGGGCCTTTGCCGCGCTCGAGATCGGGTTGGGCACGATCGCCCTGCGCGAGATCACGGCCCGCGGCGTGCTGCCCGTGACCTGGGAGCGCCGCCAGGCGGACCTGCTGGCGGCCCTTTCCGCGCTGTTCCGCGCACCGTTGCCGGCCACTTTCGGGGCGGCCGTCCTGGTCCTGGAGCAAACCATCGCGTGGACCGGCCGCAACGCGTCGCCGGCTGCCGGCGAGGCGCGCGCCACCCTGCATGCGATGCGACTGTCGCTGCTTGACGATGCCTTGCCGCTGGTCGGCGTTGCCCAGGGACCAGATGCGCGCTGAGGCAACGCCGGCAAAGGCGGCACTACGGATGCTCGCGCTCGCCGGCGCCTGCATCGCCATGCTTGCAGCCTGTGCCAACACCGGCGGAATCGAACCCGCGGCCACGCCGCTGGACGCTGCCGCGGTCGACCCCGGCGCTGCGCTGCGCGCCACGCAGCAAGATGCCGGCTGGCCCCAGCGGGCATGGTGGTCGCAACTCGGCGACCCAAACCTGGATGCTCTGGTGGCGCACGCGGTCGCCGGCTCGCCCGACATGCGCATCGCGCAGGCGCGCAGCGAACTGGCGTTGGCGCAGGCAAGGATCGCCGGCGCTGCCATCGAGCCCAACGTGCTTGCGGGAGGTGCCTTCGGTCGTACGCGCTTTCCGCGGCTGTCTTCGCCACAGCCCATCGGCGGGCATACCACCTGGAACAACCATCTCGCCGCCGATCTCTCCTACGACCTGGACCTTTGGGGACGCAACCGCGCAGCCCTGCAAGGCGCGTTGGACAACGTGCAAGCAGCGGCGGCCGATGCGCGCATGGCGCAGCTGAGCCTGGAGACAACCGTAGTGCGCGCCTATATCGACCTGGCACTGCAGTACGCGCTGCGCGACGTCAGCCAGGCCAACCTTGCGCGCCAGACCCGCATCCACGAGATCATTCGCAAGCGCAACAGCCGCGGCCTGGCCAGTGAACTGGAGTTGAGCGAGGCGGGCACACCGATCCCGGCACTGCAGGCGCAGGTACAGCAGGCAGACCGCGCCATCGCGCTGGTGAAGAACCAGCTCGCGGTGCTCAGTGGCGACGGCCCCGGCGCGGGCGACAAGCTGGCGCGCCCCGCCCTGGTCCTGGCGGCGCCGATCGCGGTGCCTGCGTCGCTGCCGGCGGAACTGGTCGGGCACCGCCCGGACGTGGTGGCGCAACGCTGGCGCGTCGAGTCAGCCGCGCAGGGCATCAAGGTCACCAGGGCGGATTTCTACCCGAATATCAACCTGGTGGCGAGCATTGGCCTGGCATCGGCAGCCTTCGGCAACTTCTTCACCTTTGTCGACCGCGATGCGATCGGGCACAACGTGGGCGCGGCAATCTCGCTGCCAATCTTCGACGGCGGCCGCAGGCAGGGCAACCACGGTGTGGCCACGCGCAGTTACGACATCGCAGTCGAGAGCTACAACAAGGCCGTGCTGGCAGCCTTCCGGGGCGTGGCCGACGCGGTAATCTCGCTGCAATCGCTGACACGCCAGCAGGCTGGCATCGAACAGGCGCTGCGCGCGGCCCGGCAAACCTATGCACTGGCCGAGCGCGGCTACCGCAGCGGCTTTACCGACTACCTCAACGTCCTCGCCGCCGAGACCGAGTTGCGGCGCCAGGAACAGGGCCTGGCGCTGGTGCGCGCGGCCCGCCTGGACGCATGGGCGAGCCTGATGCAGGCGCTGGGCGGCGGCTTCGACGCTGCCGCGGTCGCCAGCGAGCCGACATGATGCACGCAGACGCCCACCATGCCACGTGAGATCGCACTGGCTTCCATCCTGATGCCGTCGCTGCTGCCGATATTTGTCGGCTGCCTGCTGCTGTACCTGCTGGTGGACCGCCTGCTTGTGCGCCTGGGCGTCTACCGGCGGGTGTGGCATCCGCCGCTGTTCCGGGTGTCGCTGTTCATATCGATCTTCAGTGGCATCGGGCTGGCGCTGTGGCGCTGAGTGCCGCGCAAGAAAAACGGACCTGAAACATGAAACTGAACGGACCTGCCGTGACGCGTGTGCTGGCCACGGGCCTGCTGCTCACTGCCGCGATCGCGCTGGGCTACAGCCTCTGGCAGCACTACATGTATTCACCCTGGACCCGGGACGGCCGCGTGCGGGCGGACGTGATCAACATCGCCGCCGATGTCTCCGGTCCGGTGTCCCGAATGCTGGTGCGGGACAACCAGGAAGTCCGCAAGGGCGAGTTGCTGTTCACGATCGACCCGGAGCGATTCCGGCAGGCGGTGGCACAGGCCGAGGCGCAGGCGCGCGCGCGCAAGGCCGAGCTGGACTTGCGCCACCAGCAGGCGTCGCGGCGCAAGGGCCTGGACAGCACCGTGGTCTCGGTCGAAAGCCGCGAAGACATCGGCGCGCAGGAGAAGCAGGCGAGGGCCAACTACGAAGCCAGCCTGGCCGCGCTGGACACGGCGCGGCTGAACCTGAGCCGCAGCGAAGTGCGCGCGCCGGTGGACGGCTACGTCACCAACCTCAACCTGCACGCCGGCGACTTCGTGAGTGCAGGCGCCGCGCGCATGGCAATGATCGACAAGCACTCCTATTGGATTTACGGATACTTCGAGGAAACCAAGCTGCCAAACGTGCACGTCGGCGCCAGGGCGGAGGTCAGGCTACTTTCGGGCGGCAAGCCACTGCGAGGACGCGTGGAAAGCATCGCGCGCGGCATCGCCGATCGCGACAATCCGACCAGCGCCAACCTGCTGGCGGACGTGAACCCGGTCTTCACCTGGATTCGGCTGGCGCAACGCATTCCCGTGCGCATCCGGCTGGACGCGCTGCCCGACGGCCTGCTGCTGGCCATGGGCACCACGTGCACCATCACCATCCTGCCGGAGCAGAAATAGCGCAGCTTCCGGCTGTCGCCATTCACGCCACAAGCTTCATCCGGTAGAACAGCTCCATGCTTTCCACCGCATCGCTGCCCTCCTCCTGGAAGCGGCGGATGTGGTCGGTCTGCGTATGGTGCGCCTCCTGCGCGGCAGGGCTCTCCCAATGCTCGACAAAGATGAACCGGCGCGGATCATCCTGATGCTCGAACATCTCATAGCGCAGGTTGCCTGCATCGCGGCGGGAAGGCTCCACCACGGCGCGTAGCTTTTCCCGCAGTTCTGTCGCGCGCCCCGGCTTGGCATACAGGACCACCAACACATAGAAATCGCTCATCGTTCGTGTCCATCCGCGCATGTCGTGTCAGCACAGCCTAGTCAAATGCCGGAGTGCGGGCAAGCAGAATCGGGATGTCCTATGCATTGTTCTGCCAACGAGAACAGCATGTTTGGCATACGGCTATCACGCTTGTTCCGATGCATGACTTATGCTGCAAGGGCTCCACGCGACGATCGATTGCAGCGCACTTGCAGGCATATCCCCCTTGCAGGGTCCGCGATGTCAGCGCCCGTTGCCGAAGAGCGGGGCACACGTCGCGCACGGTACATGCAACGCCTGCCCTGAAGCGCCGAGTAGCAGAAATCCCATCCCTTTGATCTGGAGATAACCATGGCCAGCGAACCCATTCGCGATCCCGCAAAAGACCACCTGCTGACTCCGCAGAACGCTGCCTTCGTGATCATCGATTACCAACCGGTCCAGGTGAACTCGATCGCCTCGATGGATCGACAGCTGCTGGTCAATAACATCGTTGGCGCCTCGCGTGCCGCCGTGGCGTACAAGCTGCCGATCGTGCACTCCACCGTCAATGTGAAGACCGGCCTGAACAAGCCGCCGATCCCGCAGTTGCAGAAGGTGCTGGGCGATTTCCCCACCTACGACCGCACCACCATCAACTCCTGGGAAGACGTCGAGTTCCGCGAGGCAGTGAAGGCAACAGGCCGCAAGAAGCTGATCATGACCGCGCTGTGGACGGAAGCCTGCCTTACCTTCCCGGCGCTGGACGCGCTCAAGGAAGGCTATGAAGTCTATGTCGTGGCCGATGCAGTGGGCGGCACTTCCGTGGCCGCGCACGAGGCTGCGCTGCGCCGCATCGAACAGGCCGGCGGCAAGATGATCAGCGTGCCGCAGCTGTTCTGCGAACTGCAGCGCGACTGGTCGCGCAGCGAGACCGTCCCGGCGTTCATGGATCTCTTTATCCAGACCGGCGGCACCGCGGGCATCCAGTTCTCCTACGATCGCACCTGACGTGCAGGCGGGCCGGCATGCCGGCCCGTTCCATCATGCGCCTCGCGCTGCGCGGGGCGCCATCCCTCTTCCTTCTCACCCAACACCGTTCAGACGGGAGCCGGCATGGCCGACTACTATCTCCTTTCGGGCCGCTTGTTCATTGCCTTCATGTTCGTGCTGAGCGGCGCAAACAAGCTGATCTTCTTCAGCCACGGCCTGGACGAAGTGCGCTCGCGCAACTTGCCGTTCCCGCGCCTGGTGCTGTCGCTGACCATCCTCGTGCAGCTGACATGTGGCCTGGCCATCGTGGCCGGCTACCAGACCGGGATTGCCGCCCTCCTGCTGGCGGCCTTCACGCTGGCGACTGCAGTGGTCTTCTATGACTTCTGGAACCAGAAAGGCGCACAGCGCACGCTGCTGTTCACGGGATTTCTCGAGCACATCAGCATCATCGGGGGCTTTGTCATCCTGATGGCGGCGGGGCCCGGAAACCTCGTACTGCCCTTGCGTTGACCGTTCGCGACGGTCCCACCGCCGTGTTCCGAAGCCGCTGCGCAGCGGGACCCGACCAAGCTCACCCCATGAAATCTGCATTACCCACCCTGGCCGCGGCCTGCAGCGCACTGATGGTATCCGTCGCGCATGCGGACGTGGTCGGGCTCCCGCCGATGAACCTCGGCAATACCAGTTTCCTGGATGGCGTCGCCGGACCGGGCTTCCTGTTCGAGCTGGCCACCAGCTACTACCGTGCCACGCGCATCCGCGACGACGCCGGCAATGCCGTCCCCGGCAATCCACGCATCGAGACAGCAGCCATCGTGCCGCATATCGCCTATATATCGCCCGATGTCACGCTGCTCGGCGGCAACGTCGGCGCCGAGGTGCTGCTGCCGTTGGTGTACGCAAATATCCGCCCGGCCCCCGGTACAGGCGATCACAACTTCGCTGCCGGCGATATCCAGTTCAGCCCGTTCATTGTCCAGTGGTCCGGCCAGGCGCTGTTCGGCATGCCGTTCTTCCAGCGCATCGATCTGCTCTTTTCGGCCCCGACCGGGCAGTATGACCACAACCGCCTCGCCAATGCTGGCAGCAACGTCTGGACGGTGACGCCCCACTATGCCTTCACCCTCATGCCGACCGGCAAGCTGGAGGTGAGCGGCAGGCTCAACTACCAGTGGAGCGGCAAGAACACGCAGCCGCCGGCCTCACTGAACGCCGGCTCGGTCCAGCCAGGCGACGCGTTGTCGCTGAACCTCTCCGCTTCCTATGCGATCACCAAGCAGTTGCGGGTAGGTGTGGCGAGCTACATGCTGACGCAGCTCGGCGAGGACCGCATCGACGGCATCCGTCAGGCAAATTCGCGCGAGCGCGTCTTCGGCGCGGGGCCCGGACTGCTGGTGCAAGGGGATGGCTGGCAGGTCTTGCTGAACGCATACAAGGAATGGGGTGCAAGAAATCGCCCGGAAGGGAGCAAGATCGTCCTGCGGGTGCTGGCGCCACTTTGAGTTTGGGGCCGCGCGCGAAGCGCGAATCATGGCGCGCGGCAAGGATGCGCCGGCCCGATTGTGCTCAGCCCGCGCGCGGGCCCTCCACGAACGCGGCGAAGCCGGCAACGAACTCCCTGAGCCGCGCACGCATGCCGGCATCGGTGAGTTCGCCCTGCGCGTCGAATACCTGGCCGGCGCGCGCAACCAGCAGCCGGTTGCCGGTATAGTGCCGCGTGCCCAGCGTCTTGAGCACCGGCAGCCAGTCGTTCTGTGCCAGCACCGTGCCGAAGCCCCCGGCCGAGGCACCGAGGACCGCAACCGGGCGATTGCCGAAGACCACGGGAATATCCCCGGCCGGCCGCGAGAGCCAGTCGATAGCGTTCTTGAAGACGCCGGGGATGCCATTGTTGTATTCAGGCGTGGCCAGTATCAGGCCATCGCTCGCCATGACCTGGTCGCGCAATGCCACCACGGCGGCGGGCAAGCCCTCACGCGCCTCCAGATCCGCATCGTAAAGCGGAATGCCATGGAGGGTGGCGATATCAAGCCGGACCTGCGTGCCCGCCTCAGCCTGCGCCGCCCGCAGCAGTGCGGTGTTGTACGACTGTGCCCGCAGGCTGCCGGAAATTCCCAGGATCTGGATCATTTGTCACACCTCTTTTCATGAAGATGAAGGATACGGCTTTGCTCATTATCCAGCATGATAGAGCCTTGCCGGCGCGGAATGACTCCACCGCGCCTACACACTTGAACTCCCACTCGAATGCTGAAACGAACCGTGATGAAGATACGAGCGGTCCCAGTCTGGCGTTCGCTTGCCGCGGCCTGGCTCGCCGCAGGCGGTCTGCTCGGGACCGCGTCGCACCGCGTGCACGCCGGACAGATATGCGATGCGCCCTATGTCCATGACGGCGGACAGATCCGCTTCGAAGCGGACGGATTGACGCCGATGACAACCATTGCCTTCTTCCGCAACGTCAACGACCTCGAGCGCGACCTTTGTTCGTTCGATCTGGACATCTATTCCAAGTCCGCCCTCCGGCGCTTGATGGGGCCGCCCGTCGAGACCGTGCAGCGTCACCGGCTCGTGATCGACGAACGCTCGGGACAGCCTGTCGTGCGCAGTCTGAATGCACGCGTTCAGGCCCACGGCCAGTACACCGAACTGGTCGGGGAAATGAGTACCAACTCGAACGGACTGCTGCTGTATCCGCCGGCGCTGACAGAGGGCCAGGTACTCCCCGCGGAAACGTTCGCGTCCCGCTACGACTTTCGTATTGTGGATCGCCGCACCGGCACCACTGTCTCTGATTTCGTTGGTTCCAATGTTCGCCTGACCTTGTCTGAGCGGACGGTGGGTCCGCTGCAGCGCCTGAAGCTTGCCACCGGCACACTGCTCTGCTGGCCGATCCGATATACCAAGTTCGTGGATCCTGGCCGCTTTCGGCTGGTCGATACCGATATCGAACTGGAGCCAACGGTGCTCGACATGACTGACTGGTATTGTCCCGCCCGGCGATTCGTCATGCGCCAGGAAGTTCGCTACAAAAATCAGCACCAGGTTGTCGATGTGGTGGAAATTGAATAGGGCAGCCGCTGAAGGGTTTCGCCATTGGAACACCGGCATTGCATAGCGCCAATCTGTGGCGGAAAAAAGCGCCCGATCAACGGGCGCAAACGGAGACGACCACGGAGGTAAAGCAGGCCCGGCTCCAGAATGAATGTCGCAGCAAACGGCTGCAGGGATAGCAAGGCGGGCCGACATGCCGTCCGGCCCGATGGACACGCCGGCTGTCTCGCCCCCCGTCACTCAATCGACCTGTGCTCCCGAGTCCTTGACGACCTTCGCCCATTTCACCAGATCGTCCTTGATCAGAGCGCGGAACTGCTCTGGCGTATTGGACGCGGCCTCGGCCCCTTGCGCGGCCAGCTTGTCCTGCACGTCCTTGCTATTCAGGACTTTGGTGGCCTCCGCATGAAGCTGGGCAAGAATTTCCTTTGGCGTACCGGCTGGCGCAAGCAACCCATACCAGGAGACCGCGCTGTACCCGGGAATGGCCTCCCCTATCGCTGGCACCTCGGGAATCAGTCTTGACCGCTTCTCTGTGGCCACGCCAAGTACGCGGAGTTGCCCTGCTTTCACGAACGGCATCACACCCGGCAAGCTGCCGAACGTTATGGGAACCTGGCCGGCAACCACGTCAGTAGCCGCTGCAGCCGCGCTCTTGTACGGAACGTGAGTAATATCGATGCCAGCCTTTGCCTTCAGCATTTCCCCGAGCAGATGATTCAGCGTGCCATTGCCCGCGGAGGCATAGTCCAGTTTTCCTGGTTTCGACCTGGCCAGGCCAATCAGATCCTGAACAGACCTGGCCTGGATTGCCGGGTTCGTGACCAGCAGGTACGGCGCCGTCGCCACCAGCGTAATCGGCTCGAAGTCCTTGAGCGGATCAAACGGAATCTTCCGGTATAGCGACGGGTTGATGGTGAACGAACTGCCGACTGTCAGCAGTAGCGTGTAGCCGTCGCGCGGTGCCTTCGCAGCGACCTGGATGCCGATATTCCCACCGGCGCCGGGCCGGTTGTCGACGACAATTGGCTGGCCCAGCACCGCACCGAGTCTTTGCGCCACGATTCTCGCCACGGCATCGTTGGCACCACCAGGCGCTTGTGGAACGATCAGTGTCACCGGCTTCACCGGATACCCAGTCGCCCAGCCTGAGCCGCTTATCAGTAGCGCGGGAACCCAGCCTCCAGTACGGAGAAGACGCAATGCCTTCCCTTTGATACCTTTCAATTCATGTCTCCTTTGAAGCGGCATGCCACCACTTGTGAAGCATAAGCAGCAAGCCGTGATTCGATGAGGATGAAAGAGGTGAAGGGTGTCGTAAAGCAATAAATGGCGAGCGTGCCATCGCGTTTGGTGATGGCCGAATGGTGGCTACGGGGCGGATGGGTGGGAAGTGAAGCCATGCAGGATGCATCTGACCCGGCCGGACTTTCAGGCGCTAACGCCACGGCTGAAGGGAAGCGCCAGCCAAGCCTGGCCTGCAAGGCAAGGTTGCCGTCATTGCCCGCGCTGGCTACGCTGCAAGCGTGGCGCACGCCAGCTTCTGCGTGACGGCCGGCTGGCCGTCCCCGGCCGGCTTGCTCGCCGTTCCTTGCACATATCCTTCCCGGAGATTGCGGCATGGCCATCCAGCTCAACCACACCATCGTCTTTTCTCACGACAAGAAGGTCTCCGCCGACTTCCTCTGCGAGATCCTCGGACGTCCCCCGGCCGAGCCGTTCGGGCCGTTTCTCGGCGTACGGCTGGACAATGACGTGACCCTGGACTTCATGGACGCGGAGGGCGATGTTGCTCTGCAGCACTATGCCTTCCTGGTCAGCGACGCCGAATTCGATCAGGGCTTTGCCCGCGTCCGCGCGCGCAACCTGACCTACTGGGCGGACCCGTACCGCCGCCGCCCGGGCGAGGTCAACACCGACGATGGCGGCCGCCGGATCTACTTCGAGGATCCGAGCAAGCACTTTCTGGAGATCTTTACGATGGGCTAGTGTCCTGCCATGAGCCTTTGACGAGACACTGGCGCCCTGCCACGCCAGCTCGATGCTTTGCAGCGTTGACTGCGCTTGGTTGATGCGGTTGCACCCCATAGAATGAAGTTGCGCCTTGGAAAGCGGCTCTGGTTTCTGCCGCATCAAAGGAGGATGTCATGGAACTTCATATGCAATCGCATCGCTACGCGCACCGGTGGCCGGACTGGCGTGCGGCGGCGCTGGCGGGCCTCGTCGCCGGGGTGGTATTCCTGGTGCTCGACTTGCTGGCGGCCATGCTGATGGGGGCCGGCGTGTGGAAGCCGCTGACCATGATCGCGGCCATCATGCTGGGCCCTGATGTGCTGGCGCAAGCCGCCACCTTCCAGATGAGCGTGCTGGTAGCGGCCGTGGTGGTCCACTTCGTGCTCTCTGTCGTGTTCGCGGTGATCCTGGCAGCGATCATGGCGCCGTTCCGTTTCGATTCGAGCGTCGGCATGGCCTCGGTGGTGGGAGCGCTGTTCGGCCTGGTCCTGTACCTGGTCAATTTTCACGGCATGACTGCCGTCTTCCCATGGTTTGCCGAAGCGCGAGGCTGGGTGACCGCCATTGCCCACATCGTGTTCGGCCTGGTCGCGGCTGACTCGTACCTGAAACTGGAGCGGCACGTGGATGCGTCCGCCGGCGGCACTGGCGGTACATAGGAGAGCAAGCGCAAAACGAGCAGCGGCAAGGCGCGCGATCCATGCAGGCCGTCGCCTATCCCTATCAGCCAGTGCCTGAACGGGGCACCCTGAGGTGCTTCCTGCTGGCCTTGTTCATGCACCTGCTGCTGGGTGCCCTGCTCTACTACGGCGTGCGCTGGCGCAGCGCGGCGCCTGAAGGTGTCGCGGCCGAACTGTGGGAGGCGATCCCGGAAGCCGCAACGCCAGCGCCTGCAATCACGCCGGTGCCAAGCCCGAAGCCGGTCGAAGAGGAAGACGCCGACATCTCGCTGCAGGAAAAGCAGCGCAAGGCCGAGCAAGCCGCGCGCGACCAGGCACAAGCACGGCAGCGCGAGAACCAGGCCCGTGCCGAAGCGGCCCGCAAGGAGGCGCAACGCAAGGCGACGGAAGCGCAGCGCCAGGCCGACAATGCCCAGCGCCAGGGCGAACTGGCGCGCTTGCGGTCGCAGGCGGGCAATTCGGGAACACGGGTCGGCTCCGGCTCCGGCACCAAGCCTTCGTCCGGTTATGCCGAGCGGGTCCGGCAGCGGGTCAAGCCGAACATCATCTTCAATGAAGACGTCAGCGGCAACCCGGCGGCGGTGGTGGCCGTGGGCATGGCGCCGGATGGCTCGGTGCTGTCGACGCGGCTCGCCAAGTCAAGCGGCAATGCGGCCTGGGACAACGCCGTGCTGCGCGCGGTGCAGCGCTCCGACCCGCTGCCGCGCGACGAGAACGGCGTTGCGCCCTCCAATATCCTCATTACCTTCTGGCCCAGGGACGAAGGCGGCTAGTAGTGCCGCCTCCTGTGCCCTGTCCAGGCGCTACGCCTCCATGTAGCCCTTGCGCAGCTTCTCCGCCACCAGCTTGTCCGCCTCGCGCCGTGCCCGCTCGGCGCTGTCGAACGTCTTCACGCTGGTCTGCCCTGTGCTGCCGATGCGGCCATAGGTGACGGAGAGCTCCGCCCCGCGTACGCTGGCGCGCCAGAACTTGCGCGAAGTGCCCTGCTCGAAGCGAAGCGTCCGCACCAGTTCCGCTTGCGCAGCCGATGCCATCGCCGCGTCCGTCCGGGCCTCGCCCGTTGACGCCGCATCCTGCACCGCGGCCGGCTTCGCCAACGGCACCGGGATCTCGACCTCCACGTCCAGCGCGCGATCCTCGCCATCGGCCAGCATGGCCTCGATGCGGGCCAGCACCGCGTCCCAATCGTCGAGCCAGTCCTTGCCGGGGATGTCCAGCACGCGCCAGCCGAAGCTGCGCAGGATGCCGGGGCGGAACACATAGCGCTCGGCGGTGTCCGTTACCGCCTCCGACGGCGCATCGAGCAGGATCGCCAGCGCGTAGCCTTGTCCCGACGCAGCGGCGATGGCCAGGTCGCAGCGGAATTGCGAGCGGCCGACGTTGGCGTGCACCTGGTGGCCGCGCGCACGCAGCGCCTCGGCCAGTGCGTCGCGGACGCTGTCTGGCGTGGGCTCGCGCGTAAAGGCGTCGCGCGCGCCGGGGTTCAGCGCGCCGAGCACCGACTGGGCGCGTTCGAACTGTCCGCGCGCGCTGGCCTGCGCGAACTGCAGGAACGCACGCAGCGCGGCAGCGCCATCGTTGTGCACGTTGGTGATGGCCTCGGCCTGGATCGTCGACACCACCGCCATCCGATGGCGCGCGCGGCTGAAGATCACGTTCAGGCGCTTCTCGCCGCCGCGCTGGTTGATCGGGCCGAAGTTCATCAGCATCTTGCCGTCCGGCCCAGGCGCGTAGCAGATGCTCAGGATGATCACGTCGCGCTCGTCGCCTTGCACGTTCTCCAGGTTCTTGACGAACAGTCCGTTGAACTGGTCGTCATCCTCGCGCACGTACTCGCGCTCGAGGCGCATCGCGAAGTCCGCGTCCTCGGCTGCCAGCGCCTCGAGCGCGGACTCGATGGCGCCCTGCTGCGCCTCGGAAAACGCCACGATGCCCAGGCTCAGCCCGGTCTCGCGGCGCAACAGCTCGCGCACGGTCCGGGCGATGTAGCCCGCCTCGGGCGCATTGCGGCGGTCGGCGTAGACGCCGTCGGCCAGCCGGTGGAAGCTGACCGGCCGCGCCAGCAGCGCGTCGGCGCCCGCGATGCCGGCATCCTCCTGGTCCGAGCGCAGCGCAGGCGCCTCGTCCTCGGCCTGCTCCAGCAAACGGTCGGGGATGGTGACGAGGCGCCCGTCGTAGAACGCCGCGTTGGAAAAGCTGATCAGCGATTCGTGACGGCTGCGGTAGTGCCACGCCAGCAGCGTGGCAGGCAGGTTGCGCGCGGCCTGGTTCAGCAGGCTGTCCGAATCGAGGTTGATGGCGATGCGTTCGCCCTCCTCTTCCACGACGATCTCGTCGTCGCCCTCGGCGCCGCCGGCCGTGAAGAAGCTCGTCGGCGGCAGCTGCATCTCGTCGCCGACCACCACCACCTGGCTTGCGCGGCTCAGCGCGGGCACCGCCTCCTCGGTCGGAATCTGGCTGGCCTCGTCGAAGATCACCACGTCGAACAGGTCCGGCGACAACGGCAGTGTATCGGACACCGACAGCGGGCTCATCAGCCAGATCGGCTTCAGGTCGTTGATGACGATGCCGGTCTCGTCGTCGGAGAGATCGCGGATGGAGCGGTGGCGCATGCTCTTGCCGAACTCGTGCTCCAGTTCGCGGCGACCCGTGGCGTATCGTTTCTTGAACGCCTTGCCGTCGGCGTCCAGCATCGTGGCCGACAGCGAGGACACGCGCACATGCTCGGCGAACTGCTTGTGGCGCGTGGCGCGCACCACCTGGGCGTTCAGCGCGAGCAGCTCGCGCTGACTCTGCGCCACGGCGCGCGCAGCCTGCGCCAGCGCCGCGCCGCCAAAGCGCGCCAGCACCGGGTTCTCGCGCGCGAGACGGCGCAGTGCCTCGTCGGCGACCAGCGCCTCGAGCTGCACCGGTGCGTGATCGAGCCACTGCAGCGTGGCGGCGCAGGCGGGGTCGCCCGCATGCACCGCGCGCAAGAGCGGCAACAGGTCGGGCAGGTCGTCGAGCGCCTCGCGCAGGTCGCGCAGCAGTTCGGCGATGTCGCCGAGGCGCGCGTCGTCGGCCAGCACCAGCCCGTCGCGCACGCGCTGCGCGAGCTTCTCCAGCGCCTCGCGCGCACCGGCCTCGGCGCGCGCCGCTGCGACCGGGTCGACGGCCTGGCGCAGGTGCGCGACCAGTTCGCGCGGGCCTGCGCCTGACTGCAGGCGCTGCTCGAGTTCGCCGAGCGCGCGCAGGAAGGCCTGCATCTCGCTGACGCCGTAGCGCCGGCGGCTGTCGGCATCGGCCGCGGCCAGCGCGGCGCTCGCGGCATGCTCGGCGGCCAGCGCTTCCAGCACCTTGCCGTAGCCCGGATGGACGGCGTGCTTGCCGAAGTCATAGCGGCGCTTCAGTTCGCCGCGCAGCCGCCACCATGCGGGCTGCAGCCAGCGCGCGAACGACGGCTCCAGCCGCCGCGCGAGCGCCAGCGCCGATTCGGTATCGCCGGGGCTCAGCTTGTCCTGCCAGTTCGACGTTGCGGCTTGCGCGTCGGCGAGTGCCTGCGCGCGCCGCTCCAGGTCCGCCCGGATCTCGCGCAGCGCGCCTTGCGCCGGCGAAGCCGGATCGAGCAGGTCCAGATGCGCGGCCAGGCCCGTGTCGAGCAGCCACTGGCTGTCGGCGGCAATTGCGCGTGCCTGTTCCAGCGCGGTGTCCTGGCCGGTCAGGCTGGCGGTACTGTCGAGCAGCGGGTCGAGCGCATCGAACAGCGCCTCGGCGTCATGGCACAGCTGCTCGGCGCGGCCATAGGCGCGCTCGTCGGCCAGCAGTTGCGGCGACAGGCGCGCGAACGGATGCGCGGCCAGGCTGTCGACACCGAAGCGCTCGCGCATCGCGCGGTGCACGCGGTGCGCGAGATCGCGCTGGCGGTCCCAGGCGGCCAGCGCCGGCAGGCGTTCGCGCAGCGCAGGCCCCGCCTCGGGCACAGCGGGCAACGCGGCCACGCGGCGCAGCAGCGCACGCACGCTGTCGCCGAGTGCCTCGGGCGCGCTGGCCATCGCCGACTCGAATGCGTCGATGCGCTGCTGGAATGCGTCCAGCGCCTCGGCGACCTGCGTGCGGCGGGCCGCCAGCGTGTCGCCATCGTGCGGCTGCGCGATCCACTGCTCGTAGCAGGCACGCAGGTCGGCAATGAATGCCTTCTTGTCGGTCTGCGAGTCGTGGATCAGGCAGCACAGCGAATCCAGTCCGCTTTGCTTGAGCCGGTGGAACACCACGTCGAGCGCGGCGCGCTTCTCGCAGACGAACAGCACGCGCTTGCCGCGTCCGGCGTAGTCGGCGATCAGGTTGGTGATGGTCTGCGACTTGCCCGTTCCCGGCGGGCCCTGGATGATGAAGCTGCGCTGGCTGCGCGCGAGGCCGACCGCGGCGTTCTGCGTCGCATCGGCCGCCACCACGTTCCACTGCTCGGCCGGTGCGAGCGGCGCGGGCGCTTGCGTCTCCACGTCGCGCGGATCGATCGAGAACACGCGGTCGAACGCCGGATTGGCGCCGGGCTCGTCCAGCAACTGCGTGTAGTCGCGCACCAGTGACATCTTGCGGTAGTTGAAGTTGGCGAGCGTCACCTGCGTCAGGTCCAGGTCCCAGGCATAACGGTGGCCTTCGGACTCCTCGAGCACGTAGCCCTGGCGCTCGTCGCTTTCAGCGGCGGCGGGGCCGCTCATGTGCGGCTGGCGCGGACCGGCTCCCGGTGTGGCGCCCGCCTCGAAGCGCTGTGGCAGCTCACTCGGCCGCACCCAATGCTCGAACAGAGCGCGTCCCAGCGGCCGGTAGTCGTCCTGCGCATAGCTGTACGGCGGCAGCCAGCCACCGGTGCGCGCGGCGGCGGGGCCCGGCTTGCGGCGCTGGAACTGCTGCATCCGCTGCAGCGCCTTCTGCCGCACAAGCCGCACCGCGGCCTTGTCGACCAGGCGCAGCTCCACCGAGGGCTCCGAGCGGCGAATCTGCGCAAGGATGCCGGCATGGATCTCCTCGAGCGAGGTCTTACCGAGATCCACCGTCTCATCCAGCCGGATGTCGTACAGCTGGCTCAGGTAGTGGCGCAGCACCGGGTTGAACTCGGCCTCGCCGCCCGCGCACTGGATCACGTACTGGTCGCGCACGCCCTTGCGTTTGACCAGCTCCACCGGCAGCCACAGCAGCGGCGTCACGATGCGCTCGTCCGGCGCCTCCTTCAGGTTGTGCCAGCGCAGGAACGCCACCACCAGGCGCAGGTTGCTGAAGCCGTACTCGGCGCGGTCGCGGCGGGTCTCGGCAATCAGGCGGTCCAGCGACGCCGGCAGGTATGGCTGGTCGTCGAAGCGCAGCCAGCGCTGCAGCGACACCGGCTTGCCCGCTACCAGGTCGGCGGCGAACGGTCCGCCCCAGGTGCAGATATGCTCGGGCCGCACGCTTTCGATCTGCAGCATCAGCGGCACGCTGGCCACGGTCACGTTGACGGTGGCCGCGGTCGGACGGAAGTGCAGCAGGCGATTGCGCCGCGACAGATCGAACAGGCGGTCGCGCAGGTGCGTGAGCACGGCGGCGCGGCGCGGCGTGGCACCGTTCGTGCCGGCCAGCGCGCGTTCGACGTCCAGTCCCAGCGGCTGCTCGCGCCACGTGCGCAGCCGGGTCGCCAGCGCGGCGACATCGGTGGCGCGGTCGTGGCGGTTGATCTCGGTCATCTCGACGATCACCGCGGCGACGATCGGATGCAAGCGCTCGTGCAGCAGGAACAGGTTGCGGCGATGCGCCACGAAACTGCGCAGGTCGTCCTCGTCGGCGAAGTCCAGGCCGCAGGCCAGGCTGGCGAGCACCATGCCGAGCAGGAAGACGTCGCCGATCTCGTCATGGTGGCCAAGCAGGCGTTCCCAGCTGGCCGGGCCGCGTAGATAGACCGGACGTTCGACCGGCGCCGTAGCGTCAAGCTGCAGCACCAGGTCGGTCTGGTCGCGCTGCCCGTCGTCGGCGTGGCCGAGCTGCAGCGCGCCGACGATGTTCAGGCCCGAGGCCGGATGCGGCTGCACGCGATGCACGGCGCCGATGTCCATGACCGGTGCCTCACCATCGGGCCGGCGCAGGCGCAGCGCGCCTTCCTCGTCCACCAGGATGCTGTCGGGATCGAGCGCGGCCACCCTGCCCTGCGCGTGCAGCGCGGCAACCTGCGCGAACAGGGGCAGCACCAGCACCAGGACGTCGTCGGTGGGCAACGCCGCGCCAGCCTGCGCGTCGACCAGGGCGCGCAGCGTGCGCGGCTCGCTGCTGCCGGCCATATCCGGAATGGTGTTGGTGCCGTGGGTCGTGCTGTCAGTCATGCCCGGCCCTCCCTGGCCAGTTCGCGGTGGAGTTGGCGCTGGTAGCGGTCCAGCTCGCGCTTGCCGAAGCCGGCGTTGCGGCGCAGGTTGCCTTGCAGCGCTTCCAGGCTGCCGAGCGCCTGCGCCACCTGGCCGGCGCGCAGCAGCGCCGCGTCCTGCTGGTCGGGGTCGGCGAGCGCCAGATCCATCATCAGCGCGTTGAGGTAGCCGCGCACGCTGTCGTCGGCCACGTCCGGCCCCAACCCCTCGGGGCCGATCGCCGGTTCGTCGTCGCGCCAGTCGGGGAACATCATGCGCACCTGCGCGAGCACTGCCTCGCTCGCCAGCGGCGTGCCGGCGAGGAAGTGGGCGAGGAAGCCGCGCGTCAGCGCCTGCAGCCGGATCTGTCCCGGCAGGTCCAGCTTCTCCAGCGCCAGCGGGCCGTGCAGGCGGGTTTCGATCCACGGATCGAGACCGGCCGCGCCCTCCCACCACAGCGCCAGCGCGCGCGCCCGGATAAAGGTCTCGGGATGGCTGTGGGCGGCGCTCGCGCCCGCTTCGTGGGCTTCGATCTCGGCCGCCTGGCGCAGGTAGGCGGCCGCGTCCACGCTGCCTATGCCGGTCTGCACCTTGACCAGCGTCGATACGGCCGGCGCCACCGCACGGGCGGCCACGGCGCCGCCGCGGTCGGCGAACAGCTCGGTGTGCAGCGCGTATCGGCGCCAGGTCTCGCGATGGCTGGCGCTGGCGCCGGGCGCGGCCAGCGCATCGTTCAGGATGCGGTCGGCCACCAGGAACTGGCCGTCGTCTCGCGACCACAGCAGGTAGTGGGCCAGTTCATGGCCGAACACCGCCAGCAGCTCCGGCGGCGACAGCCGTTCCAGCAGCGGCCCCTGCAGGACGATGTGGACCTCCGCGGGCACGTAGACCAGCGAGGCGTTCATGTCCAGGCCCGGGGACTGGTAGAGCGTGGCGGGCGCGTCGATGCCGAGCCGCGCCATCGCCTCGGCCAGCGCCGCGTGCACGTCGGCGTGCGCGTCCGCCTCGATGCGGTAGGTGTCGCGCAGCAGCATCGAGCGCAGTGCCTCGCGGTGATCGGCGCCGGTTGCACGGGCGCCGGCCCAGCGCCAGACCTCGGGCTCATGGCGACGCAGGTAGTCGACCACCGTTGCGTGATAGGCCGGCGGCACCAGCGCGCCGCGATCCGGGGCGTGAGAGTCCATGCGGGACGTTCCAGGGTTGCGTGGAAGCCGATTCTACAGGGGGAGCATGGCGTTGGCGCCATCCATCAGCGCGGGCCATGCCCGTATGGGCATGGCCAGCTTGACGCTGTCGGGGGTAGTCGGAGACGGGAATGCCGGCGCGGGAAGTGGCTGACGGCTGAAGCTGTTGGTTTGGGTGGGCGGCTGATACGCCGCAAGTCTGTTTCTGCCCAACATTTGCTCCGCCAATCGGGCGGAATTCGCTGATGACGGGGCTGCCGCTCCATTTTTGTCGGTCCGCATCCGGTGGCACAGCTTCTGCGTATAAGCGAGAGGACGCCGCCGCGTTCTGCCCTTCTTACCGCAAATCGGAGTACCGCCATGATCCGCCAGCTCGCCAACACGATCTTCGCCACCGCCGCGATTGCAGTCGCCTGCACTGCCGGCATTGCCCATGCCGCCGCCCGCGACAGCGCTGCTGCCGGCGACAAGTCCGGCTGCACCTTCCGCGTCGACATGCGCGACGTCTATAGCAACAGTGCGCGGGCCGGCCGCTTCGACGTCTTCATCGACGGCACCCGCGTCGAGGCTTCACCCGTCAAGGAGCACTCGGTTTCTGGCCTGGACCGTAGTGGCGTGTCGGCCGATCCTGCCCGCAAATTCGACATCTACACTGACGGCGCCCTGGCCGGCATGGACCGCAGCGGTCCTTCAGCCGATCCCGCGCGCAAGTTCGACGTCTATACCGACGGCGCCCTGGCATAGCCCACGCTCAGTGAGCCTGCCCCAGGCAGGCAGCCATCGTCAAACGCGCTTGTGCGCCCTTTGGAACGTATTTCTCCCGGCTCCAAAGGGCGCTTTTTTGCTGGCACGACGCCGGCAGTGCGGCGCGCCGCCGGCGTCCGGGCCGGAGCCCGCGTCAGCCCAGCGCCGGGTAGTCGACGTAACCGTGCGCACCATTGCCGCCGTACAGTGAAGCGTCCTCAAAGGGGCGGTTCAGCGGCTTGTTTTCGCGGAAGCGGCGCGGCAGGTCGGGGTTGGTGATCATCTTGCGGCCGAACGAGACCATGTCGGCACTGCCGCTGCGAATCGCCTCTTCGGCCATCTCCCTGGAGTAGCCGTTGTTGACCATCCATACGCCGGTGTACAGGCGGTGCAGCGCTTCATAATCGAAAGGCGCGTTGTCGCGCGGGCCGCCGGTGTGGCCTTCTACGACGTGGATATACACCGGATGCAGCTTCTCCAGTTCACGCACGACATGTTCGAACAGTGGCTGTGGGTTGCTCTCCAGCGCGTCGTTGACGGGCGAAACCGGTGCCAAGCGAATGCCGACCCGGTCGGCACCGATCTCATTGACCACGGCAGCCATGACTTCGAGCAGGAAGCGCGCGCGGTTTTCGATGCTGCCGCCATACGCGTCGGTGCGATTGTTCGTGCCATCGCGCAGGAAGGCGTCAAGCAGGTAGCCGTGCGCGCCATGGACTTCGACCCCGTCGAAGCCGGCCTGGATGGCATTGGCTGCAGCGGTGCGGAAGTCATCGACAATACCAGCGATCTCGGCCGTCTCGAGCGCGCGCGGGACCGAGCATTCGACGTAGCCTTTGCCGTTGATATAGGTCTTGGCATTGGCAGCGATGGCCGACGGTGCGACCGGGGCCTGGTTGTCCGGCTGGAAGTGCGTGTGGGACATGCGGCCGGTGTGCCAGATCTGCAGGAAGATCCTGCCGCCCTGCGCGTGGACCGCGTCGGTCACCTTCGTCCAGGCGGCGATCTGCTCGGGGGTATAGATGCCCGGCGTATTGGTGTAGCCCTGGGCTGTGGTCGAGACCTGCGTGGCTTCAGCGATGATCAGGCCGACGCTGGCGCGCTGGCTGTAGTACTCGACCACCATGTCGGTCGGCACCAGGTTGTCGTCGGCGCGGCTGCGCGTGAGCGGCGCCATGGCCATGCGGTTGGCAAGTTCGAGCTTGCCCAGCCTGATCGGCTGGAACAAAGCATCCGCGAGAAAGGCTTCTTTCTGTGCGCCCATGAATGGCTTACTCCGTGGTTGGTCTATGGCTTGCAGCGGCCACAACGTTGGTAGCGGCCGGCTGGAACAGGTGGTCGAACATCAGGTCGACGCTGCGGCGCAGCGGCTCGACCGAGCGTTCGAGCTTCATGCGCAGCAAGGCGCCCTCCCAGGCATCCCAGACCAGCCCGGAGAGGTCGGCAGGCGCAATGTCCGTACGGATTGCGCCGTGCGCCTGGGCCTCGCTGATCATGCCGGCCAGGCGTTCGCGCCAGGCCATCTGGGCTGCCTGCAGGGCGGTCCGGCAGGTGTCGCTCGACAAGGCAATCTCCGCCGCAAAGTTGCCGATCAGGCACCCTGCCTGCACCGTCCTGGACAGGTGGTAGGCAATCATCTGGGTGAAGACGTAGCGGATTGCCGCCATCGGCTCTGGCGGCGCGGCCTCCATCATGACTTCCCACGACCGCTGCAGGTAGTCCGCGTACTGCGCGACGATGACCGCGGCAAACGTTTCCTTGCTTTCGAAATGGTTGTAGAACGAGCCTTTGGGCACGCCGGCGTGGTCGGTGATCTGCTGGATGCCGGTGGCGTTGTAGCCGTGGCGCGAAAACAGTTCGCGCCCTGCCTTCGTCAGGCGGTCAGGGATGTCGGTCTTGTCTGCGGTGCGTGCCATGGCTAAATAATATGACCAGTCGTCTTAAAAAGTCAAACGATCCTGGTCATCGCGGCTATCTTTACGGTATGCAGTTGCGGGCACCCAGAATTGGGTGCGGGCTACTTGTGGCGTGGGCGTATTCTGGGGCAATCCACCTCGTCATGCGGCCGCGCCACGGCGCGCCCCTGGAGCTGGTATTTGGAAAAACCCGTGCCCACCACGCCATGGTCGGTCATATCGTCAACCGCGATGATGCGTCGGCTCATGTGCTGGCCTCGCCCATCCACGTCCAGACAACCAGCGCTTCATCAGATGGCGAAAGCCCGAAGCGGATCATCGGCATCCCTTTTTGCCGCAGGATGCCGGACTTGCTGGCCACCCAATCCGCCTGAGGGTGTCCGGTCGGAAGCGAGGCGCGCCAGATGCCGGACAGAGGTGTGGTTTCGCCTGGGCGCACCGTGACCGGATCGCCGGTCTGCGTCGGCGGTGCGTTCACGCGGAAGCGCACACCATCCAGCAGCCTGTCCCAGAGGGCCACGGCTTCCTCGTCCGTCAGCGAGGCCTGATCCGCAGCGCCGATGCGATTGGCCGCCACCTTGGTGTACATCTTGGCGCCGATCACCGCTGGATGCAGCGTCGTTCGCTCCCTGCCAACAGCTTCCCACTCGAAGTCATGCGTGCCATCCGCACGGCGGACCAGCGATTCTTCCCCTTGCCAGACGCCGACCGTGCGCTTGCCCTCGCGCAGGGTCGTCAATTTCGGGTAGCGGCTACCCAGGTACTTCCTTTGCTCGGCAATCGAAGTCAGCAGACCAGGTTCGCCGTCCACGCTGGCCAGCTTGTTGGAGTCCACCGAAAAGCTGACATCGGGCAGGCTGGGCAGCCGAATGCCTGCGCCAAAGATCTCCTGATAGCTGCCGGACGCGTCCGCGACGAAGCCGTGGTCGATGCAGACGCCGGGGGCCGTGGGGATGTCTGCGTTGTCGCGTGCCCGGATACCACGCACTAAGGGGGCGAGCTTATCGCCACCAGTAAACCACTCGAACAGATTCGAACCAGATGCTACGAAGGTATGCTTCATTTCCACCCCGTAGTCGATCGAGAGCTGGTCTTCAAAATATCGAATTTCCCAGCTTCGCGAAGTCGCCGCCTGACCAAAATAGCTAATCTTGGCAGTTCGATCCTTACTAAGAATCTCGCGGCGAAATGACTCCGCTCGTTCTTTCAAGCGCTCCGCTTGTCCGACGTGCGTAATAATCTTGCCGGGAAACTCCCGGAATCCCCACAGCATCTCGGCTTCGACCGGGACTTCCATCACATAGCGGCCAAAGCACACCGGTTTGGTCTTGGCGAAAAGGGTCTGCAGGCGCGGCGACAGCGCAACGGGTTCCGACATCTTGTTCTCCGGATACGCAAACGATTGGCAGCCCGCGAGCAGCAGGCCAGCCAAGACCTTGGTGAAGCCGCGGCGGGTCATTGGCCCCACCATGTCGCAGTGTTGGCAATCCTGATGATCGAATACAGCGCGCTCGCCAGCACCTGGTCATTCTGATAGCTGCCCTGATGCTCGTAGCCAGTTTGCCGGAATAGCGTACCGCGCACGGCTTCGGCGGACGCCTTGGCAGGCACCGTCTGGTCACCTGCGTCAATCGGTGGCTCCAGGCAAAGTGTCAGCGGCTGTCTGCTCTTGGTGCGCACCACGATGCGGCCCTCGGCATCCTCGCTCTCGATGGTCCACGTGAGTGGGTCGCCATGTGGCGCCAGATCGGCCGTCTCCGCCCGCCAGGTCACGCTGCCGTAGGACTTCTGCGAACTGTCTTCGCCGTAGCTGGCATAGGTCGTGGGGTGGTACAGGTCCTTGATGTTCTTGTGGAAAAGCTGCGCGGCGGCAATCCGCTTCTTCGCAAGTGCGTACGGCTCCGCCCCTCTAAGATCCTTATCTGCCGGATTAATCCATTCCGGATTCAGCAGCCGCCACCATGCCTGAGGATTGCGCGTGTAGATATCGTAGACCGGATCGCCCACCGCCATCGGCGGCGCAGGCTTGTCCACGCCCAGCTTCTGATGCAAGTCCAGATCGCTCAGATACGCCTTCAACGGTGCATCCGAGGTAATCGGCAGCGCCATGGCCTGCCGGTAGTCGCCGGTCTGCAGACGCAACCATCCTCGCGGATAGGAGGCGGTCGGCAGCAGCTCCAGCGGCCCCGAGGCATTGGCAAATACCGCCGTCACTTCCTTGCCCGTTCTGCCCATGACATTGCGGGCAATGTTCCCAACCAGATTGTCCTGCACGTCGGACCCTGTGCGCACGCGCTTGTAGGCCGCCCCAGCCCCGAGCGCAGGCTGGACGCTATGGTAGACGCCGAGAATCTTGTCCTGCGCGTTGCCGTAGTCCGGATGCAGCAGTGCGCGAGCCACCAGGCCACCCATCGAGTGCGTGACCACGATCACCTTTTTGCACTGCCGCCCGTTGGCCGTGTACATCCCGATGATTTCGTCGATGCGCCTGGCCAGCTTCTTTGCGGACGTGCCATTGCTTTCCAGCCAGTTGTAGCCCATCGCGTAGACCGGATACCAGCAGTTCGCCACGCGCAGGACATCGGCCTCGGTCAGCGTATCGCCGGCGCCGCCCCAATAGGCGGGGGTGACGCCCAGCACTTCCACCTTCCTGCCCTCCTTCCAGGTCGGCGAGAGATCCCTGGCCACCAGCATGTCATTCAGGTGAGCCTCCATGAGCTTGATCACCTCGCCGTAGGTCTCGAACATGACTTCGCTCCAGCCGCGCCAGCGGGCCTTCTGCGCGGCGGTGGCCTCGTGCTTGCCGCGCCTGGCCTTCCACTGCTCGGCGGCAGGCGGCAGTGGCGCGCTCATCAGCAAGCCGATATCGGGCAGCCCATCGGGGACGTTGCCGTGCCGCTTGTCGGAATTGACCGTCTCTTTGCCGGTCATGTCGAACCTTCCGGCGTCCTCGGTGATCTCGTAACGGTCCACTTCGGTTTCGTCGGGATCGAAGTTCATTTGCCGCCGGCCCGGAGAGTCGTTGCGGCGGGCAAGCGTGTCCCCAGTGTCATCCGGCCGCCAGGCAATGTTGTCATCGCGCTTGAGATCCTCCTGCCGCTTCCGGCTCATGCGAAGGTGGCTCCCCATGATGCCCGGCAGGAAGATGACCGGAATCACCTTGTCAGGCGGCACCGGCAGACTGACGCGGCGCGTGTCGGTCGAAGGTGTGAGTGCAACGACGGCTCCGGCGTGCCCGCCAATTTCTTCGCCGGTTTTCAGATGGATGCGATCAGCGGCCACTTGCGGACTCCAGAATCTGAATCATGATGTTTTCGGCGCCCTGGCTTTGCTGGAGCTTGGTCAGCCCATCGGGGCCGGTGACGCCCTCGATCACGCTGCCGTCGGATTGCGTCAGGCGGAATTTCCGGTTCCTGGCGGGCGAGCCGTCGGGCAGATGCAAGTACACTTCCTGATCGAAATCGCTCTGCGGTAGCGCCAGGGCGCTGGGGTTCATGCCATCCGGGCCATCGACACTGAAATCGGTCGCGTGAATCTGCCTTACCCCGCTCATGCCCTCGACGATCTGCGAGGGAGTCACGCGCATATAGGTCTGTCCGACCTTCAACAGAATGCCCTGGTCGGCCTCGAGAACGATGTCGCCAAGCGCGCGGAAATGAATGTTGCGTTTGGCGGTGCCCTTGATGTCGCCATCCTGCGCTTCGAGCGCAATGTGGTCCGTGGCGGCCACCAGCCGTATGCCGAGGCTGTGCGCGAACAGCGCAATCCGTCGCGCCGCGCTGGCAAAGATGCCGCCGCTGCTGACGATGGATGCGTGCTTGCCAGTCGTGACAGCCAGATGCTCGCCGCTGTGCAATTGGGTGGATTTGGCGGTCGTCGCGGCCAATCCTGCTGCCGACGCAAGGACGAGATGAGGCGCGGTCAACTCGCCATTGACCTCGCCCGAACCGCGGATTTCTTCATCCTGGGCCTTGAGCGCCTTGGCGACGTCCTGCTGTTCCTCATCCTGCGCGTGATGGTGCTGCGCGAGCTGGCCCATGATGTCGTGGGCATGCTGGGCCTGCTGCAGCCGGTCAACCGTCTCGCCCATGTCCTTGTGGTGCGCCCTGGCATCGGGCCGGGCCTCGGTGCTGATCAGCAGGCCATCGCCGCCGCGCACGGCACCGTGCCCATCGGTGCGCAATTCGAAGCCGTTGCCCCGATGATCCTGGCGACCCCGGTGGTCCTCGATGCGGCTCAGGTAGCCCAGGCTCAGTTGCGAGCGCTGGTAGTCCGAAGACAGCTGGGACTGGATTTGCCCCTTGGTATCGTCGAACACCAGATGACCGCTGCTGGAGCCATCATGCTCACGGCTGCGGATGCCGGTCAGCGCATGCTGATGCGGTAGCTGCCACGGCGGCATGTTGAGGCTGTTCGGCACCGCGCCCATCACGATGGGCTTGTCCGGATCACCGCCGTCCAGGAACATCACCAGCACTTCGCTGCCGATGCGCGGGATGCTGACCTGGCCGTACTGCGAACCCGCCCATGGCGTCGCCACGCGCACCCAGCAGGACATCTTGTTGAAGCGGTCCCACGGAAACTGCACGCGCACGCGCCCGAAGCGGTCGGGCCATACGGTATGGCCTTCGGGGCCAACTACCGTCGCGCTTTGCGGGCCAGTGACCACTGGCCACGGGATGCTCAGTGCCGGGCGGAAGACCTCATGGGTGGGGTGACACTCGAATTCGACGCGGCATTGCCACCGCTGGCCTTCACCCGAGGCTTCGGCCACGTCTTCCAGCCTGAGGTTGGCGCCAAGCACCACGTACTCGCGGTTGGCCGCCTGCTGGGGGTGTCCCTTCACGTGCATGGTGCAGCCGGGCACCACCGCGCGCAGGTTGCCGGTGCCAAAGCAGCGCAGGCCGCGCGAACGGATCTCCTCCATGCGGATGCGCGCGATCATGTCGCCTTCGTCCCACGGGCGGTTGTCCGTGGCCGGCTGGGCATGCTCGCTAGGGAAGTCGTACACTTCCTGGTGCAGCGCGCCAGTGTTCAGGCCCGTGTCTCGCGGGTCCGAACTGCAGGCGGTCAGGTTGCCGCGCGGCTGGGTGAAGCTGTAGGCATTGGTCGTGTACTTGCCTGCGACCACGGCATCGACGACCGAAAAAGCATCGAGGTGTTCCTGATCGACCCTGACGCCAGGCGGAAGGATTTCCAGCACCTGATACGCCTCGCTCTGCATGCTGAAATAACCACCGACGTGATCGACCAGAACCAGGCGGTGCTTGCCGTCAGAATGTTCGAAGAACCACGATATTCCCCAGTGCTGCATGAGGCGGGCGATGAAGGTGTAGTCGCTCTCGTCGCACTGGGTGCGGTAGACCCGTCTGGGGTATTTCGCCACGTCGAGCCTGCGCTCAACCGGAAAGGAGTACGCAGACAGGACCTCTTCGATGATCTCGATATCGGTGCGGTTCTCGAAGACGCGGCTGTTCCTGTTCTGGGAGGCGATCCAGAGCCAGGGACGCAGCGTCAGTCCGTAGACGAAGTGCCGCCCTTCGGCGCGCAGGTAGCGGGCACGATCGACAATGCCGCTGATCTCGCGCGTGCCTGCGCCAATGTGTCCCGCCAACCCCGTACCCATGCCGTCGAGTTCGATATGCACGGTCAGCTCGCGCCCGTTCATCTCGCGCAAGTCGAAGTTGCCTTCCGGGCCGTGGAAGTTGTAGGCCTTGTCTGGCGTTTTCAGTTCGATGTCGTATTCGAACAGGCCGCAGACGCCTTCCTTGCCCTCCAGGCGTACGAAGGTGAAGGGGGATTGCCCGAGAATTTCCGGCAAGGCGGGGCCGGAGACCGTGACGGTGCGGGCGGGAAAAGGCAGATTGTCGCGGATACCCATGCGAGCGGCCTCCTGAGAGAGGATTACCGCATGGCACCCGTGTTACGCGCGAAGCACCATCTGCGGAGCGCAGGCGATGTTATCCGCAAAACGGACGTTACACGTGTCAAAGATTGCAACGTTTATCCAAGCCACAGCAAATTAAGACGATTCCTAGCCATCATGCAGCATTTTCCGCTGCTGCCAGCAGTGCCGCCCAGCCCCGATGATCGGAAGCCCGATCAAGGGCGGCTCTCTCGCCGGGTAGCCAGCGCACATTTTGTCGAAAGTTGCCAGAACGTTTTCCGGACCACCAAAGACAAAACCCCTCGCAGCACACGCTGTCGAGGGGTTTTGGGAATAAGAGCCTGGCGATGACCTACTTTCACACGGGAATCCGCACTATCATCGGCGCGGAGCTGTTTCACGGACCTGTT